>JAWLFY010000187.1:0-8690 GCA_041685355.1 Pirellulaceae bacterium | reverse complement strand
CCGCTGAATCCCCAAGACGTTCCGCTGAATCCCCAAGACGTCCCGCCGAAGATACAAATCCCACCTGAGTGACCGCAGAGGTACACGGTTTGTCGACCGGAGTAAGCCCAACCGAAACGTCTCGATCGACGAATGACGCCGCGACAGGCGGCCGTTCGAAGCGTCGCAAGACGAGCCATTTGAAAGACGTTCCCGCCACGCGTGAGATGCGGGAGAGCCTTCGTGCACGGTGTGCCGATGTCGCCTCGCGGCTCGACCGCACGATGCCGATGACGAAGGACGAGCTGGAACAGATCGCCCGTCGTGCGCTCGAGGAGGCGGACCTTCCCGAGGCCTATGTCGGGTGGATGATGGTGATGATCAGCACCGAATTTTGGCGTGAACAGCTATCGACGGTTCCGCCCGATCGACGGCTGTTCCTGTTACCGCACTGTTTGAAACATGCCGAGGGGTGCCCGGCCGATTACGACCAGTTCGGTATGAACTGCAAAGAGTGCGGGGCGTGCAGCATCGCCGACTTTCGCGGGTTGGCCGAGGAAATGGGTTACCGCGTGTTGGTTGCCGAGGGTTCGCCGGTGGTGATGAAGATCATCGTCGGCGGCTATGTCGATGCGGTGATCGGGGTGGCCTGTTTGAACGTGTTGGAAAAGGCGATCGACAAGGTGTTGCTCGCGGGGATCCCGTGCATGGCGGTGCCGCTATTGAGCAGTGATTGCCGGAACACCAAGGTCGACGAGGAATGGGTCGACCAGATGATCCGCACGCCGTACAAACCGGCGGCCCGCCAAACGAAAAGTTACGTGCACCTGATGCGGGCGGCGGGCGATCTGTTCCAGCCCGAATCGATCGACCGGATCGCGCCGCGGATCCGCGACCGATCCCCGCTCGACGAGAGTTCCGCGTCGCTCGACTCGGTCCTCGGTTTAGATCCGATCGCGGCGACGGAACGGATCGCGTACGACTTTTTGACTCGCGGCGGGAAACATTCGCGGCCGTTCATCACGATTGCCGCGTACGACGCGATGAAAGGGGGGGCGGGGACCGAAGCCGGTGGTGAGGCGGCACTCGTCGAGATTCCCGACTCGGTGCGACGCGCCGCGATGAGCATCGAAACGTTTCATAAGGCGAGCCTTGTCCACGACGACATCGAAGACGACGACGCGTTCCGATATGGGCAACCCGCCGTTCACCGTTCGTTCGGGCTACCGACGGCGATCAACGTTGGCGACTATTTGATCGGTCTCGGGTATCGGCTTCTCAGCCGTGGCGACGGCGACGCGGTCGATCCGCAAGCCCGCGTCGACGTGCTCGACAGCTTGGCGGCCGCGCACACCCGGCTCGCCGAAGGTCAAGGGGCCGAGTTGTTGTGGCGAGACTCGACCGATCGCCGGCTCGCCCCGCTCGACGCGTTGAAGGTGTACGCGCTCAAGACGTCACCGGCGTTCGAAGCGGCTTTGTACAGCGGGATCCGGCTTGCCGCGGACGCCGAGGCGTACGTCGAACCGATCCGCAAGTTCAGCCGCAACCTGGGGGTCGCGTTTCAGATCCTGAACGATTTGGGTGATTTCTGTGGCGACGATTCGAACAAGTTGACCGCCGGCGGCGACGCGATCGGGGGTCGGCCGACGGTCTTGTGGGCGCTCGCGGTCGAAGGGTTACCCGAAGCCCAGCGGGATGAACTGCTCCGGCTCGCCGAACCGAACGGGGAGCTAGCCGACGAGCAAAGGTTCGCCCGCGTCCGCCAACTGTATCATCAGGCCGACGTGTTCGAGACGGCGATGCGGTTGGTCGACAAACACCAAGCCCGCGCCGAACAGGTCGCCGACGACATCGAGCCCGAGGCGTTGCGGCGGTTGTTTTACTTCCTGGTCGACACGGTGCTCGAGCGTCCGGAGCTTCCCTCCCCCGCGGTCGTCTCGATCGGAATCCAAGCCCCGACGGTCACCCCGACGGAGGCGTGACCCTTCGCCGGCCTGTCATTCCTCGCAACGTTTGGTGCCGGATGAGCGGGACGAACCCCCGTGGCCTTGCCCCCCCCGACGAGTCGCACCCGCTCGGCTCGTCGCCGCGATGTCGACCCGACGTCCGCATCGAAAGCTTGCTCGATCTTTTTTACGGCGAGGGTGAATGTCACCAGCGGCTGGGACGGTTCACCCCAGTCGAGAAGGTTCCCGTTCCCTACGACCGGTTGCTCGACCACAACGGGCACATGACGGTGACGGTCGAGGCGTTTCATCGACAAAAGGTGGACGTGCGGGTTCACCGAACCACCCGCTCCGAAACTTTGCGTTCGGAAATGTCCCAGACGCACATGGCGGAATCCGCGACTCCACGTACGGGGAGCTGGTACGCCCGCGAGATCACGTTGGTCGGATCCGAATCGGGGAAAGTCGTTCAGTACGGGATCGTCCGACTGAACGTCGACACGCTCAGCGCTGACGTGTGGCGTCAAATCGAAAGCCAATCCGTCCCGCTCGGCCGCGTGCTGATCGAAAACGGCGTGCTCCGCGAAGTCCAGCTACAGGGGTTATGGCGGGTGGAAGCTGGACCGGCACTCGCCGAGTTGCTCGACGTCTCGCTTGACGCGACAGTCTACGGGCGGACCGCACTGATCTATTGCGACGGCGAGCCGGCGATCGAGTTACTCGAAATTGTGGTCGACCGATGAATTCGCTTATCTCGCACGGTTCGACGGGGCCCGAGTCGCGACGCATTCACCGCGTCGCGGGGCATCCGATCTGGTTGTTCCTGGTGGTGTTTTCGGTCGCCCACGCCACCAGCTGTTCCCCGACCGGGTCACAGCCTCCGGGCGACGCCGGTACCTCGGACACAGACAGCGGGTCGCCCGCGAACGCGGACGGCGATGACTCTGACGAGACGCCCACGCCTGGGGAGATCGCCGCGTCGCTTGGACGTGGCGATCGCGCGGCCGCGGTTGAACTCGCGCGTCGCCTGCTAAAGGCGTCGCCCGACGACCCGCGGGCATGGCAGGTCGCTGCCGACGCGCTGCTCCGTGGGGGCGAGGTCGAGGAGGCGGCACGGCTGTACGACCGATACGCCGCGAGATTCCCCGAATCGGTTCCGTACCTTTGGCAGCGCGGCATCGCGCTCGCGTTCGCCGGCCGCTACGACGCGGGGATCCGTCAATTCGAAACCCATCGGAGGGTCAACCCGAACGACGTCGAGAACGCCGCTTGGCATTTCCTCTGCGTCGCCAAGTCTTCGTCAATCGAAAAGGCTCGCGAGAATCGGTTGCCCGCGCCGGGTGACCCGCGGCCGCCGCTTGAGGAGGTGTTGCGGGTGTTGGCCGATGGCGATCCGGAGCCTGTCGTCCGGCGGATCGAATCGTTTCCCGCCGACTCACCCGAACGGCGCTCGGCGGCGTTTTATGGCTATCTGTATCTCGGGATGGTGGCCGACGCCGAAGGGGATGCCGATCACGCCTTGGAACTCGTGCAGCGATCGGTCGAGAACGCCGGGAACAACTACATGGGCGACGTCGCGAGGGTTTATGCTGAGAGGCTCAAAGACGCCCCCGACCGCTGACCGCGGATCCGAAAAAACGTCTGCCCCCATTGCCACTCACTCCATAGCGGCACGGCGCAAGCCGTCCGGTCCCAAGGAAACGAATCGAACCATCGCCCGACAAGCGAAGGTTCGCCCCCTTTTTCGCCTAGGCAACCAGATCCCCCAAGAAGAACGCGTGTGAGTGATGACGAGATTGCGATGGTTGTTGACGGTCCTGATCGCTTTTTCCGCCGCGACTCGGTGTCCATCGTGGGCGACCGCCGACGAGGCGAAACGCCCGAACGTCTTGTTCCTGTTCACCGATGACCTCGGTTGGGGCGACCTCGGCGTTCTACACCAGAACGAATCGACGCACGACCGAACCCACAACACGCCGAACCTCGATCGGATGGCCGCCGCGGGGATTCAGCTCCGGGCGCACTACTGTCCCGCCCCGGTGTGTGCCCCCAGCCGTTCGTCGCTGTTGACCGGTGTGCATCAAGGTCACGCCTCGATCCGCGACAACCAATTCGACAAGATGCTCGCCGACAACCACACGCTCGGAACCGTGATGAAGACGGCCGGGTACGCGACCGCGTTGGTCGGCAAATACGGGCTGCAAGGCGACGGCAGCACCCCGAGCGAATGGGCGGGCTACCCGACCAAACGCGGGTTCGATGAGTTCTACGGCTATGTCCGTCACCGCGACGGCCACGTCCATTACCCCGCCGACAACTGGCCGCTGGGGAACTCCGAAGGCCACCGGTCGCCGAAGGAGGTCTGGCACAACGACGAGGAAGTTTCCGCCGGGCTCAAAACGTGTTACACGACCGACCTGTTCACGGCTAAGGCGAAGGACTGGATCGTCCGTCACCAGGAGTCGTCGCCGGACGAACCGTTCTTTCTATACCTCGGATACGACACACCCCACGCGGCGCTGCAGGTCCCGAGCGTCGCCTATCCCGACGGCGGCGGGCTCGACGGCGGCGTCCAGTGGGTCGGGGAACCGGGTCGGATGATCAACACGGCGACCGGCAAGATCGATTCGTACCGGCACCCCGATTACGTCGGACGCGGGTGGAGCGACGTCGAGGAACGCTTCGCGACGATGGTCCGGCGGATCGATGATTGTGTGGGCGACCTGTTGAAAACGCTCGAGGACCTCGGCATCGCGGAGAACACGCTGGTCGTGTTCACGAGCGATAACGGGCCGCACCACGAGTCGTATCTGCAGGGGAAGAACTACGACGCGAACTCGTTTCAGTCGTACGGGAAGTTTGACGGGACGAAGCGAGACTCATGGGAAGGCGGGATCCGAGTCCCCACGTTGGCCTGGTGGCCGGGGGCGATTTCCGCCGAAAGCGTCGACCACACCCCAAGCCAGTTCCACGACTGGATGGCCACTTTCGCGGAACTCGGCGGCGTCGTGGCCCCGGCACGGGCCGACGGAGTGTCACTGCTCCCGATCCTGACGGGCGAAGGGACGCGGCGTCCCGGTACGGTGTACGTCGAGTATTTCAACGGCGGGTCGACCAAGCCGTATGACGACTTTGCCCCGCGTCGACATGGGGCGAAGCGGAATCAAGCGCAGGCCGTCTTCGTCGACCGATACAAAGGCGTTCGTGTCGATATCGAAAGCCACGAGGACCCGTTCGAGATTTACGACCTGACGGCGGATCCCGGCGAGCGAAACGACTTGGCCGGGACGTCGCCCGAGGTCGACGAGCTGCAACAGAAAATGAAGGATCGCGTGCTGCAGATCCGGATGCCGAACGAATCGGCGCCGCGTCCGTACGACGACGAATTCGTCCCGCCGGTCGACGTTTCCCCACGCACCAACGGGCTGCGGTTGGATCAGTTCACCGGCGACTTCCCTCACGTCCCGAACCTCGACGGCGTCACCCCGGACGCGTCGTTCATCACGCTCTCGCCGCCGACCGGGTCGGCCCAATCCGATCGCTTCGATGCCGGCGTGCTCCGCGGTTGGCTGCGGATCGACGAACCGGGTGAGTACACGTTTCACGTCCGGTCGAAGCATGGCGCGTTTTTACGGATCCATGAGGCGGCGGTTGTTGACGGCGACTTCGGCGTGGGCGAGGACGATACCGTGACCGGAACGATCCGGCTCGACCAGGGCTACCATCCGGTACGGCTGACGTTTCGCCACACCGACCAAGACCGCGAAAGTCCGGTGCGGATCCAATGGTCGCGCGGTGACGGTGGCGCGGAACCGATCCCGAGTGACGTTTGGTGGTGTGATTAGGTGATGACAAAGCGGCGTTATGCGATCCTCGGTTCCGGCGCGCTCGGCGGGCTGTATGGCGGGTTGCTCGCCAGAGCCGGGTTCGAGGTCCATTTCCTGTTCCATCGCGACTACGATCACGTCCTCGCGAACGGGCTGCGGATCGACAGCGTGCTGGGGGATTTCGTGCTTCGCGATGTTCACGCCCACGCGACCGCCGACTCGATGCCGCCGTGTGACGTCACCATCGTGGGGCTCAAGACGACCCGGAACGATCGGCTCCCCGATCTTCTCCCAACGCCGACCCGCGACGGCGGCGCGGTGCTCGTGCTGCAAAACGGGTTGGACGTCGAAGCCGACTCGGCACGCGTCGTCGGTGTCGATCGGGTATTGGGCGGTTGTTGTTTCCTCTGTTCGAACAAGGTCGGTCCGGGACACATCCGACACATCGACTACGGACGCATCCGGTTCGGCGAGTACGCCGCCGATCGGCCGGGGGTGACGCCGCGGGCGGAGCAGATCCGTGACGATTTGAAGTCGGCCGGGATCGACGCCGAAGCGGTGCCGAACCTGAAGCTGACCCGGTGGCAAAAGTTGATGTGGAACATCCCGTTCAACGGGCTGTCGGTCGCGCTCGACGCGTCGACGAAGGAGCTGATGGAACAACCCGATTCGCTGGCGTTGTGCGAAGCGATCGTACGAGAGGTACACGGCGGGGCCGCGAGCTGCGGCGTCGAGATCCCGGCGAACGCGATCGAGACGACGATCGAGCACACCCGCGTGATGGTCCCTTACGACAGCAGCATGCGACTCGATCACCGGAACCGCCGGCCGATGGAGATCGACGCGATCTTCGGCCGGCCCCTCGAAGCGGTCGCCCGGCACGGCGCGACGATGCCGCGGGTCGAGATGCTGTGTCAGCAGCTCCGCTTCATCGACGATCGGAACCGCGACGCCGCGATGAACGCGTCTGAAGTAAATCCGTCCGCCGGCTGATCACGATTCCGCCGGTGAAGAACAGGAACGCGTTCATCATCGGGATCACGCTCACGTCGTGGAACATCCCGTTGCCGATGTAGCCAGCCAGCAAGCCGAGTGCGAACAGCCCGAGCGCCGTGTCGTTCCCCGTCGAATCAGATCCGCCTGGGCTTCGGGAGGCGGAGTCCGCGGGAACAGAACGCCGCCGGATCAGCGACCACGCGGTCGCGGCGACGATCGTGCCCCAAACCACCAGCGGCAACAACCCGATCAGGCCTGACTCGACCAGCACCGAAAGGAACACGTTGTGTTGGATGTATGGACGCACCATTTCCAGCGGTAGCCCGTACTCACGAACCGTATGATACGGACGGGCGCTGACCAGGTACCCGCCATAGCCGTGCCCGATCAGCGGCCGATCCTGGAACATTTCCCACGCGACGATCGCCAGCAGCGGACGAAGCTGGACCGACTTCGCCGCGTCCGCCGCCGACAGATCGTTGTCGCGGTTGAGGTTCATCAGTTCGTCCTTGAGCCCGACCAGCATGAACCCCGCCAACAGCACCGACGCGGCCAGCCCGAGGACTCGGACCCAGCGTGGCAGGTAGACCAGGGCGGCGATGGCGAGGGCCAGGAACGCCCCGATCCAAACGCTACGGGTGAGCGTCGCGGCCAGGCCGACGCCCAGCAACAGGATCGCGACGAGGTAGCCGACCTTACCCCGTTGTCCGACTTGCATGAACCGACAAACCGCGGCGGTGAGCGCGGCGGTGAGTACAATCCCGTTCCCGACCGGGTTCAGAAGCGGCCCGCGGCCGCGACCAAAAAACTCCCATTCGGCTGGGTCGACGATGTAGCGGGGAAAGACGAACGCGTGCATCCCGGTTACCTCCAGCACCGCCGTCACCGCGAGGTACAGGCCGAGCCCGATCACGACGTTCACGAATCGGCCGACGTCACGATCCGTCATCGGGACCACCCGTGCGACGATGTACATCGCAGCGGGCATCGCCACGAACGCAAGCCACCGCGACGTCGGGGGTGTCCCGCCGAAGATGTTTTCCGCGGGGATCGCGCGGACGAAGAGCCACACGACGAGCCCTATCAGCAGCCAATCGGTACGGGCGAACGAGCGGAGCGAGAACTCGCCGACCCGCCACCGGACGGCGATCAGCCCGGCTAGCCCGAGCAACAGCACTCGGTCGATGCTGAGTTGGACCCCGGCCTCGACCGCGAAGAACGACGGGCCGAACAAGACGCCCGCCACAAGAACGACGGTGGCCGCGTGCATCAGCCGCCCTTGGCGGACCAGTGGGACCGCCCAGGGGACCGCGCTGATGCCGAATAACGCGACCAGAAACTCCATACCAACCTCGAGAGTGACGTCGGCCCCCGCGCGCACGTCACCTGCCCGCGGCTCGGCCTGACCGTTTGCGAACTCTAGGTCAAGCGGAACGGTGGAAAGGGGCCAGGAGTTAATTGCCGGAGCGGCCCGGAGGGACGCAAAGGGCGGGGCGGGTGAATCGCTACGATCGTGACAAACCGGCCGATGGGAAAAGGGCGACGCGATTGTGTCGCCCTCCGGGCTTGGGGAGCCTCAGATTGAATAGGCCAGATGGCTCCGCATCGCTTCTTCAGGCCGGAGGCCGGCACAGCTTTGCCGGTGGTGTCAACCACCGGTATCGCGCCATCATTCATCCCTAGGCCGGAGGCCGACACAACTCCGACACGATCATCACGCGTTTCCGCGGCACCGAGCCTGCCTACGGCGCCGTTGCTGAGTCCACTCGGGCTTCCAATCGACCGGGATCCGAAAAGGGGAAGGGGGTAATAAGCTGAATCTACCCCCTTCCCCTTTTCCTGTTCGGTACGGGCGAACGAGCGGAGCGAGAACTCGCCGACCCGCCACCGGACGGCGATCAGCCCGGCTAGCCCGAGCAACAGCACTCGGTCGATGCTGAGT
>JAWLFY010000186.1:0-8751 GCA_041685355.1 Pirellulaceae bacterium | reverse complement strand
AGAATCGCCCGTGATGAGCCAAGGGGCTTTCGCACGCCGCCGAGAAAGTTCTGCTGCGATTTTCGAACCACCCGTTAGGTCCCGCTGATGGAAAGCCACTCCCCGCGTGACGTTTCCTCCCCGCGTGACGTTCCCTCCCCGCGTGACGTTCCCTCCCCGCGTGACGTTTCCTCCCCGCGTGACGTTTCCTCCTCGGCAGGCTTGGCTTCCCCCGCCGCGGCTTCGGCCGCGGTTTCGGCGTCGGACGCCGATCGCGACGCCGAGGTCGTGTTCTTGGGGACCGGGACGAGCGTCGGGGTTCCGGCGATCGGGTGCGACTGCGACGTGTGCCAGAGCGACGACCCGCGGAATCGGCGGACCCGCTGTGCGATCGTCGTCCGCTTGCCGACGGGGACGTTGCTGATCGACACTCCCCCCGACTTGCGGACGCAACTGATTCGGGAGCGGATCCCGCTGGCGCACGCGGTCGTCTACACGCACGAGCACGCTGACCACCTGTTCGGGCTGGACGATTTGCGGCTATTCCCGTTTCGGCTCGGCACGCCCGTTCCGCTTTATTGTCAGCGGCAGGTCGAGGCGCGGATCCGCAAGTCGTTCGACTACGCGTTCCGGCAACGGGAACCGACGCATCCGGGGTCGGCGCCGCGGCTGGAGTTCCAGACGATCGGCGAGGACCCGTTTGAGACGCTCGGGTGTCGGCTGATCCCGATCCCGATGACCCACGGTCCTCATTTCAACGTGATCGGGTTTCGGATCGGCGATTTTGCCTACTGCACCGACACCAACGGGATCCCCGACAAGTCGATGGATCGGCTGCGAGGCCTCGACACGCTCGTACTGGGGGCGCTCCGCTATCGTCCTCACCCGACCCACTTCAACATCGACGAGGCGTTGTCGGTGGTCGAAGCGCTGAAGCCGCGGCGGACCTACTTCACCCACATCGGTCACGAACTGGATCACGGTCCGGCCGAGGCATCGCTTCCGTCCGGGGTGTGGCTCGCGTACGACGGGCTGCGGCTTCGGATCCGGCCCGGCATGCTGGCGGCGACTCCGGCGGTCGATCACGGCGTCGGCGGCTCGGGGTGACCAGGGGATAGGACGGGGGTAGCGACGGGGTTCTCGCGATCTTTCTTGCCCGGGCTGGACGGCGTCTACACGAGCAGGAGCACGACGGAATTTGTTTCAGGCCGGAACCCCTGGCTCGACGTGAGCGGCTATCCTGTCGGTCGCTTGACCCGATCCCCATTTTTTGAGTCCCCGGATGCGAGAACCTCCCATCACCGCTGACGCGGCGGCCGCCGGTGTCGAGGCGACGCGGCTTCACAACGCGAAGCTCGGGATGATCCATTTCGCCGTCTATTTGGCGTTTTATCTCGGTTTCGTGTTCATCAACGCGTTTCGTCCGGGGTGGATGGAAACGATCGTGTTGGCGGGGCTGAACTTGGCGATCGTGTACGGGTTCGGATTGATCGTCGCGGCGCTTTTGTTGGCGCTCCTTTACGGGCGTCTGTGTCGCACGGTTCCGGTGGCGAGGGATCCCGTTGTCGGCGTTGACGAAGCGGGTGCTGCGGGTGCCGACGACACCACGTCGGGTGACCGGGAGGTGGACCGGTCATGATTTACGATCCGTCCTGGTCCGCCGTGATCGTGTTCCTGCTGTTCGTCATCGGCACGATCGGTTTGAGCGCGCGTTTGGGCCGCAGCACGAAATCGACCGAAGGCTATTTCGCCGCGCACGGCCAGATCCCGTGGGCGGTGAACGGGATCGCGTTCGCGGGGGACTACCTGTCGGCGGCGTCGTTCCTCGGGATCTGCGGGATGATCGCGTCGTACGGATACGACGGGTTTCTGTATTCGATCGGGTATCTCGCGGGGTGGGTGGTGGCGTTGTTCGTGATCGCCGAACCGATGAAGGCGCTCGGGCGGTTCACCTTCGCCGACGCGCTCGACGCGAAGTTCAACTCGCCGGGGATCAAGGCGGCCGCGGGGGTCAGCACGTTGGCCGTCAGCATGTTTTATTTGATCCCGCAAATGGTGGGCGCCGGGGTTTTGATCCGTCCGCTGCTCGGTTTTCCGCACTGGGTCGGCGTCGTGATGGTGGGAATCGTGGTGATCACGATCGTCGTCACCGCCGGGATGGTTTCGACGACGTGGGTGCAGTTCTTAAAAGGGTCGCTGCTGGTATTGTTCAGCGGCGTTCTGGTGGTCGCCGTCTTGAGGCGGGGTTTGGAGGTCGATCGCGAGTCGTTCCCCGCGATCGGTCCGCTTTCCGCCGACGTTCTCGCCGCCGAATCGTCGGGCGGATCGATCGCGGGACGTCCAGTGATTCCACCCGACGGCGGCTGGGAGGATCACCCGCGCTACGTCCGTTTGGCGCGCCCGGATGGGGTGGGGTTTGACCTCTATCGCGCCGACCCGATCCGGGAGCAGGCAGCGGGCGAGGACGGGGCCAGCGAGGACGGGGACGACGGGGACGGGGACGGAGTCGACGAGGAGGACGCGGGCGACATGGTGATGCTCCGCCAGGGGCAATCGATGACGGAGTTGGCCAATGACGAGTGGCTCGTCGACGGTGCCCCGTTCGGACAGGGTGAGGGGGAACGTCAGTTGCGCCCGGTGGGCCAGATTACGCGGTTGCCGGGCGACCGCGACTCGACGGGCTCGCTCGGGCCGATCGCGTACCTGACGACGCTTTCGGAGAGCGAGGTGGCGTTGTGGGGGAGCGAGAAGGTCGAACTCGCCGACGGCACGGCGACGGTCTATTTCCAGAAGCCGACGCCGGGTTCTCAGGTGCTCCGTCCGGGAGAGCATCCGGTGTTCGCGGGGATCCGTGGGGACGACCCGACGGCGCGGATCAACTTTTTGTCGTTGATGTTGGCGTTGTTTTGCGGCACCGCGTCGCTGCCGCACATCCTGATCCGGTATTACACGGTCAAGGACGGGGCGGCGGCCCGCAAGAGCACGATCGTCGGGATCGCGAGCATCGGCTTTTTCTATGTGTTGACGCTCTATTTGGGGTTGGGGGCGATGACCAGCGGGTCGATGGACGTCACGAACAACAACATGGCGGCGCCGCTATTGGCGCGGGCGTTCAGCCCGTGGCTGTTCGCGATCATTTCGGCGATCGCCTTCACGACGGTGTTGGGGACGGTCAGCGGTTTGATCTTGGCGAGCAGCGGGGCGGTCGCCCATGACCTACTCGGCGGCGTTTTGGGGCTGCAGCTTTCGGGGACGTCCCAGGTGCGGGTGGCGAAACTCGCCGCGGTCGCTGTCGGAGGGGTCGCGATCATGCTGGGGATCGTGTTCGAGGAGCTCAACGTCAGCTACCTGGTCGGTTGGGCGTTCAGCGTCGCGGCGAGCGCGAACTTGCCCGCGCTCGTGATGTTGTTGTTTTGGCCGCGGACCACGAAGCAGGGGATCATCGCGAGCGTGATCGTCGGGATGGTCAGCTCGTTGGGGTGGATCCTGCTTTCGGCGGACACGTTCGCGAAGGTTTACGGGCTGGACCCCGACGCGGCGCCGGTCCCCTTCAGCCAGCCGGGGATCGTTACGATCCCGCTGTCGTTTGTTACGCTCGTAATTGTCTCGATGCTCACGAAACCTTCGAACGCGACAGCGGAGCGATCACGATGACGGACGCGTCCCGGCCACGTGGCCCCGCGGGCCCGCGGCGTCCCTCCCCCCGGGACCCGTTGGCGGGGACCTGTCCGACGTGCGGACGGCGGTTCCTGTTCGACGAGACCCCCACCCCACCGTTCTGCTCGGAACGATGCCAGCTGGTCGATTTGGGGCGATGGCTCGACGAGGAGATCGGGTTGCCGCTGGAGTCGGAGTCCGAGTCGGGGGATCCTGACCAAGACGACGGTTAAGCCCAGGCCCGAGTCGGCTTTACAGGCGGGGTATCACTCGCCACACTATGGGATCGTCCGGGGAGCGTGGTCACTCCCCGCGACCGTTCCCTACTTGCCGCGGCACGTACGATCTCGCGGCAGCTCGATTTGCCGCGCCGAGGCGTTGGCTGCGAAGAATCCCTCGACCGTCACGAAACCTTTCCCGCCGCGACCGCGGGAAAGGTTTCTTTTTTGTTCCGCCAAGTTCGGAGTGTGGTGCCATGCACGAGTCGGTACCGATGACCCGCGAAGGTTACAACAAGCTGAAGGCCGAGATCCAGCGATTGGAATCGGAGGAACTGCCTTTGATCGTCGAAAAGATCGCGGCGGCTCGCGAAGAAGGTGACTTGAAGGAGAACGCCGAGTATCACGCCCAGCGGGAGAACCAGGGGATGGTGCAGGCGAAGGTCAACGAACTGAAGGACAAGCTCGCTCGGGCGTCGATCGTCGACCCCAGCAAACTTCCCAAGGGGGAGGTCGTGTTCGGATGCACCGTGACCGTGGAAGACATGGCGTACGGCGACGAAGAACAGTTCACGCTGGTCGGTTCCGGCGACGAGGACTACGACGCCGGAAAGATCATGGTGACGAGCCCGTTCGGCCAGGGGTTGATCGGGAAGAAAGTTGGGGATGTCGCCGAGATCGAAGCCCCGGCCGGAAAAATGAAGTTCAAGATCCTGAAGATCGACTTCGATCTCTGACCGCTTTCCCGCACGCCCCGAAGCCACGATCGGTGTGGAGCACGCCGCCATGGAACATTCCGAGCGCGACCACGATGACGGCGATCCGAACGATCGCGACGACGGTCAACCGGACCCGGACCGACAGCCCCCGGACGAGCCAGGGGCGGAAGGCCTCGTAGCGGACGAGCGAATGGCGAACGCCGGGGAAACCGCTTCGGGATCGCCGCCGTCCTCGCCGGCGGAAGCGAATTCGTCGTCGGAGGACGGTTCCGCGTCGGAGGACGGTTCCGCGTCGGAGGAGGGTCCGGGGTGCATGCCGGCGATCCTTGCGGCGACCGTCCTGATGGGAATCATCGGGTTTGTGACGTGTGGGGTCACGACGTGGATGCTGTACGGCAAGCGGACCGAACTTGCGATCCGGACTCTCGAGGAAACGTATCTTCCCGGCGTCGAGCAGTCGCGACTGGAACCGGACGAAAAGCGGCGAGTCGTCAGCCAACTCCGCGATCTGATCGGCGAGCTGAAACGGGACCAGCTGGAGGATTGGCAGGCCGGGGGTGTGATGCAGCGGCTGGTCCGAACCCCGGTGATCCAGTGGGGCGAGCTGAACGCGATCGACGCTTGGCTGCGGCGGGTCGATCCGGCGACTTGGGCCTTGGTGGGGCTGGAGGATGTCGAGGACGCGCGGCGGCAAATCGGTCGTCTCCGCCGCGCCATTGAGCTCGATCAGGCCACCGGCGTCGACCTGAATGACGTCCTGAAGCCGGTCGTTGTCAAGGACGATTCCCCGCTCGGACGCTCACTCCTCGATCCCGATCCCCTTTTCGCGGCCGACGCGATGATCTCGGCCGAAGGGGGGGCCGCGGCGGAAGGGGGGCGTGAACCGGAGGCCCGACGCGATCCGGACGCCGCGGCCGATGACGACGCGCCCCCACCCGTTGACGCGACGCCCGCCGACCCGGCGGTGAGGTTGGGCGAAGAGGCGGCGGCAATCGCCGAATCGATCGTCGACGTGGTCCGGCGTGCCCGGCGCGTCGCGGATCGGGGCGAGGTTCCCGACCGCGAGTTTCCCGACGTCCGGATCGGCACGATCGTTCGTCGGCAAATCGAGGCGGGGATCCGCGACGGCAGCTACTGAGTGACTTTCCGAATACTGAGTGACTTTCCGAAAACTGAGTGACTTTCCGAAAACGGGTCCGACCCGCTCTTGGCGTGAGCGATCTCGCGAGCGATTCGTGAATCGCTCGCCAAGTTCGTCTTGGGTGACGCTGGACGAAAGTCTACAGTAATCGCGTCTCGCGGGGCGTCGGCGCCGCGACGGACGGACGGATGTCAGGCATCGGGGACGCGACGGAGGGTTCCGATTTGGCAAGCAGCGCGGCAAACAAGCGGGTGATCGTGATCGGGGCTGGCCCGGGCGGGCTGGCGTCGGCGATGCAACTCGCGCGGGGCGGTTGTGACGTGACGGTTCTCGAACGCCGTGGTCGCGTCGGCGGACGGACTTCGGCGATCGAGGCGGACGGGTTCCGTTTTGACTGTGGCCCGACGTTCTTTTTGTATCCCCGCGTCCTCTCGGAGATCTTTCGCAGCGTCGGGTTCGAGCTGATGGACGAGGTCCCGATGCGGCGGCTCGACCCTCAGTACCGGTTGACGTTCGGGGGCGGCGGCCAGTTGGACTGCACGCCCGACCTGGAATCGATGGATCGGCAAATCGCGAAGTTTTCGCCGGCCGACGTCGGGGCGCTCGCCCGCTACATGGATGACAACCGGGTCAAGCTGGAACGGTTCCGCCCGATCCTCGAATCGCCGTTCAATTCGCCGCTCGATCTGCTTCGCCCGTCGCTGCTCGCCGCCGCCGCCCACGTTCACCCGTTCCGATCGCTCGGGAAGGAGTTGCAGCGATACTTTACCGACCCGCGTCTGGTCATCGCGTTCGCGTTCCAGTCGAAATATCTGGGGATGTCGCCGTTCAACTGTCCGAGCCTGTTCAGCATCTTGTCGTTCCTCGAATACGAGCACGGGGTGTATCACCCGGTCGGCGGATGTTGTCGGGTGAGCGAGCGGATGGCGGAGTTGGCCGAATCGATGGGGGTCAAGATCCGTCTGGACGAACCGGTCCGCTCGGTCGATTTTCGACGGCGGCGGATGACGGCGGTCGAGACCGATCAGGGGCGTTACGAGGCGGACGCGTTCGTGGTCAACGCCGACTTCGCGAACTGGATGTCGACGGTCGTCCCGGACTCGGCACGGCGGCGATGGAACGATCGATCGTTGGAGAAGAAGAAGTTCTCGTGCAGCACGTTCATGCTGTACTTGGGGATCGAAGGCGTCTACGAAGACGTGCCCCACCACAACATCCACATCAGCCGCGACTACGATCGGAACCTCGACGAAATCGAGCGGAGGCACGTGCTCAGCGAGGACCCGTCGTTCTATGTCCAGAACGCGTCCGTGACCGATGCCAGTTTAGCGCCACCGGGGCACAGCACCGTGTACGTGCTGGTCCCGGTCACCCACGATCACCCCAACGTCGACTGGAGCGTCGAGGCGGACCGGTTCCGCGAACTGACCCTGGACAAGCTGTCCGCGATCGGGCTGCACGATATTCGGGACCGGATCCGAGTCGAGCGACGGATCACGCCCGCGGACTGGAAGGCGGACCACGCGATCTATCGCGGGGCGACGTTTAACCTGGCGCACAGTCTTGGCCAAATGCTCCACCGCCGGCCCCGGAACCGGTTCGAAGAGTTCGAGGGCGTCTACCTTGTCGGCGGTGGGACGCATCCGGGAAGCGGGTTACCGGTGATCTACGAGTCGAGCCGGATCTCGTCGCGTCTGTTGCTTCGCGATCTCGGGCTGGGGACCGATTTCATCGACGAGGCGGCGCGGTCGGACCCGGCGGTGCTGCCGGCGCTCGCGTAGCGCCGTTGCCGGACCACGTGTCTGGCGGCGTGGCGTTGCGGTTGATGAAATCGATCAACATCCGCAATCGGCCGAGGCTGCGTCGGTTGAAGTGAAACACGAGCCGCGGCATCGAAGCCAGCTCGGGCTCGCTCGCCTCTTCGGGGAGCGCCTCGGTGACGCGGAACGCCCCGTCGACGAGGATGTCGGCAAAATTCTGCCGGATCGTTTCGAGGGTCTCGCCGTCGAGTTCCGATTTGAGCCGAAACACCAACTCGTCGCGGACGTACCGCATCGAGTGGTAGACGCGATAGAACCCGAGCACCTCCTCGACCGCCTCGTCGACCGAATTGGTGACCTTGTAGAGGTGGATGTCTTCGGGACTGATCATCGCGCCCCGCAGCAGTTGGTGGTCGAAAAACTCGCCGAGTTCCTGCCAGTAGGACCCGTCGGGATGGTCGAGCAGCACCAGCGGCATCATCGTCTGCTTGCCGGTTTGAAGCAGTGTCAGCGTCTCGAGCGCTTCGTCCAACGTGCCGAATCCGCCGGGAGCACACACGACGCCGCTGCATTCCTTCACGAACATCAGCTTGCGGGTGAAGAAGTACTTCAACGTGACGAGCTTCGGATCGCCGTCGATGAACGCGTTCGCGCTCTGTTCGAACGGGAGCATAATGTTCAGCCCCATGGAAGCTTCCCGGCCCGCGCCCCGGTGACCGGCCTCCATGATCCCGCCGCCGGCCCCGGTGATGATCATCCAGCCGTGTCCGGCCATCGCACGGGCGAACGCGAGCGTGCTTTGGTAATCGGGATGGTCGGGTTGGGTTCGCGCCGAGCCGAAGATCGTCACTTTCCGACGCCGCCGGTAGGGGCGAAAGACCTTGAACGCGTAGCGAAGTTCGCGGAGCGTTCTCGAGAGGATCTTGAGGTCGCCACGGGCGGTTTCGTCTCGCCCGAGCCGGTCGATCGTGTGTCGCATGACCTGCAGCAGGTCTTGCGACTCGTTCGTCGAGATCGGGTCGTCAGCCGGTTGTGGCCTTTCGAGTTCGTCTTCGCCGATCGCTTCCGACGGCAATCCGTCTTGTGTCATCGCGTCTCGGTCCTGGGGGAGTCTCGGTCTTGGGGGAAACCGGTGGGAAGCCTAAGCGACGGTCGCCGCGGCCGGCTCTTCACGATTTTCGATACTTGTGACTTCCGCCGCGCGGAGCGGCCGAATGCCCATCGCCCGGCCCATCAACACGGCGATCGGGGCGGCGGCAAAGCTGAGCAGGGCCCCC
>JAWLFY010000043.1:0-33516 GCA_041685355.1 Pirellulaceae bacterium | reverse complement strand
GGAGGACTCTCTCGAGCTTGTCCGCGTTCGCTCGCATCCTCACTTCGGACATCGCAGCAATGCCTCCAAAACCTACGTTCTGGGCAGTTGCCACCAAAATCGCGGAACAACCTCCCGTTAAAGCGTGGGTGAGCGCGGCGGGACCGGCCGGCTTGCGCCGTCCCGCCAGGGTGGAAATCCACAAAGCGTTAGAACCCATTTCGGAGAGGTGGTTAGTGGATGAAGAGAAACTCTTTCGAGTTCAGCAACGCCCAAATCAAATCTTCCCAGGGTTCTTGTTGGTCATCACGCTGGCCCAAGTATTCGAGCGTCGTCTTGAGCTCCTGGTCGGTGGGGAGACGGCTGAAGGCGAGTTTGTACAGTTCCCGGACTTTTTCCTCGGTCGTTCGGCTGGCGTCGGACGCGTACGTCGCCGCCCGTCCCTGGTCTCCGCCGAGCTTGCCTTGCATTTCTTCGGAGTTCAAAAGGTGAAGGCTCTGCGCTAGGTTCGCCTCCGTGGAGCGTTCGCATTCACAGGCGGTTTTCGAATCCGGCTGACCGAATACCGAGAGGAAGTAGGAATCGAATCCGGTGTCGGGCAATTCGACGGCCCGAGTTCCCGCCGGCATTCCTGCGAAGGTCGTCTTGCTGCCGGTGATGTGATCGATCGAATCGAGTAGCGTTTCGGCGGTCATCCGCTTCGGATAGAACCGGGAATAACTCCGTCGGTCGATGATATTGTCTTCGGTTGGCTCCGAGGACGCGGCGTACGTTTGCGAGGTGACGATCAAACGGACGAAGCCTTTCAGGTCGTATCCTGATGCGATAAACCGGTCCGCGAGCGCTTCCATCAATTCCGGATTCGACGGCGGGTTCGTCACCCGCATGTCATCTTCCGGTTCGACGAGTCCGCGACCCATGAAGTGTTTCCAGTATCGATTGGCGAGCGATTTCGCGAAGAATCGGTTGTCTGGGGACGTGATCCAATCGCTGAGCGCTTGCCGCGGGTCGACGGTCGCTTCGACGTTCAATACGTCCGCGTCCAGGCCGGCCGGCGCGACCGATTTTCCGGTTTTGGGGTGTTTCGCGGATGGTGGCGCGACTCGCGTGACAAACGAGACGTCGGCACCCTGTGATTTCTTGGTGACCGTCGAAAAGAATGCAGACAACCGGGCATAGTCTTCCTGGCTCCACTTTTCGTACGGATGGTGGTGGCAGCGGGCGCACTGGATTCGTTGGCCCAAGAACAACTGGCTGATGTCCTCGACGCGCTCGTTTTGGTCGGTGACTTGGGATAACCAGGAAGTCGCCGGGTTACTGAACAGCGTTCCGCTGGCGGTCAGCAGTTCATCGACGAGATCGTCGTAAGGCTGGTTGCGACGCAGGGAATCTTCGAGCCAATGATGGAACAGGACATTGGCGACTTGCAGTGAGCCGCCGGCGCGGCGGTTGCGGAGAATGACGCTCCATTTGCGGGCGAAAAACGCCGCGTAGTCGTCGCTGGCGAGCAGACGATCGACCAACCGCTCCCGTTTGTTGGCGTCGGCGTCGGCGAGGAACCCTTCGGTTTCCTCCAACGTCGGCAGACGCCCCGTCACATCCAGCGTCACACGGCGGAGGTAAGTCAAGTCGTCACACGGCGGTGAGGGGGCGATGCCGAGTGACGCGAGTTTCGTTCGCACCAACCGATCGACCGGATTGGTCAGGTCGGAGGCGAATTCCGCGTTGCCGTCGATGTGAAGAGGGATCTCCGCGCGGAACACCGTGACCTGCCCTTGGTACCGGGCCATGACGGCGACATCGCCGACAAGGTCTCCGATTTTGACCAAACCCGAATCGCGGACCTCCGCCATTTGGGGGTCATTCGATTCAAAGACCGCGGCGCGGGTCACGTCCTCGACGCGGCCATCACTGTAGGTCGCGATCACCGAAAGCTGTTGCGTCGAACCGGCGGTCATCCGTCGAGACTCGGGGAAGACCCGAATCGAGTTGACTTCCACGATCTGGCCCGGATCGTAGGGCATGCCTTGCGAGATCCAACGTCGCAGGACACGGTATTCGTGCGAGTCTCGGTCGGTTCGGGCACCGCCGCCGTGCGGCATCGCGTTGACGGTTTTTTGCAACAGCAAGCTGCGGTCGGGGGCGGCGATTGAGACGCGGCGGCCTCGGGATTCGGCGACGAGGCGCTTGTAATCCTCGTGCGGTTCGAATCCCAGCAGAGAAAGTCGAAACCCGTTTTGGCCTGCGATCTTTCCGTGGCAGCCTCCGCCGTTGCAGCCCAGCTTGGTAAAGATCGGCACGACTTGACCGCGGAAGCTGACCGGCTGCGTGTTGTCGGTTCCAGAAACGTCGAGCCGCGTCGTTGCCGTGCGGCCGGCTTCGTCGGTTGCCGTCACCGAGACTTGTCCATCGGCGAGCGGGGTGACGAGCCCTGACCCGTTGATCGTCACCACGTCGTCGGGCGACGCTTGGAACTCCACGTCGCGTGTCCGATCCGCGAGCATGCCGTTCGGTTGGTGTCGCGTCACCAGCAATTGCAACCGGGAATCGGTCCCGGCGAGCGACGTCGCCGCCTTGCCGGCGGCGTTTTCAAAGTGAAGTTCGCCCGAGTGCGGCGCGTCACCCGCGAATCCGTTGGTCGCCAGCAATGCGCAGGCGACTCCGAGTGCCGCGTGCACCGTCGCCGCGGCGGAACTCGGTTGCCATTTTTTTGGGAGCATTGGGTTAGTCCGGTGATTCGTCGAACTCATGCAACCAACTCGGCGATCGGAGCCTGCTCGACCAGAAACTGGGGGCGACCGGTCGGATCGGTGATCGTGGCTGATTGTGTGTCGATGCCCAAAGCGTGATACATCGTTGCGACGACTTCTTGCATTTCCACCGGCCGCTCGACGGCTTCTTCGCCCATCTTATTGGTGGCCCCGATCGCTTGGCCGGTTTTCAACCCGCCCCCGGCGAGCCACGCGCTGCTGACCTTGGTCCAGTGATCGCGCCCCGCCTTGGCGTTGATCTTCGGCGTCCGACCGAATTCGCCCCAGACCGCGATCAACACATCTTGCAACATGCCGCGTTGATCCAGGTCATCCACCAGAGCGCTCAGGCATTGGTCCAGCTTGCCTCCGTGGTCGCGGACCATGTCAAAGTTTTTGGAGTGACTGTCCCACCGACCGTAGCTGAGACTGACGACTCGGACGCCGGCTTCGATCAGTCGACGAGCCATCAACAGCTGTTCGTTGCACGTCGGCGCACCGTCGTATTGGTACTGATACGGTTTGCCGTCGCCGTAACGCTCGACAACTTTCGGGTCCTCTTTGGTGAGATCCAACGCATCGACGAGCTTGCTGCTGGTCAACACATCGAGCGCCCGTTGGCCGAACGCGTCCATCCCTTCCATCGATCCGCTGATGTCGATGTCGCGCCGCAGCGTATCGAGTTGTCCGAGCAACTGTCGGCGGTCGGCCAAACGATCGAACGAAATCCCTTTGAGCGTCATATTGTCCATTCCGGGTCCGTCGGGCTTGAACGGCGAATAGGCCGAGCCGAGGAATCCGGGTTGTCCCGAATCGGACCACGGGACGTGACGCGTCGGGGCCGCGAGGCCGACGAACGGGGGCACGGAGGGGTCGACCGGGCCGCGGAGTTTCGCGGTTGCCGAGCCGACGGAAGGTCGACCGCCGACATTCTGCAGGGAGTTTTTGTCCCATCCGGTGAGGCACTGCACTCCGTCATGTCCGCCGCGACAGCCGACGACGCTGCGGATCACCGCTGACTTATCCATCATCCCCGCCAACCGGGGAAAGACTTCACAGATCTCGATGCCGGGGACGTTGGTGTCGATCGGGCGAAATTCGCCCCGCACCTCGCTCGGTGCCTTGGTTTTGATGTCCCACATATCTTGGTGGGGCGGCCCGCCGGCGAGAAAGATGTTGATCACCGCCTTGTGCGATTTGGAGGTGCCCGAGGCGGCTTCGGCGCGGTAGAGGTCGGCAAGTGACAAGCCTCCCACGCCGAAAGAGAGTCCACCGATCTTCAAGAAACTCCGACGGCTGCGTCCGTCGCAGAAGCGACTGGTTGGACCTTTGATCGTGAGCATGATCAGTCCCGATGGTGAGGTGGGTGGTGTGCGGGGGGATCCGAGCGATCGATTCGTGGAGGGGGGGAGGGAACGGACAGGTCGGGCGGACCGGACGGGATGGTACGGGCCGCAGGGGATGGTACGGGCCGCAGGGGATGGTACGGGCCGCAGGGGTTGGTACGGGCCGCAGGGGAGGCGGGCCTGCCGAGCGGTATCGAGACACCTAGTCTAGGCGTCGTCGACCGAGGAAGGCAAGCGCTTGACCCGGCGGGACGTCGCCGGGCCGATGACCTGATCGTGAATCGCGCGACGCCGCGCGGCGGTTCCCCGGTTCTCGGGACCGTCCGACATTCGTCCTCGATGAGCGTCGGACTTCAGCCGACGGGTTGGGTTAATCGCTGTTGAAAGCGGTCGAAGAGGTAGTGGCTGTCGTGGGGCCCTGAGGAGGCTTCCGGGTGGTACTGCACGCCGAACGCGTCTTGGTCCCGGTGTCGGATTCCGGCGATCGTGTCGTCGTTGAGATGCCGGTGGGTGACTTCCAGGCAATCGGGCAACGACGATTCTTCGACGGCGAAGCCGTGATTTTGGGTGGTGATCTCGATCTTGCCCGTTTCGGTGTCGAGCACCGGTTGGTTAACGCCTCGGTGACCGAACTTCAGCTTGAACGTCTTTGCCCCACAGGCGAGCGCCAGGAGTTGGTGTCCGAGGCAGATCCCGAAGACGGGAAGTTTTCCGATCAACTCGCCGAGGGTGCGGTGGGCGTATTCGAGCGGTTCGGGGTCGCCGGGGCCGTTGGACAGAAACACGCCGTGTGGTTCGAGCCGAAGGACGTCGTCGGCGGGGGTGTTTCCGGGGACGATCGTGACGCGGTTTCCGCGCGAGCAAAAGTGTCGCGGGATATTCCACTTCATCCCGAAGTCCATGCAGACCACGTGGGGGGAATCGGAGTTGGCCGCCTTCGCCGCCGCACCGATCTCGGTCACGGTCCAGGCGTCGAGTTCGCGATCCCAGCTGACCGGTGATTGGGGCATCACTTCGCTGACCAGGTCACGGCCGACCAGCCCGGGGGTATCTTTGGCTTTCTTGAGCAGGCTATTGTCGTCCAGGTCGATGCTCGAGAGCACGCCCCGCATCGCCCCTTCGGTGCGGATGCGGCGGACGAGGGCGCGGGTATCGATCCCGGCGATCCCGACGACGTTGTGTCGTTTCAGGTAGGCGTCGAGGCTTCCTTCCGCGCGGTAGTTGCTGTAGATCCGGCTATCTTCGCGGACGATGAAGCCGGACAGCGATGGCGACTGGTGCTCGAGGTCTTCGGTGTTGACCCCATAATTCCCGATCTCGGGGTAGGTCATCGTGACGATTTGGCCGCGGTAGCTGGGGTCGGTCAGGATTTCCTGGTAACCGGTCATCGCGGTGTTGAACACGACCTCCCCACCGACTTCTCCTTCGGCCCCGAACGATTCGCCGGGGAAAACCGTGCCGTCTTCGAGAACGAGTTTGGCTGCAATGGGCATAGCGGGTGGCGACTTCTCAGGAGTATTCGGGACGTGCACATCCAGGCTGCATGACGCCCCCTCAGGATGACGCCCCCTCAGGCCGCGACCGTTCGCGACGGCGAGGACGTTTCGCCATAGGATAACGGATCACTCGCATCCGACCAGACGCGGGTGATGCCCGTCTGGCTGACACTTTCCTCCCTCGCAGTTTCTCCGGAGAACCGTTGATGCACTCACGCGACCAGTCGCTCACGCGGCATGCCGTCGGCTTTCTCGTCCGACCTCGGATTCCGGGCAGATTTGGGGGGGGCGACCGCCGGCGTGCGTCGCGGGTCGCGGCGATCGTGATCGGCGTGACTGGCTTGATCGGCTTGCCCGTTCCCGGGGCGTTCGCCGACGACGGGTCTCCGCCGACGCGTGTGATCACGCGTGGCCCGTCGCATCATTGGTTTGGGTATTACGACAAGCATCAGTTCGACCCGAGCGGGCGGTACGTGTTGGGGATGCGGGTCGATTTCGAGCACCGCTCGCCGGAACCTGACGACGTGATCGAAGTCGGGATGGTCGATTTGGAGGAGGACGACCGCTGGATCGAATTGGGGGAGAGCCGCGCGTGGAATTGGCAGCAGGGGTGCATGTTGCAGTGGCGTCCGGGGTCGGACCGCGAGGTGTTATGGAACGACCGCGAGGGGGACCGTTTCGTGTGCCGCATCAAGGACATCGTGTCGGGCGAGCGACGCACGATCCCGCACCCGGTTTACTCCGTCAGCCCCGACGGGAAGACCGCGGTGACCCCGGATTTCCGCCGGATCCAAGACGTCCGTCCCGGCTATGGGTACGCCGGCCCGCCGGACCCGTACGCCGACGACCTGTCGCCGTCCGAATCGGGGATCTTTCGCGTCGATCTCGAGTCGGGCGAATCGGAGTTGATCTTGTCGCTGCGAGAGATCTCGCGGATGGGAGCGATCCCCGAATCGGAGTTCGGGATCAAGCACTACTTCAACCACTTGCTTTTCAGTCCCGACGGGAAGCGATTCATCGCGTTGCACCGTTGGCGGTATCCTCGCGGGAACCGATTGACCCGAATGATCACGGCGGATCCCGACGGTGGTGACGTCCGGATCGTGATCCCCAACGGTTACGCTTCGCACTTCATTTGGCGGGATCCGCAGCACATCCTGTCGCAGTCCCGCCATTTCGACGGCGAGTCGGGGTGGGGGAATTTTTTGTTCGAGGACACGGACGGCGGCGGGGATGTCCGTCAGATCGGCGCGGGGGTGCTCGACCCGTCGGGGCATTTGAGCTACTTGCCCGGCAACGAGTGGATCCTCAACGACACCTATCCGAAGACGAAGCGGAGGGTGCAAACGCCCCACCTGTATCACGTCCCGACCGGAACCCGAATCGATCTCGGCGAGTTCCACTTGCCCGCGGCGTACACGGGTGAGTGGCGGGTCGACACCCACCCCCGGCTCAGCCGCGACGGGCGGTCGGTTTGCATCGACGCCCCGCACGAGGGCGAGGGTCGCCAGATGCACCTGATCGAGATCGGCGAGATCATCGCGAACCCGCCGGTCGGGGCCTCACGTTGACGGTTCGTTACGCCCGTCGAAGGTTCGTTACGCCGGTCGAAGGTTCGTTACGCCGGTCGAAGGTTCGGTACGCCGGTCGAAGGTTCGGTACACCGGTTGAAAAGGTTTTCGCGGCGATCCGCAGAGGGGGGTTAACGGGAAGGGCAAGACGACACGTTAGCGGCAGGGCGCGAGCCCTCCGGTGTGTCACGTCGCGCGCGGGACCGGACGGACGTGTTCGGATGGGGTCACACCTCGAACGTCTTTCCTTCTTCTTGGTAGACGACCTTGTAGATGTCACGTCGGCGGTCGTGCCAGTTTTGGACCGAACCGCCGTCGCGGTGTCGGCGGAGGAGTTCCAGGTCGACGTCGTGGATGATCATCGTTTCGATGTTCGCGTTGCATTCGGCGGCGACGGCGTCGCGGGCGAACTCGGCGTCGGCGGGGGTGAAGATCGCGGACTGGGCGTAGTGGATGTCGGAGTTTTCGACAAACGGGAGGTTGCCGGTGCATCCGGCGACGGCGACGTAGAGATGGTTTTCGACGCACCGCGCCATCGCGCAGTTACGGACGCGGAGGTAGCCGCTGCGGGTGTCGGTGTTGAACGGCACGAAGACGATTTGGGCCCCTTTTTGGGCGGCGATGCGTACCAGTTCGGGAAATTCGATGTCGTAGCACACCAAGATCGAGATCACGCCACAGTCGGTGTCGAACACCTGGACCACGCTCCCGGGGGCGACACCCCACCACTTCCGTTCGCTGGGGGTGATATGAATCTTGTATTGTTTGCCGAGCGTGCCGTCGCGGCGGAACAGGTACGCGATGTTATGCAGCACGTCTTGTTCGATCACGAAGTGCGAACCGCCGATAATGTTGACGTTGTATTTGACGGCCAGTTCGGTAAACAGGTCGAGATACTGTGGCGTGTACTCGTGGAGTTGGCGGGCGGCCTCGCCCGGACGAGATTCGGGCATGCACGACAGCAGTTGGGTCGTGAACAGCTCGGGGAACAGCACGAAGTCGGATTTGTATTCCGAGGCGGTATCGATGAAGAACTCGCACTGGCGGGCGAACTCGTCGAACCCGGTGATCGTTCGCATCTGATATTGGACGACCGCCAATCGGATCGGTTCGACGGGGTGATGATAGCGGCGTTTGGCGCCGCGTCGGTACTCGAGGTTGACCCATTCCAGGAACGTGGCGTAGCCGCGCGAGTCGGAGTCGGACGGCATGTAGCCGGCGATCAGGCCGCGGAGGGAGAACCCGTTGGCGAGTTGGGCGGTGAGGACGGGGTCGTAGAGCCGCTTATCGACGACGTTGTCGACGTATTCCCGCGCGGTCATCTCGTCGGCGTGGGGGCCGTACCCGGGGATCCGGCCGCCGATGATCATCCGGGCCAGGTTCCGTTCCCGGCACAGCTCTTTGCGGGCGTCGTACAGACGCCGGGAGAGTTTCATCCCTCGGAACTCGGGATCGACCATGATTTCGATCCCGTACAGCGTGTCCCCTTTCGGGTTGTGGTTACGGATGTAGCCTTCGTCGGCGACGGCTTTCCAGTTATGCCAGGCGAGGTTGGGGTCGTAATCGAGGATCAGGCTACTGGAGGAGGCGGCAATTTTTCCTTCGACCTCGACCACGAGTTGCCCGTCGGGGAACGTCGCGAGTTGGCTCTCGACCTGGTCGCGGCCCCAGGGTTGCATGCCGGGGAAGCAGGTCTCTTGGAGTTCGACGAGGCGATCGAAGTCGTCCAGTCGGGTGGGGCGGACGTTGATCCGCCATTCGTAATCGGTGAGATCGATCGTCGGTTCGTTCGGAACCTTGGCCATCGCGGGCGTCCTTGAAATCGTCGCGAGAGGAAAAGCTCCGCGTTTGTACCGCTGGCACGCCCCCGGGACAATCGCCCGGCCGGCGATGTCGCCGGCGCGTCTCCCGTTCGATTGCTGTGGCTGGCCGAGGGATCGGATACAATCATTTGAACTGTCCCAATGGGCCGCATTTGCCCCAAGGGGCAGTATGTTCTCCCAAACTCCTTCTCCCGCTGGTTCGATCTGATGCTTGCCCGAGCGGCGTTCGGTTTCGTTGTCCCTGTTGCGACCGGTTGGCGGATGGTTGCGAGAAGGTTCGTGATGCTGTTGGCGGTTGGGGTCGTTGCCGCCGATGGTGCGTCAGCGCAACACTCGTCGCGGCGTGGCGGGGGGGATCGGGGCGGGGGGGATCGGGGTGGTGGGGATCGGGGTGACGCGATCGCCGAGAGCACCGGTGAGATGGCGGAGGACTTTCGCGTGGTCGCGGCGGCGGTCGAGGGGTACTGCATCGATTGCCACAACGGGGCGGAGGCATCGGGGGGCCTGGACGCGGAGTCGTTGAGGTTCGCCCCGACCGTTGCGGCTCGTCCCGACTGGGACACCGAGCCGTGGGAGAAAATGCTGCGACGATTACAAGGGCGTCAGATGCCGCCGCCGGGTTCGGCGCGGCCGACCGAGCCCGAGTACCGGCGATTGATCGGGGCGATGACGCGAGTGTTGGACCGCCGCGCCCGAGAGTACCCGAAGCCGGGGCGGACGAGCGCCATCCGGCGGCTAACCCGGACGGAATACCGGAACGCGATTCGAGACTTGTTGGCGATCGAGGTGGATGCCGAGGCGTTATTGCCGGGCGACCCCGTGTCGCACGGGTTCGACAACGTGACGGTGGCGGAGCTGTCGCCGAGCCGGCTGAACCGGTACATCGCGGCGGCGGAGAAGATCAGCCGGGCGGCGATCGGACGCCCGCCGAAGGTGCCTGACGGGATCACGGTGCGGGTTCCCGCGGATGTGACCCAGGAGTCGCACGTCGCGGGGTTGCCGCTGGGGACCCGAGGCGGCACGGTCGTGCGGCACCTGTTCCCGAGCGACGGCGACTACGAGGTCCAGCTTCGGCTCGCGCGTGACCGGGACGAACGGGTCGAAGGGCTTCACCGTGAGCACGCGATCGACGTGTTGGTCGACCGCCTTCCGGTGCATCGGTTCACGGTCAAGCCGCCGCCGGGGGGCAAGGATTTCACGAAGGTCGACGCCCATTTGCGGGTTCGAATCCCGATCGACGCGGGACCGCATGACATTGGCGTGACGTTTCCACGCGGCTCGTCGCCGCTGGACGAAACCCGTCGGGAGCCGCCCGCGGCGCGGTACAACCGACACCGCCATCCGCGACGCAACCCGGCGTTGTTCGAGGTGTCGATCGTCGGCCCGTTTTCGTCAGACGACACGTCTTCGTCAGACGACACGTCTTCGTCAGGCGTCGCGTCTTCGTCAGGCGACATGTCGAATTCCGAGGACGGGAACGTCACGGGGCGAGAATCGGGGGCGGGCCGTTCGCGGGGGTCGCTTGACGGCCGCATCGCCGGCGGCCCGGGAGACACGCCGAGCCGCCGGATCGTGTTCGCCCCGCTATCGGAGAACCGTCACGAATACCGATTCACCGAGGACGGAATTCCTCGCGGGTTGGGCGAGCAACGCCGGGCGGCCGAGGCGATTCTTGGCCGCTTGATGCGGGTCGCGTATCGCCGCCCGGTCGACGGAGCCGATTTGCGAACGCCGCTGGAGTTCTTTGAACGCGAGCGGGCGGTGTCGGGATTCGAGGCGGGGATCGAGTCGGCGTTGGCGGCGATCTTGGTCAACCCGCACTTCCTGTTCCGCGTCGAGCGAGACCCGCTGGAGCGAGACGTGCTGGAGCGTGGTCTTGGCGGCGCGGAACCGGGCTCGGCGTACCGGGTGTCTGACATCGAGCTCGCCTCGCGGCTCTCGTTCTTCCTGTGGAGCAGCCTTCCCGACGAGACGCTGCTTTCGTTGGCCGAGCGTGGCGAGCTGAGTGAGCCCGACACGCTCCGCGGCCAGGTCGCCCGGATGCTCGGGGACGCGCGGTCGGAGGCGTTGGTGGAGAACTTCGCGAGTCAGTGGCTTTATCTACGCAACCTGGAGTCGATCACGCCCGACCTTCGCCGCTTTCCTGATTTCGACCACAACCTTCGCGAGGCGTTTCGGGAGGAGACGTTGTGGCTGTTCCGCGACATGCTCCGCCACGACCGCAGCGTGCTCGATCTGATCGACACCGATCACGCTCATTTGAACGAGCGATTGGCTCGGCATTACGGGATTCCGCATGTCTTCGGGAGCCATTTCCGCCGGGTCGAGCTTGAGCCGCGCGACCGTCGCGGGGGGTTGCTTCGCCAAGGGAGCATCTTGATGGTCACGTCGTACGCGACGCGGACGTCGCCGACGGTGCGGGGGAGTTGGATTTTGGAGAACATCTTCGGGACGCCGCCTCCGCCTCCGCCGCCGAACGTCCCGAGTTTGGAAGAGAAGAAAGATTTTGCGGAGATGTCGGTCAGGGAGCGATTGGCCGCGCATCGAGACAACCCGAGCTGCGCGAGTTGTCATCGGTTGATGGACCCGGTCGGGTTCGCGATGGAGAACTTCGACGCGGTGGGGCGATGGCGAGCATGGGAGGAGGGGGAGCCGATCGACGCTTCCGGCGCGCTCCCCGACGGCACGGAGGTGGACGGTGTGGAGGGGCTGGAGGCGGGGATCATCGCACGCCCCGAGATGTTCGTGGGCACTCTCGCCGAGAAATTGCTCACCCATGCGTTGGGACGCGGGATCGAACCGAGCGACGGTCCGTCGGTCCGTCGCGTCGTCCGCGAAGCGTCGCGTGCCGACTATCGTTTTTCTCGCCTCGTCGAGGCGATCGTCCTGAGTCCCCCGTTCCGAATGAGGAGTCTGCCGTGATCGGACTGAAGAAATCGCTCCCCCGCCGCACGCTGCTTCGCGGCGCCGGGGCGGCGGTCGCGTTGCCGCTGCTCGACGCGATGATCCCCGCCGCCGCACGCGCGTCGGAAACTCCCGTCGCCGATCGTCACCTCCGCCGCATCGGGTACGTCTTCATGCCGATGGGGTATAACCCCGCGGAGTGGACACCGGGCGGCGAGACGCTCGATCGGCTTCCTTCGAGCCTGGAGTCGCTCGAATCGGTCAAGGATCAGGTCGTCGTGTTCAGCGGGATGGATTTGCAGAACGCCTATCCGGGGTCGCACGCGACATCGAACTCCGCCTTCCTCAGTGCGGCACGGGCGAAGCGAACGGAAAGCTCGGACTACTACTTGGGGACGACGGTCGACCAGATCGCGGCCAAACGGATCGGGGGAACGACCTCGCTCCCGTCGCTGGAGTTGGCGATGGACCGGCTCGAGACCGCCGGTCAATGCGACAACGGTTACGCGTGCGTCTACCAGAACAACTTATCTTGGTCGTCGCCGACGACGCCGTTGCCGGCCGAGGCCCACCCGCGGATCGTCTTCGAGTCGTTGTTCGGGGAAGGGGGAACGCCGGAATCGCGTCGGGCCACACTTCGCCGGCGTGCGAGTCTGCTCGATTCGGTGACGTCGGAGATGAAACGGTTGCAGACGCGACTTGGCGCCGGCGACCGGAACAAGGTCGACGCGTACCTCGAAAGTATCCGCGAAGTCGAGCGACGGATCCGGCGAGCGGAGGTCGCGTCGAAAGATCATCCGCTTCCGGACTTGGACCGACCCGTGGGCGTTCCTCCGGAGTACGCCGAGCACGCGCGGCTGATGTTCGAACTGCAGCGGCTCGCGTTCCAGGGGGATGTCACCCGGGTGATCACGTTCCAATTGGCCCGCGAGGCGAGCACACGGACGTACCCGGAGATCGGCGTACCCGAGCCGCACCATCCGATCACGCATCACGGCAACAACCCCGAAAAGCTCGCCAAGGTCGCGAAGGTGAACCGATTTCACGTGTCACTTTTCGCGGAGTTTCTCGAGTCGTTACGGGGGACCGAGGAGGCGGGCGGGACCCTCCTCGATCACTCGTTGTTGCTGTACGGCAGCGGGATGGGGGATCCCGACGCGCACGACCACAGCGACCTGCCGATCCTGGTCGCCGGCGGTGCCGCGGGACGGATGCGGGGCGGTCGACACGTCGCCTACCGCGATCCGACGCCGCTGGCCAATTTGCACCTCACGTTGCTGAACCATGTCGGCGTCCCGATCGATTCGTTCGCCGACAGCGAAGGGACCGTCGACGGTCTGTTCGAACCGCTCGACGCTTGACGCTGATGAAAGTTAGCGGCAGGGCGCGAGCCCTCCGGTGCGTTGCGTGGTGTGCGGGACCGGACGGCTTGCGCCGTTCCGGTACCAAGAAGAACAGGATTTTCCCCATGGTTTGTCGATTTGAACTTCGGTCGCTCGCGAGGCGGCATCACTTCCGCGTGACGACGTTCGCGTTGGTGTTCGTCTCGATGATGTTGACGTTTGTCTTTGATGCGGGTGCCGACGACGCGACTTTCCCGCGCGGTCCGGACACGCTGGCGGATTTGGCCGAGACCGAACGTTGGGACGACGTCGTGGAACGTCTCCGCCGGGGTGACGACCCCGGCGTCGCGCAGCCGGACGGGATGACGGCGCTGCACTGGGCGGCCCGGCACGGCAACGCCGAGATGGTGGGGCGATTGGTCGCCGCCGGCGTCGACCCGGACGGGGGGACTTACTACGGAGTGACGTCACTGGAGATCGCATGCGAACGGGGAGACGCCGCGGTGGTCGGCCGGTTACTCCGAGCGGGGGCCGATGTTGACCTGCGCGGCTCGGGGGGCGACCCGGTATTGTTGACCGCCGCGCGCACCGGACGGATCGAAACGGTGCGTCGCTTGCTGGCCCGCGGGGCGGAAGTCGACGCGACTCAGGCGGACGGTCAGACGGCGTTGATGTGGGCGGCGGCGGAGGGGCACGTCGAGGTCGTCGACGCGCTCGTCGAGGCGGGCGCGGAGATCGACCGAGCCCTGGGTTCGGGGATGACCGCGTTGACCTTCGCCGCCCGCGGCGGCCGATCCGACGTCGTCGCCCGATTGATCGACGCCGGCGCGGACTTCGACGCGGCGATCGATCCGAAGGGGACGCCGCGTGGTCGCGAGCCGCGGCGGAAGATGTCGCCGCTGATGTTTGCGATCGAGAACGCGCATTTCGATCTTGCGGCGGATCTGGTCGAGCGGGGGGCCGACCCCAACGACCAGCGGAGCGGATACGCGCCGCTTCACGCTTTGACGTGGGTCCGCAAGACGAACCGGGGCGAGGGGATCGACGGTGACCCGCCGCCTCGGGTGACCGGATCGATCGGCAGTCTCGACTTCGCCCGCTTTCTGATCGACCGTGGCGCCGACGTGAATCTGCGGCTCGACCGGGGGAGTGCCGGCGGCAAGGCGAAGTTGAATTCACGCGGGGCGACGCCGTTCCTGTTGGCGTCGAAGACCGCGGACCTGCCCTATCTCCGGTTGCTCCTCGATCGAGGCGCCGACCCGACGATCCCGAACGTCGACGGCTGCACGCCGGTGATGGCCGCGGCGGGAATCGGCGTCACCGCGGTTGGAGAAGAGGCGGGGACCGAACCGGAAGTCGTCGCCTCGGTCCGCTTCCTGGCGGAGCTTGGCGTCGACCTGAACCGGGTCGACGACAACGGCGAAACGGTCATGCACGGCGCCGCGTATCGGAGCTATCCGGAGGTCGCTCGCTTACTGCATCGGCTCGGTGCCGACCCGCATGTGTGGCACCGCGAAAACCGACACGGTTGGACGCCCCACCGGATCGCCCAAGGTTATCGGCCGGGATCGTTCAAGCCGTCCCCCGAAATGATCGCGGCGATCGAAGCGGGGCTCCGAGACGCCGGCATCGAACCGCCGCCGATGGCAAACCGGGCGAAAGAGCCGAAAGGGGATCGCTGGGCCAACCCGAAGCCGGGCGCGAAGGACGCGAAGCCGGGCGCGAAGGACGCGAAGCCGGGCGCGAAGGACGCGAAGCCGGGCGCGAACGCTCAAGCACCCGACGCCGAGGAGACCTCGACACGGTAGTCCGCTCTGGCAAACCTGCTCTCGCACCCACTTTCGGATCCCCGCATGCCAACCGAATCGGTTTCGCCTCTCCCGAAGACCTGGGAGATTCCCGCCAAGCTCCGAAATCGGTTGAGTGACCGCGCGGGACGTCAGCGGGCGTTATGCGAAGACGGACATCTGCTTTTGGTGCTCCACCATCCGCCGAAACCGAACGAAGTCGAAAGGCGGGGGCGATATTTTTGGCGAAAGCCCGACGGCGGATGGACGTGTCACGACGGGGCAGCCGGTCCGGCTTCGCTCGCCCAGCACTTGGGCGAGTATTCGCACGCCGTCCATCAGTACGACATGCAAGAGGAAGACGCCGCCGATGCGTCGGCCTATTTCGGCGTCGTGGAGGGGCTCACGCCGCTGCTTCGCGCCGCGACGCACCTGCACCAAGTCCTTCAGGACGCGCGGAAGTTGGTCCCCGAGGATCGCGTATTGATCAGCGTCCGAGATCAGGCGTACGAACTGGAGCGAACCGTCGAATTGCTCCATGCCAACGCCAAAAACGGGCTCGAGTTCGAGATCGCGAAGCAGGCCGAATCCGAAGCGCGTTCGAGTCTCCAGATGGCTCGGTCGGCACACCGGTTGAACGTGCTCGCCGCATTTTTCTTCCCGCTGGCGACCATCTCGGGGGTGCTCGGGATCGACGGGGACGTCCCCTGGCGGGTGGACGCACCATTGATCCTCGCGATTCTGGGGGGAGGACTCGTTGCCGGTGGCTTGTTGGCGTGGGGGATTACCCGGGAGGGAAAACGGTCCGGACACGGTCGGCGGTAGCCCAAACCGACGTACCAAGTGCGAGACGAAACCGCTACGATTGGAGGGGCGATTGGCCCGTTCGTCCCGATCGTTTGGCGGAGTCCTGCGGCATCAACGGCGATCGATGATGGGTGCGTCTCGGTGAGAGCGGACGGCTTGCGCCGTTCCGCTAGAGAGTGAATGCCATCGGCGGAGAATTCCCGCGAAAGTTCTGACGACTATGAACCGAAAGCCGAAACCGATCCCCGAGTCCCCCAAGGGCCGAACCGTGGCGGAGGGCGAAGCGACCGAGAGTCGGTCTCCGGAAGCGCTCCGTTCGGAGCAGATCCGGGGGAGTGGCCACCGGGAAACGGTCGAGGCGTTCGTGGTGGCGTTCATTCTGGCGCTGTTGTTTCGGGCGTTCATTGCCGAAGCGTTCGTGATCCCCACCGGATCGATGGCACCGACGCTGATGGGAGCGCATAAGGATGTGGCGTGCGACCGGTGTGGACATCCGTTCCCGTTGGGGGCGAGTCTGGAACGCCGTGGTCCCGAGACCGACGCGGTCGTTGTCGCCGGGGTCTGCCCGAATTGTCGTCACGCCAACATGCTCGATCTGAAGGACGAACCGAACCACGCCACCTTCAGCGGCGACCGGATCTTGGTGAGCAAGTTCGCCTACACCTTGAGCGAGCCCGAGCGTTGGGACGTGATCGTTTTCAAGTTCCCGGGAAACCCGAAGCAGAATTACATCAAGCGGCTCGTCGGGTTGCCCGAGGAGACGTTGAAGATCCGGCACGGGGACGTTTATGCGCGACCGGCGGGCCAGGAAGGGGCGCGCGACGTGATCCTGCGAAAGCCCCCGGAGAAGCTGCTCGCGATGCGTCACGTCGTCCACGACACGGCGTACCAATCGGCGACGTTGATTGACGCCGACTACCCGGCGCGGTGGCAACCTTGGGAGGCTGGCGGGACGTCGCCGGTCGACGGCGGATGGAACGTCCGGCGTGACGGTTCGGGGCTCACGGCGACGCTCGAGTCGCAGGACGGGAACCCGCCCCGTTGGCTTCGATATTTCCATCGCTGGCCGTCTCGCGAGCAATGGCGGCTCGCCGAAGAGGGGCGCCCGCTGGCGGAGGTCGACCCGTACTCCGGCGGGCTGGTCACCGATTTCTACGCGTACGACTCGGCGATTTCGGTAGACGCCCGCGAGGTGTTCCGCCGCCGCCCGTCGCAAAACCGCGGCTCTCGGTGGCGACGGCTGCTCGGCAGCGGGTACAGCGGTGGCGAGTTTGATCCGGGCTACCAGTCAGGCGGGAGTCTCGACCAGTTCCGCCGGCTTTCGCTGGGGGCCGGCGACACGGGGATGGAGGGGACCCACTGGACCGGTGACCTGATCCTCGAGGCCGATATCGAAACCTCCGCCGACAGCAAGACGTTGACGCTTGAGTTGGTCGAAGCGGGGGTGCTCTATCGATGTCAGATCGATCTTCCAAGCGGGACCGCGGTGTTGGGCATCGAGGAAGGAGACGGCGAGAACGAGGGGGCGGCGTACCCGTTCGTCGACGCGGAGGGCACCGAGATCGCGCCGTCGGCGATGACCGATCTCCGCAGCGGTGACCGTCACGAGATCCGGTTTAGCAACTGCGACGACGAGTTGCTCCTTTGGATCGACGGGTCGCTTATCACGTTCGACGGTCCGACGACCTTTGACTCGCGTCAGTTTCGCCCCGCGGCCGAGAATTTCCCGCGGTACGGAGGGCCGGGACATCCTCTCGACGCGTCCCCGATCGCGGTTGGTGTCGAAGGCGGTTCGGCGACAATTCGTCATCTGCGGGTCGATCGCGACAAGTACTACATCGCCACGAAAGACTGCCGCAACGGCGTCCACGACTACGACATGAGCCGGCTCTGGTCGGAAACGGGCCGGAACGTTTCGATCCGTGAGATCCAGACGACGATGCGGGACCCCGCGGCGTGGGCCGGGTTCGCGGGCTGGGCCGCCCGGCGTCAAGTTTCGTACGAGCTCGACGCGGACCAGTTCTTCCCGATGGGGGACAACAGCCCCGAGAGTCTCGACGCACGTTGTTGGGCGGGCGCCAAAGGGGGCGGATTTTTTCGCGAGGCCGAGCGGGACGCCTACCGTTGGTCCGATGCGTCCTATGTCCCCCGTGATTTGCTCGTCGGGAAGGCGTTGGTGATTTTCTGGCCGCACCCTTGGAACTCGCCGGTTCCGTTCACCCCGAACATCAAGCGGATGCAGTTAATCCGTTAGTGACCCGAGTCCGGAAGCAAAGGTTGAATCAACATGGAAGTTGTCTCCTCGGACGCGTCGACGGCCGCCCGTATTCAGCGGATCGGCGGGAAGGTGGTGCCTCATCGGTCGCCGACGTCAGCTGGCGGAACGGCAGTTGCCGGAACGGAGGCTGCCGGAACGGAAGCTGCTGGAACGGAAGCTGCTGGGGCGGATGTCGGGGGGGCGTCCGCGTCGCTTCCGATCCTGCAAGCGATCGACTTGCAGAAAACCTATGGCCGTCGCCGCGTCGTCGACGGGGTGAACCTGGAAGTCGGCGGTGCCGAGATCGTGGGTTTGTTAGGCCCGAACGGGGCGGGCAAATCGACCAGTTTTCGCATGATCTGCGGGATGGTCCAGCCCGACCGGGGGCGTGTTTTTCTCGCCGGCCGCGACGTGACCGATTGGCCGATGTTCCGCCGAGCCCGCGATGGGCACATGGGCTACCTTCCGCAAGAGCCGAGCGTCTTTAAGAAACTCTCGGTCGAACAGAATATCTCCGCGTTGCTCGAGATCTTGGGAGTGGACCGGGCGACACGGAAGAGGCGGACGCAGGAGTTATTGGAAGAGTTCAACATCACGCATATCCGCAAGAGCAAGGCGTCGGGGCTCAGCGGTGGGGAACGGCGACGGTTGGAGATCGCCCGATGCCTCGTTTCCGATCCCTCGATCGTGATGCTCGACGAGCCGTTCGCCGGGATCGACCCGGTGACCGTTCAGTCGATCCGGGGGGTGATCCGTCAGTTGCGGGCGAAAGGGATCAGTGTGCTGATCACCGACCACGCGGCCCGCGAGATTCTCGGGACCGTTGACCGCTGTTACGTCATCTACCAGGGCGAGGTCTTGATCGACGGGACCCCCGCCGAGGTCAAGAGTCACCCCAAGGTCCGGGAAGAGTACCTTGGCGACCTGGACGACTAGGGCCAGCAGGTCAGCCGAATCAGCGGGTCAGTAGGCGGGTCCGGCGGGAACGACGTTCGGCTCGGAGACGGGCGCGGCGCTTCGTTTCGCTAGGCTTTTCGTAGTATTCGCGGCGTCGCATTTCTTTCTTGATGCCGCTCCGTTCGACGAGCTTTCGAAAGCGTCGAACTGCCTCTTGAATCGTTTCCCGATCGCGGACCACTAACTTAACCATTTCTTCTCCGTTCGACCTGTCTTTGCCATCACGATGAACGATACCTCCCCATTCGAGGGACGAAAATGATCCGGCCGCCGAGGAGCCGGCGACGGACAAGTCGCAAAGTGTACCGTCGGGCGGTCCGGAATTGCAACGGTTGTCCCGGAATTCATCGGCACCGTCGTCGTCGTGACACGAGACGTTTGGGTTAAAGCCGTCGGAGCCCGTCTTCGGTCATCGGGGTGGGGATTTCGAAGTCGACCTGATCGATCCGATCGAGGGTTTCGTCATCGAGCCGGAGATCGGCGGCGGCGAGCGATTCTTCGAGCTGGGGGACCGAGGTCGCCCCGACGATCGTGGACGCCACGAAGTCGTGCTGTTTGCTCCAGGCGAGCGCCAAAGCGGTGGCGGTCGTGCCGACCGACTCGGCGATCGCCGCGATCCGGCGAGCGGTTTCGATCGTCCGCTCGTTGACGAACCGGGAGGCCATCCGTTTTTGTCGCTCCTCGCCACGGAGCAAGTATTCGGTGAACCGTCCCCCTTCCGGCGGTCCTTGTTCGTACTTGCCCGTCAGCACGCCGCCCCCGAGCGGAGAATAGGGAAGCAGACTGATCCCTTCGCGGCGGAGCACCTGGGCCAGCTCGCTTTCGCAGCGGCGGTTGATCAGGCTGAAGTTGTTCTGCACCGTTTCGTACCGGTCGGTGCCACACACCTCGGCTCGCCAAAGGCTCTTCATCACGCCCCAAGAGGTCTCGTTGCTGCAGCCGATCACCCGCACCTTCCCGGCGTCGCGGAGCTCGCTGAGCGTCCCCAATACTTCCTCGTACGGCATCCCGTGGTCGGGCCAGTGGGTTTGGTAGAGGTCGATGTAGTCGGTTCCGAGTCGCCGCAGCGATTCGTCACAGGCGTGGAGGATCTGGCGGCGGTCGAGGGCGGTGTGTTGGTGTCGGACCGGCGGGCAGAACCAACCGTGGGCCGGCCCGGTCACTTTGGTCGCGACGATCACCGCCTCGCGTGGTTTCGTCTTCAGCCAGCGCCCGAAGATTTCCTCGGTTTTTCCGAACGTTTCCGCCGACGGCGGCACCGGATAGATCTCGGCGGCGTCAAAAAAGTCGATCCCGGCGTCCCAGGCCCGTTCACAGATCGCGTGGCTGGTCGGCTCGTCGCACTGCGACCCGAACGTCATCGTCCCCATACAGATCTCGGAGACGGCCAATCCGCTGCTACCTAAACGTCGTCGCTGCATCGTTCGCTCGAACCTCGGGTCAGATGGGGAATCGCGAGTCGAATTGTCCCCAGCTTCATCACCGGGAACTGCCAATCGGGTAAGTCGGTCGGTTAGAATAATGGTCTCTCCGACGAATTCCCTCCCCCCTGTCCCCCCTTCAGGGCCGCGGCTCCGCGGTGATCCCAGCGATGCGACGATTTCCAGCGATGCGACGATTTCCAGCGATGCGAATGATCTGTGCAGACGCTTTCACGCGAGATCGCGATTCCGACCGACACCCGACCCGCTTCGGTTCCGGGCTTTGGCAAACGTGGGGCCGCGATCGCGTCGGGCTCGTCTGTTGTCTGATCGCTGCCGCGGCCGGGCTGCTCGCCCCGCAGGCGGTGGCGGACGAAGGGCCGGAAAAGTACGAGCACGGCCCGGATTCGATGGAATCGGGCGCGGTCCCGCACGGGACGTTAACCCAGCACGTTTGGCTCGAGAGCGAAGTCTATCCGGAGACGAAACGGCGTTATTCGGTTTATGTCCCCGCGCAGTACGACGGGGAAACGCCCGCGGCGTTGATGGTGTTCCAAGACGGCCACACGTTCGAAGGGAAATCGGGGGATTACCGGGTCCCGGTCGTGTTTGACAACTTGATCGCCAAAGGCGAAATGCCGGTGACGATCGCCGTGATGATCGACCCGGGGCACCTCGGGGAGTTGCCCGAAACCCGGGGTTGGCGTCCGCAGCCGGCGAACCGAAGTCTCGAATACGACACGGTCAGTGGGGACTACGCGGAGTTCCTTCTCACCGAGATCCTTCCCGCGGTGGAGAAAGAATACCGGATCACGAAGAACCCGGAGTTGCGGGCGGTGTGCGGAAACAGTTCGGGCGGGATCTGTGCCTTCAGCGTCGCTTGGCATCGTCCCGACCAGTTCCGCAAGGTGCTCAGTCACATCGGGAGCTTCGTCAACATCCGCGGCGGACATCATTACCCGGCGATGATTCGCAAGACCGACCCGAAGCCGATTCGGGTGTTGCTGCAGGACGGTTCGAACGACCTTGACAACCGACATGGCAATTGGCCGCTGGGGAACCGGCAAATGGCCAAGGCGCTCGCGTTCCAGGATTACGATTACAAGTTCGTGTACGGGACCGGGGCGCACAACGGCAATCACGGCGGGGCGATCTTCCCCGACTCGCTCCGCTGGCTGTGGCGCGGTTGGGAGCGGGAAAAACCGTGACGCCGTTTCGCGACCCGATGACGTTTCGCGACCCGATGATTCGAACGATCGCCGCACACCTCGACAAACCGAACGGTCCGGAAGCCGAAAGACACATGCCCTTTGACCCAAGCGAAACGAACCAGGTGAGCGAAGCGAACGAGAGCCGCGAATCGGATCAGGTCAGCGAACCGAACGGCCTGCGTGACGTGAACGGGTCGGACGATTCGATCGACATTCAGTTCGCCGTCCCGTTCACGCATCGGCTGCGGACGACCCGGGACGTCGCCGGGGCGGACTTTGGGCAGCTCGCGGAGTTGCTCGAGCCGGGGGGCGCGGGTCCGGCGCGGGTATTGGTGTGGGCGGACGCCGACGTTCGCGCCGCGTCGGACCGGGTCGACCAGATCGGGGACCGACTCGACGGGACGCCGGGGGTCACGATGGTCGGTCCGGTGACGACGATCGCGGGGGGCGAGCGAGTGAAGAACTCGCCGCGGAAGGTCGAGCAATTGCTGGGGATGATCAACGGGGCGAACCTGGACCGCCGCAGCTACATCGTCGCGATCGGCGGGGGAGCGATGCTCGACGCGACCGGTTTCGCGGCCGCGATCGCCCACCGCGGGATCCGGCTGATCCGGTTGCCGACGACCACGCTCGCCCAAGCCGACTCGGGGGTCGGCGTGAAGAACGCGATTAATTTTTTCGAAAAGAAGAACTGGGTGGGAACGTTCGCCGTTCCGTGGGGCGTGATCAACGACGCGTCGCTGTTGGAAACCTTGTCGGACCGTGATTACCGGAGCGGTTTCAGCGAGGCGGTGAAGGTGGCGCTGTTGAAGGATCGGAACCGGTTCGAATGGTTGGCGGCCAACGCGGATCAGATTCGGCGGCGGCGGACGTCGGTCGCGACCAAGGCGATCCATCGGTCTTGCCTGGCGCATCTGCGGCACATCACCGAAGGGGGCGACCCGTTCGAGACCCGCGAGGCGCGTCCGCTCGATTTCGGTCACTGGTCGGCCCACCGGCTCGAACCGCTCACCGACTACCACCTCCGTCACGGCGAGGCGGTCGCGATCGGCGTCGCGATCGATTGCCTCTACTCGTCACTCAAGTTCGGCTTCCCCGAGCGGGACGCGATCCGTGTATGTCGGTGTCTGGCGGCGTTGGGGATCCGGTTGTGGAGTCCCGAGATCGACCCGATCGATCGATTGCTCGGTGGGCTCGAGGAATTCCGCCAACACCTCGGCGGACGGCTCACCGTCACGATGCTTCGCGCGATCGGCGAGCCGATCAACGTCCACGAGATCGACCCCGACGCGATGCGGCGGGCGATCGAAAAACTGAGGGAGCTGCGGACCGAGTTTTCCGGACTGCGGATCGAGGACGGCTCGGAAGACCGGTCCCGTTCCGAGGCGGTGTGATGAACCATGATTCCCTCGACGGATGCGAGGCCCTTCGTTGAAGTTACTGACCATGAAAATCCGAATCGGGTTCCCCGGTGACCCGTCACCGGGGAACCGTCCGGCGACTTCGGCCGTGTCGAGGAGTCCTATCACGACCGCGACGATGTCGTTGCTGGGGCTCGCCGCGTTTGCGGTCGGGGGCGAGCCGACGAAGGTCGATTTCAACCGCGACGTTCGGACGATCCTTTCGGACAAGTGCTTTCTTTGTCACGGACCCGACGAGGCCGGCCGCAAAGCGGGGCTGCGACTCGATGAGCGGGAATCGGCGATCGCGGCCGGGGCGATCGAACCGGGGGACCCGGAATGGAGCGAACTGATCGCCCGCGTCACGTCGGACGACCCCGACACGGTGATGCCGCCCCCGTCGATGGAGAAACCGATCACGCCGGCCGAGGCGGCGGTGCTGAGACGATGGATCGGCGAAGGGGCGGACTATTCCGAACATTGGGCCTTCGTTCCGCCGACGCGACCCCGTCCGCCCGAGGTGAGCGAGATGGCGTGGGTGCGAAACCCGATCGACCGGTTCGTGATGGCGGAACTCGACCGGCGGGACTTGCAACCGTCGCCCCCGGCGAATTCGACGACGCTTGTTCGTCGACTTTATCTCGACCTGGTCGGGCTTCCCCCGACGCCGGAACAGGTCGACGCGTTCCTCGCGGATCCTGACCCGGAACGGCTCGCCGCACGCTTACTTCGTTCGCCCCATTTCGGCGAGCGTTGGGGGCGATGGTGGCTCGACGCGGCCCGCTACGCCGATTCCGACGGTTACGAAAAGGACAAACCGCGGAGCGTTTGGCTTTATCGCGATTGGGTGATCGACGCGATGAACCGGGACATGCCGTACGACGATTTCGTGATCCAACAGATCGCCGGCGACCTGCTTCCGGACGCGACCCAAGACCAACGGGTCGCGACGGGGTTCCTTCGCAATTCGATGGTCAACGAGGAAGGCGGGGCGGATCCGGAGCAGTTCCGCGTCGAGGGGATGTTCGATCGGGTCGACGCGATCGGGAAAGCGATCCTGGGGGTCACGACACAGTGTGCCCAGTGCCACACGCACAAGTACGACCCGCTTAGCCACCAAGAGTATTACCAACTGTTCGCGGCGCTGAACGACTTTCATGAAGGGACGATGGCGGCGTTCACGCCCGATGCGGTGCAGCGGCGCGACCGAATCGTTTCGCAAATCGAATCGATCGAAACGTCGCTTCGAGATCGGACGCCCGATTGGCGAGAGCGGATGACGCGATGGGCCGAATCGACACGCGAGCGACAACCGGCGTGGAAAACGATCGTCTTCGATGACCTGCCGTACGAGGGCCAAAAGTTTCGCGTCCTTGAGGATGGGTCGATCCTGAGTGAGAGCTACGCCCCGACCAAGTCGAACATCACGGTCAGCCGGAAGTTGGATCCCGGAAAGGTCACCGCGATCCGGATCGATGCGTTGACGCATCCACAACTTCCCCGCGGCGGTCCCGGGCGGTCGATCTATGGGACCGGGGCGGTGAGTGAGTTCGAAGTAGAAGTCGCGCCGGCGGACGACCCGTCGAAAAAGCGGCGTGTCAAGATTTCGCGGGCGATCGCCGACGTGAATCCGCCGCGCAGCGAATTGCCGGCGCCGTTCCGCCAGCGCGATGCCGCCAGCGACGACCGCGTGACCGGGCCGATCGAGTACGCGATCGACGGTGACCGCAAAACGGCGTGGACGACGGCGACCGACCCGGGTCGCCGCAACCGCGACCGGCATGCGATCTTTGTGCTCGAGGAACCGATCGAGGAAGCCGAAGAATTCGTGCTGTCGCTCACCCTCCGCCAACTCCACGGCGGTTGGAATTCCGACGACAACCAAACCTACTTGCTGGGGCGATACCGGTTTTCGGCGACGGACGCCGACGAAATCCCTTCCGCGGCGGTTCCGGTTGACGTCGGTCGCGTGCTCGAAAGCGACCCCGACGCGTGGACTGCCGAAGACGTCACGACGGTGTTCCGACATTGGCGGACGACGGTGGCGGAGTTCGAGCAGGAGAACGAGACGATCGAGCGTCTGTGGCGGTCGTTCCCCGAACCGGAAAGCCAGCTGGTCGCGATCGCGATGTCCCAGCCCCGCCGGACGTTCGTGATGAAGCGGGGCGATTTCCTAAGTCCCGGTGAAGAGGTCACCCCCGGGGCACCGGCGTTCCTGCACGCGTGGCCCGACACCGACGAGCCGGATCGTCTGCGGCTCGCCCGTTGGCTGGCGGCGGACGAATCGCCGACGACTGCCCGGGTGATCGTGAACCGAATTTGGCAGGCCTACTTTGGCCGCGGGCTGGTGACGACGCCGGAAGATTTCGGTTACCAGTCCGCGTCCCCGAGCCACCCGCAACTCCTCGATTGGTTAGCCACGGAACTGGTCGCCAACGGTTGGAGTCTGAAGCACATTCATCGGTTGATCACCGGGTCGGCGACCTATCAACAGTCCTCGCGGATCACCGAATCCGCGGTTGCCGCCGACCCCGAGAACCGGTGGCTCGCCCGCGGACCCCGATTTCGGGTCGACGCCGAGATCGTCCGTGACGTCGCGTTGCACGCGGCCGGGTTGCTCGATTTGCGTGTCGGCGGTCCGAGCGTTTACCCGCCGGCGCCCGAATTCCTATTTCAACCGCCGGCGAGTTACGGCCCGAAATCGTGGGACACCTCCATCGGGGGCGACGCGCATCGGCGGAGCCTTTACGTGCACCGATTCCGAAGCGTCCCCTACCCGCCGCTGGAAACGTTCGACGCGCCGAACGGGGATGCCGCTTGTGTGCGACGGGAACGGAGCAACACGCCGCTGCAGGCGTTGGTGATGTTGAACGAGCCGCAGTTCGTCGAGGCCGCCCGTGCGATGGCCGCCCGTGTGCTCCGCGAGTCGAAACCGGACAATGCCGAACGTTTGACCCAGCTGCATCGTTTGTGCACCGGTCGACACCCGAGTGAAAAGGAGATCGCGGTGCTCGAGCGGTTGCTCGAACAGCAACGGACTCGGGTTGCGGCGAAAGAGATCGACGTGGCGGCGGTCGTCGGCGCCGAGCCCGACGTGACCCGTCGACTGACCGGATACGACGCGGGCGATCTTGCCCCGTGGGTGATCGTCGCCCGCGCCGTGCTCAACCTGGACGAAACGATTACCAAGCCATGACGATGCCTAGGGCCTCCAACGACCCCGTGAACCCGATCGAACGACACGTGAACCCGACCGAACGACACGCGACCGCGCGACGATGGTTTCTGCAACAGTGCGGGATCGGTCTGGGCCATGTGGCGCTGTTGAACCTGCTGGCCGACCAGGCCCCCGCGGCGTCGAACCCGATGGCGCCGAAGCGGCCCCATTTCGGGCCGAAGATCAAGAACGTGATCCTGTTGTTCATGGGGGGCGGACCGAGCCAGTTCGAATTGTGGGACCACAAACCCGCGCTGAAAAGGTTGGACGGGACGCTTCCGCCCGCCGAGCTTTTGGAGGGGTATCGGGCGGCGTTCATCAATCCGAACTCCAAATTGCTTGGGCCGAAATATTCGTTCTCGCGGCGCGGCGAGTGCGGCGCCGAGGTCTCCGAGTTGCTGCCGCACACCGGGGGAATCGTCGACGACCTGTGCGTCGTCCGTTCGATGAAGACCGACGCGTTCAACCACGCCCCGGCACAACTGATGATGAGCACGGGCTCGCAACAGTTCGGGCGGCCGAGCATGGGGTCATGGGTCACGTACGGGTTGGGGAGCGAATCACGCGATCTGCCGGCGTTCATCGTGCTCAACAGCGGGAACAAGGGGCCGAGTGCCGGCAGCGGGAATTGGAGTTCCGGTTTCTTGCCGACGGTCCACTCGGGGGTCGAGTTTCGCAGCGGCGTTGAGCCGGTGCTGTACCTTTCGAACCCGGACGGCATCGACCGCACGACCCAGCGCCAGACTCTCGACGCGGTGAACGAACTGAACCGGGGCCGGCTCGACGTCGTGGGCGACCCCGAGATCGCGACCCGGATCAACTCCTACGAGATGGCGTTTCGGATGCAGTCGGGGGCGCCCGAGGTGATGGCGATCGACCAGGAACCGGCTCACGTGCTTGAGCTCTATGGGGCGGAACCGGGGAAAGCCTCGTTCGCGAACAACTGCCTGCTCGCCCGGCGTCTTGTCGAGCGGGGCGTCCGCTTTGTCGAACTGTTCCACGAATCGTGGGACCAACACGGGGGACTCACGAAGCAGATCAAGGCGAACTGTGAGGCGACCGACCGCGCCGCGGCGGCGTTGGTCACCGATCTCAAACGCCAAGGGTTGCTTGACGAGACGCTCGTGATTTGGGGGGGCGAATTCGGGCGGACGCCGATGGTGCAAGGCGGCAACGACGGACGCGACCACCACCCCAACTCGTTCACGATGTGGATGGCCGGCGGTGGACTCCGGCGTGGGCTCGTGTACGGCGCGACCGACGAGCTCGGTTTCGACGTGGCGGAGAACCCGGTGCACGTCCACGACCTGCACGCCACGATCCTCCATCTGCTCGGGTTCGACCATCGCCAGCTGACTTATCGGTTCCAAGGCCGCGACTATCGGCTGACCGACGTCCACGGAAACGTCGTCAAGGAGCTATTGAGCTGAGATGGCGAAACGACTCAAACGTCTGGCGCATCCGGGGAGCGTCGTTCGAATGTCGACTCGATGTTCTTGGGTGGCGAACGTTATGTTCCTCGGCTGCTGGACGTGGAAGGCGTCGTTTGTCGGGGCCGCGGTTCCCGCCGACGTCGACACGTTCCTCGGCGAGCACTGTGCCGATTGTCACGGCGGGGGAGCGGCCGAAGGGGGCTTTCGGCTCGAAACGCTCGGGGACGACTTGCGTGACCCCGCCGACCATGCCGCTTGGGTGCGATTGTTCGACCAGGTCGCCGAGGGAAAGATGCCCCCGGAGGAGGCGATCGGGCCGGACCCGGCTGACCGCCGGCGGATGATCGGATCGCTCGGGGACGCATTGCGACGCGCCCACACGGCGACCAAGGGAACGGTGCTGCGGCGGCTGAACCGTCGGGAATACGAGAACACGTTGAATGACCTGTTCGGGACCCACGTCGATCTGGCGTCACGGCTTCCCGAAGACGGTCGCGCCGGCGGCTTCGACAACGTCGGTGAAGCGCTCGAGGTGTCCGATGTTCAGATCGAACGTTATTTGCAGTCGATCGACGCGGTGTTGGACGATGCGATCGCCGATCGGACCGAACCGATCGAGTCGACGACCCGTTCGGCCAGCTATGCCGACACCCGCGGCGCCGACAAGTTCATCGGCAACCAATGGCACTTGCTCGATGACGGCGCGGTCGTCTTTTATCGCCGCATCGGGTACCCATCGGGAATGCTCCGCGAAGCGAACATCCTCGACCGCGGGCGTCACCGGATTCGGGTCACCGGATACGCCCACCAATCCGACGAGCCGATCACGTTCTCGGTCGGCGCCACGACGTTCGCGCGTGGCGTCGAGAAGCCGACGTTCGGTTACTTTTCGATGCCCCCGAAGGACGAACAGGGCGAACCGACAACGATCGAGTTGGAGGCGTGGATCGAAGACCGTTACATGATCGAAGTCACGCCGTGGGGGATTTCGGACGACGATTACGAGATCAAGAAGAACGGTGTCGAGAACTACAGCGGTCCGGGTCTGGCGATCCTGAGCGTCGAGGTCGAGGGGCCGATCGTCGACGAATTCCCCAGCCGCGGGCATCGGTTGCTATTCGACGGACTCGATCGCTCGGAGGTCGAACCGAAGAACCCGGCCGAGAAGCGTCGAAGTTCTTACCGGCCGCGATTCGAAATCCGCAGCGATGACCCGAGTGAAGCAGTCCGGCCGGTGCTGGCGAGGGTCGCGACACGTGCCTTCCGTCGACCTGTGAGCGGCGCCGAAGTCGATCGCTATGTCGGGTTGTTCCGTGAAGAGATGGACCTCGGGGCAACGATCGAAGCGGCGCTCAGGACATCGGTCTCGGCGATCTTCTGCTCCCCAGAGTTCCTGTTCTTGCTGGAGCCCCCGGGACGGCTCGACGACCACGCTTTGGCGACCCGGCTGGCGTACTTGCTCACCCGAACGACGCCCGACGAGCCGCTATCGGAAGCCGCCCGCGAGGGACGTTTGGTCGGCAACCCCGATGAAATCGGTCGTCACGTCAAACGGTTGCTTGCCGATCCGCGGTCGGAACGGTTCATCAACGATTTTGCCGACGCGTGGCTCGACCTCCGAGAGATCGAGTTCACCAGTCCGGACCAGAAGCTGTATCCGGAGTTTGAAGCGTACTTGCAAGACTCGATGTTGCGGGAGACGCGGGCCTTTTTGCGTGAACTCGTCAACGAGAATCTTGGAGTGACGAACCTCGTTGACCCCGACTTCGCGATGCTCAACGGGCGGCTCGCCGAACACTATGGGATCCACGGGGTGACGGGGCCGAAGGTGCGTCGGGTCGAATTGTCGGAGGACTCCGTCCGCGGCGGGATCCTGAGTCACGCGAGCGTGCTGAAGGTTTCGGCGAACGGCACGAACACGTCCCCGGTCGTCCGCGGGGTTTGGGTCAGCGAACGGGTCCTCGGGTTCCATCCCTCGCCACCGCCCCCTGGCGTTTCCGGGGTCGAACCGGATACCCGCGGCACGACGACGCTTCGAGAACAACTTCATCGGCACCGGGACTCAGACGATTGTCGCGGGTGCCACGCCGTGATCGATCCGCCGGGGTTCGCGCTGGAGTCGTTCGACCCGATCGGCGGGTGGCGTGACCGATACCGGAGCTTGGGCGTCGGCGATCCGGTTTCGTTGAGGATCAACGCCCGCAAGGTCCGTTACAAGTTGGGGCTCCCGGTCGACGCCTCGGGGGTCACCGCCGGCGGCGACCCCTTCGACGGGTTCGCAGCGTTCCGCGACGTGTTGACGTCCGATCCCGAACGTTTGGCTCGCAATTTCGTCACGAAGATCGCCGTGTTCGCGACCGGACGGGAGATGGGATTTTCGGACCGGGCCGAGATCGACCGGATCGTCCGTGAGTCCGGCGAGTCCGGCGAGTCCGGCGAGTCCGGCGAGTCCGGGTATGGCGTTCGAGACCTGATCCGTTCGGTGGTTCAGAGTGACCTCTTTCAATCAAAGTGACCGTCGCATGTTCGCATCCCCCCATGTCCAGACCCGTCCGCGGCTCGACCGAAGGCATTTTCTCCGGGGCGCCGGTGCCGCGGCGGTTTCGTTGCCGTTCTTGGAGGCGATGGGTCCGTCGCTCGGTCAGCGGGCGATTGCGGGTGACGTCGCGTTGGCTGACCCGGGTGTGGAGGAACCGCCTCGCCGTTTCGTCGCGACGTGTGCGACGCTCGGGTTCCACACGCCGTATCTGTTTCCCGAGGATCCTGGCGCCGACCCGGTCGCGACGCCGTACCTTCGGAAGCTCGCCGAGCACCGCGACCGGATCACACCGATCTCGGGGCTATCGCACCCGAACCAACAAGGAAATAACGGGCACGCGTCGGAGTTGACGTGGCTCACGTCGGCTCAGCGTCCGGGGTTGGCCGGGTTCCGCAACACGGTCTCGATCGACCAAGTGATCGCGCGTCACGTCGGGTTGGAGACGCGATTTCCGTACTTGGCGTTGTCCACGAGCGGGCGTTCGATGTCGTGGAACTCGGCCGGCGTCGAGATTCCGGCGGAGTCGTCGCCGGCAAAACTTTTTAAAACGCTATTCGTACAAGGGTCGCCGGACGAGGTCGAGGCGGAGATGCGGCAGGTCCGACGCGGACGGAGCATCCTCGATACGGTGACGGGATCGGCGCGGCGGTTGGAGGGAGAACTCGGTCGTGCGGACCGGGAGAAACTCGACGGCTATCTGACCGCGGTCCGAGACCTCGAATCGAAACTGCAGGTGTCCCAGAACTGGGTCACGCGGGCGAAACCGGAGGTCGACGTCGACCCGCCCCAAGACATCAACGACAAGAGCGAAGCGATCGCCCGGCAAGCGTTGATGTATGACATGATCGCGCTCGCGCTCGAAACCGATTCCACGCGGACGATCACGTTCCAGCTCGGCGGATTGAACTCGGTCCCCAAGATTCCCGGGGTCGCCAGCGACTGGCATGGGCTCAGCCACCACGGCAAGGATCCCGAGAAGATCGAAGAGTTGCGTTTGATCGAGGAAGCGGAGTTCGAGGCGTTCGCCAAGTTTTTGACACGGCTCCGTTCGATCGACGAAGGGGGCCGACCGCTACTGGACCAGACGACCGTGTTGTTCGGGTCCAACCTGGGGAACGCCAGCGCCCACGATTGGCGGAACCTTCCGATCCTGGTCGCTGGCGGCGGGTTCCGCCATGGCCGGTACGCGGCGCACGACCCCAAGGACAACACGCCCCTTGCAAACCTGTTCGTGTCGATCGCCCAGCATTTGGGGATCGAGATCGACCGCTTCGGTTCCAGCACCGCCGAGTCGGTCGACGGCCTCGAAGTCACCTGATGTCCTCATTCCCCGAATCCCTGGAAGCACTTCCCCGATGCACCGCATGACCTTTCGATGGACGTTCGCGATCGGCCTGATCGCCTTGATCTCGTCGCCGACGCTACGCGGCGACGAACGGCCGAACATCGTTTTCATCTTCGCCGACGACCAATGCTTCCAAACGGTTGGGGCGTTCAACGACGAGCTCGAGACGCCGAACCTGGATCGGTTGGTCCGGCGGGGGACGACGTTCTCGCACGCCTACAACATGGGTTCGTGGAGCGGGGCCGTGTGCGTCGCCAGCCGTACGATGCTCAACACCGGGCGTTCGGTCTGGAACGCGCGTCGGGTGTGGGACCGATCGGAGCAGGAGCGACGCGAGGGGCGATGGTGGAGCGAGTTGATGAAGCGGGGAGGGTACCGCACCTACATGACCGGCAAGTGGCACTGCAAGGCCAGCGCCGAGGCCGCGTTCGACGTGGCGAAGGACATCCGCCCCGGGATGCCGAGGGACACCGAAGCCGGGTACGACCGCCCACAAGGACCCGATGACGATTCGTGGTCTCCGTCCGATCCGAAGTTCGGAGGTTTTTGGGAAGGCGGGACCCACTGGAGCGAGGTCGTCGCCAACCACGCGACCGACTTCGTCGCCGACGCGAAAGGGCGCGACGATCCGTTCTTCATGTACCTCGCGTTCAACGCGCCGCACGACCCGCGTCAGTCCCCTGCGGAATACGTCGAGCGGTACCCGACCGACGAAATTGAGGTCCCGGCAAACTTTTTGCCCGTCTACCCCTACGCCAGCGAGATCGGCTGCAGCCCGTCACTCCGCGACGAACGGCTGGCCCCGTTCCCGCGGACCGAGTACGCGATCCGGGTCCATCGTCAGGAGTATTTCGCGATCATCACGCACATGGACGAGATGATCGGTCGGATCCTCGACGCGTTGGAGGAATCGGGAAAGGCCGAGAACACTTGGATCTTCTTCACCGCCGATCACGGCTTAGCGGTCGGACAACATGGGCTGCTCGGGAAGCAGAACCTGTACGATCATTCGGTCCGCGTCCCGTTCACCGTCGTCGGTCCCGGCGTCGAGCCCGAGGTCATCAACGATCAACCGATTTATCTGCAAGACGTGATGCCGACGACGTTGGAGCTCGCGGGGATCGAGAAACCGGAGTACGTCGATTTCCATAGCGTGTTGCCAGTGATGGATGGTGAGAAGAGCCGTTACGACTCGATCTATGGGGCTTACCTCAACAAGCAGAGGTCGATCCGCACCGACCGTTACAAGCTGATCGTCTATCCCGATGCCGGCGTGAGGCGTCTGTACGATGTGCACGACGACCCTCATGAGATGAACGACCTCGCCGGCGATCCCAGCCTGGTCCCGGTGATCGAGGAGCTGTTTGCGAAGCTCCAAGATCAACAGGCATCGCTGGGAGATGATCTCGACCTCTCCGCGTTGGCCCCGTAAGGTTCACGCGTGGATCCGATTGTTACCCGTCCGCTTGTGCCGGTGCATTGGCGAGGAAGGGGCGCAGTGCATCGTTGACAGCAGCCGAGTCCGGGAATCGACCCGCGATGTCCTGGTCCAAGACAATCATCCGTACCTCCCCTTTGAAGTGGCGGGTCTGCTTACCAATTTCGGGGCTGGCAGCATCGCTGAAGTCAACCTCTGTCGGCATCGCATCCAGATTGGGATCGCGGTCAGTCTTTTGGATACGCTTCTCGTTCGCGTTCGTCCGGTTCGCGGTCTCCGATGATTCGGATAGCGTCACCTCGGTCGGTGTGCCATCCAACGAGTCGTCGGCTCTTCCGCTCGAACAGGGCGAGCGACCGACGGCCGGCTCCGACGAAGGCATCGACCCCGAATCTCGTTCCAAAATGGCTCATCCGACTGAAGCGTGCGCGGGAGGTTTTCAAGGCATGGCTCCAGTGTCCAATGCTTGTTGGTGGCGACAAATAGTAAGCG
>JAWLFY010000185.1:0-8756 GCA_041685355.1 Pirellulaceae bacterium | reverse complement strand
TCGAAACGGCCGGCGACCCCGATCCAGAATACCACGACCGCATACGCCCCGATCAACGCTCCATACAACGTCAACAATTCCGAGGTCGCCGGCCCCCCACCCCGCTCGACCGCTTGCTCCGCCTGCGCCAGCCCCCCGGTCGCAACCCCCGCGGCCAACAACGACATCAACCCGAACACCGACATCCCCCGCCATCCGCGACGCAGCGAACAGGCCACCGCGAACGTCGCCACCACCGGCAACAAAAACCAACACGCCATCAACACGGCCCAGAAAAATCTCGCCTCAACCGGCGTCGAATAGTGCCCCCCGACCGCGAACAACACCGCGACCGCCGTGGTCGAAACCAACAAATCGCCGATCCGGTACTGACGCCCCGACCCTGACCTCCCCTCCTCCACGCCGCCCCGCCCCGTCGCGACCCGCCCCCTCGCGACCCGCCCCGCATCAACCCCTTCCCCGCCATCCCGCCCTGCCCTCCCCCACCGCGGTAAACCGATCAGCGGCGCAAACGCGGTCTGAACGACCACCATCCCGCCTAAAAACAAAAGATACCGGCGAGGCTCCGGAGGGATCTCCAACGCCCATCGCTGCGTGATCGCCATCAACAACGCCGCTGCCAACAAGGTCAGCCCGCGAGACACGAAGCGGATCCGACGCGGCCCGTGCGCCGAGGCCAAAAACCATCCGCCACTCGCCAACCCGTAAACAATCCCCACCGATGCGGCGAAGTCGATCGGGACCGACGTCGGTGGCCGCATCCGCAATCGGACGGCCAACAACCCGAACACCAAACACGCCAACGCGATCGCCGCGACGGTCCTTCGGCCGACACGCGGCCTGATGTATGGTGATGTCGTCATCCGCTCGCTACCGGGGCGATCCCCGCCCTATCTCCCTGCCAATTCGTCCAATGGATGGTAACACCGAATCGCTGATCGCGGTGATCGGGTCCCCGATCGCAGGGAACCCGGCCCAATTCGTGCTCGAACGCGCGCTCCAAGCACTCGACGTCGATTGCCGAGTCCTCTCCTTCGAAGTTCCCGCAAGTCGCCTGGGAACCGCCCTCGACGGGATCGAGGCCCTCCGCTTTCACGGCGCACTGCTCGATCACGCCATGGCGGAACTCACCGGCCAATGGCTCGCCCACCGCCAACTCACCGCCTCCTCTTCTGTCACCACGCCGCCCGCCGGGACCTCCCCCGCCGCCACGCCCCCGCTCGCCACGCCCCCCCGAGACCCCACCGGACCCCGAAATACGCCGCTCGTCGATTGCCTCTATCGGCCCCTCAATCGGCCCGTTCCGCCCGCCGCCGACCTCCCCCACCAAACCGACCAACTCGTCGGCGCCAACCTCCGCGGCGATTGGTTGCGAAACGCCGTGCTCCGCCATTTCACCTCCCGCGGCCGCGAACCGATACGGGGACTCCAACTCGGATCGCTCCCCTGCCGCTGGGCCGATCTCGGACTCGTGACATCCCCCGACGATCCCGACGCGCCGTTCCATGCGTCCTTCCAAGTCGCCACCCGTGACACAGCCCCCGCCGCCGAACAACTCGATGACGTCGACGTGATCGTGCTGACCGGAAACCCGAGCGGACCGGCGAAACTCGACGTCGCCGCTTGGCCTCCCAACGACGCCTCGACGCTCGTCCTTGACCTCACCCCCGACGGCCACGCCGATCTCGAGACGATCCATCGACAAGGCTATCACGTGCTCACCTGGGAAGAAGGCCGTATCAACACGCTCGCCGAAGCCCTCCGTCGATGGACCGGCCGAGAACCCGACCCCGAATTGATCCGCGACGCGATCGAGGAGTACCTGGCCGTATGACCGCCCCCCGCTCCGCCCCCACCGCGAACCGCCAATCCGCTTCCCAACGCCAATCCGCTTCCCAACGTTTGATCACCGCGGCGCGACGGTTGAGCCGCGACGTCGCATCGATCGACTTCGCTCCCCCCGTGACCCATGTCTACAACCCGCTCCGCTACGCCTGGGATGCCCACCGTCAATACCTTCGATACGCGCCGGCCGACGGCACCGAGGTGCTCTTCCTCGGGATGAACCCGGGACCCTGGGGGATGGCGCAAACCGGCGTCCCCTTCGGAGAGGTCGCCGCCGTCCGTGACTGGATCGGGATCACCGCCGATATCGGAAAACCGGAACGTGAACATCCCAAACGCCCGATCGAAGGGTTGCGATGCCGCCGCAGCGAAGTCAGCGGACGCCGGCTGTGGGGGCTGTTTCGCGATCGTTACCGCTCCCCCGACGCGTTCTTCTCCAAAAACTTCGTCGCCAATTACTGCCCGCTCGTGTTCATGGAAACGTCAGGCAAAAATCGCACGCCCGATAAGCTGCCACACGACGTACGGGAAACCCTCGACGCCGCGTGCGATCGACACCTTCTCGCGGCGTTGAAGGCGTTGAACCCGACCTTCGCCGTCGGCGTCGGTGCCTACGCGGAAACCTGCCTCCGACGTGTCATCACGCGATCGAACCTTTCCGTCCCGATCGCCCGCGTCCTGCACCCCAGCCCCGCTTCCCCCGCCGCGAACCGCGATTGGGCCGGCCAAGCGACCCGCCAACTCGTCGACGCCGGCGTTTGGGACTGACCGTTTTTCTCGCGGTTGGGAAAGGATTCGTGCCGCACCGGTCGGTACGGGCGTGATCCCGTCTGTCGTTCCTCCGAGGCCGCTGAAAATCTTGACGCGGCGTCGGACATGCCCTCTTCTAAAGAGGCCTCGCCGCGAACTCGCGGTGACGCACCCGATATCAGACTGACCGATTTGTATCGCGTATGGTCCGGCGACCCTGTCCAACCACCAACGGTGTGTTATGTCGCAGCCACTCCCCGATAACACCGGCACGCCGAAACCCTCACCGGAATCGCCCGGCCCGCACGACCCCCACTCGTCTCACCCGCCCCCGACACAAACCCGGCTCTTCAACCCGGTCACCCGCCGCCGGACCGCGGGGTTCGTCCTCGCGATGCTCACCATCGCCGGGTTCACGGTCGCGAACCTCCCCTTCCGCTATGTCGAAAGCGGCTTGTTCGCGGTCGGCCACGCTTTCGAACAACCCCGTTGGTACGACTCCGAACCGATACTCGCCCCGGTCATGGCGGGATTCCCGTTTCGATTTGCCGTGCGCTACGGATCGGTCACCAACCCCGATGCGGCACACGCCACCTCGATCCGTGACGCCGACCAAGGACTTACCGAAGGACTTACCGAAACCCGATGGTGGTCGACCCCACGTCTCATCCTGAACGTGGCCGTCGCCCTCCTGGCCGCGCTCGGCATCTTCTGGGCGAACCAGCTTCGTGACCGGCTCATCTCCCGCTCCCAGTCCCCGCCGCAAACCCAAATCCGTTTCGACGCCCTCGCCGCAACGTTGCTGCTGGCGGTGCCCGCTTCGTTCGTCGCCCTGCAACGCGCCCGATCCGCAAACGATCTTCGCCTCGCCGAACGGATCTCGCATCGTGGCAGTTGCTATCTCTCATGCTGGCTTCCCGAACCCGTCTCCCGCCGCATCCCCGACGCGATCACCAAATCGCTGGCGCGGATCCGCTATGTCGATCTCGACCAACCCGATAACGGCCTGGTCCGTGATACCGTCCGTCTCCCGACGCTGGTTCAACTCCGACTCGGTGACGGTGACTTCGATCACCGAGAACTCGCGCCCCTCGCCGAACGTCTCCACTTCGCCGCCTGTGCCGTGCAGAACTGCGACGTCAGTCACACGATGCTCCGTCACGTCGGACGATGCCCCTGGCTACTGCGTCTCGATCTGTCGAGCACCAACCTTGACGGTCGCAAACTGCACCAACTGTCCCAACTGAACCGGCTCCGTCATGTCGACCTCCGAGGGACCCCCCTCAAACTGAATCGAATCGGACGACCCGACTGGTCTCGTTCGGTCCGCCAACTCCTGCTCCCGTCACCACCATCGGGACGTGGCGATACCCTCACCCTCGCTGGCTGGGCCAGCCTCCGCGAGCTATCCCTCACGGGCCAATCTCTGCCGCCGAATCCCGCCACGCTCGAACTCCGTCTGACTCGGCTCCCGATGCTTCATGCCATCGAACTCGACGCCTCCCAAAAGGTTTCGCTCGTCGCGGACGACCTGCCTCGACTCCGCGAACTTCGCGAACCGGTTCCGGTCGATCAACTGGCCCGACATCTCGGCGACGACGAACGCCTCCCGCGGTACCGATGGTTCTCCGAACTCGACCTGTTCCGAGTCCCGAGCCTGACCGAACTCTCCTGCTCCACCCGTGACCTCGGCCACTTCTCGATCCGCGAATGTCGCGGACTCCGTCGCTTCGAACTCTCCTCCGACGAAATCAAACCGAACGGAACCTGCGTCGCGACGCCCGTCTCGATCGCGGCCGCCCAAACATGGATCGATTCCCTCGGCGAAGCGAACGGCCCGCCAACCGTTTCCCTGCGTGGGATCGCGCTCACCGGTGTCGACCTCACACCCCTCGGAAAAAATCGACGGATCCGCTCCCTCGATCTGTCCGACGATGAACTGCACTTCGACCAAGTCCGTGCCTTCGTCGTCGATAGCCGAGTCGAACAACTCGAACTCGGTCGCTGCCCGATTACCGGCGATGACCTCGACTGGATGCTCGACGCGTGCCCAACGCTCCAGCGGATCTCCGCCGACCTGACCCAACTCTCCCGCCTCGATATCGTCAACAACGAACATCTCACCTCCCTCACCGGTCCCCCGATCCGCAGCGCCCAACAAGTTCGCTTGGTCGACCTGCCAAACCTCCGCTCGATCCTCCACTTCAAAACGGCCCCGACCCGCTTCCTCATCCGGAACACCCCGCAACTCCAAGGGCTGATGGTCGAAGGCCCCTGGCCCCAAGGGGCGACGATCGGCGGCGTCCCCGAAATGCGATGGTTCGCCGTCGGCGGTCGCTCGGTCAACGATGACGTGCTCCGCTCGGTGCTCGATTGCTGCCAACTCGACCGGCTCACGATCGCCTACGGATCGGTCTCCAAGAAAATGCTCGCCAAAATCGGCCGGTTCGAACAACTCGTGACCCTCGAATTGCCCGGCAGTCAGGCCGACGATTCGGTCGCCCAACATTGGAAAAAACTTCGCCGGCTCGAGCACGTTTGCCTCGACGATACCGGCGTCTCCGCCGGGACGCTTGACTGGCTCGCCGAAATCCGATCACTCCGCTCCCTCTCCCTCAACCGCGTGCGGCTCAACGCGGAAGCCGCCAACAAGCTGTCCGAATTCGATCAGCTCTGCGAACTCCGAATCCGCGGTGCCGAAATCGATCCGAAAAAGGTCTGCGAGCTCCTCTACATCGGGTTGCTCGAATCGCTCGACGTCCGAGGCCTCCCGATCGATGACGGACTCGTCGAAGCGATCATCGCTTGCAACGCGATCCGTTCCGTCTCCGTTTCACGTCGTGACATCACCCCCAAGCAACTCACCCGACTCCTCGACGGACATCGCCTCCTGCGGATACGAATCGATGGCCCCGGCGGCCTCCCGCTCGACCTCGCCAAGACCGACCTTCCCGTCCACCTCCGACGCGAACTCGCCCGCCGCGACTCTCGGCCCTCGCCCCATTCCGATTCACGGTTCGGACCCGAACACCTCGAAGAACTCGCGTCCCGATCGATCGCCGGGCTGCCGACCATGAGAATGGTCTACCCGTTCCGCGGAGAGTTTAACCTCGATCGGTTTCGCCCCTGAAAACGCCGAAGCAACGCCCGCACTCACAACGCCCGCACTCACAACGCCCGCACTCACAACGCCCGCACTCACAACGCCCGCACGCATCACGCCCGCACCTCGAATCCGCAATCAGAACGGTGCGTCGTCGTCGTCGACCGCCTCCGAAAACGCCGCGTTCGCGTCCGCCGCGCTCCCCGAACCCGGCGCCCCGTCTCCCGATCCCGAAGACAACACCCGAAACGACAACGCCTCGGCGTTCAAGAAGTATTTCGGCTCACTCGACGCGTCGCGCTGCCATCGGCGGCCGCTAAGCCGATACGTGACCTCGACCTCGTCCCCCTCCTTCATCTCGTCGACGCTGTCGCAAGCGTCTTTGATGAAATCGACCGGGATGAAGTTCGTGAAGCTCCCCTGCTCCTGCTCCAAGACCACCATCCGCTTCCGAAAACCCTTCTGGCCATACACCTTCGTCTCCTCGACCAGATGAACCGTTCCGCGAACCGTCGGATCGCTCATGACGCCGTCTCTCTCTCTAAAAACGTGTGGAAACCGCTGATTGTAGCGGCTCACCGAGATCCTTCGAGGTCCGTCACGACAACACCTCGTCGATGATCCGACCGTGCACGTCAGTCAATCGGAACTGCCGACCCTGGTACCTGTACGTCAACCGCTCGTGGTCGATCCCCAACAAGTGCAACACCGTCGCGTGCAAGTCGTGCACGTGCACCGGCCGTTCCACAATGTTGTATCCGTACGGATCGGTCTCTCCCACAACCGTCCCCCCACGCACGCCCCCACCAGCCATCCAAATCGAAAAACATCGCGGGTGATGATCGCGACCGAAACTCTCGGCGGTCAACTTGCCCTGACAATAATTCGTCCGCCCGAACTCGCCCCCCCAAATCACAAGCGTCTCGTCGAGCAGCCCCGTTCGCTTCAAATCCCGAATCAATGCCGCGGACGCCTGATCCGTCTCCCGGCACTGACGCGGCAACGCCTTGGGCAACCCGCCGTGGTGATCCCAACCCTGGTGGTAAAGCTGAATGAACCGAACGCCCCGCTCCGCCATCCGCCGGGCAAGCAGACAGTTCGCCGCAAACGAACCCGGGTTCGTCACGTCTGGCCCGTAATCCCGAAGCACATGCTCCGGCTCGTCCCGAAAATCGATCGCTTCCGGGATCGACGACTGCATCCGAAACGCCAACTCGTACTGCGAAATCCTCGCGTCGATCTGCGGGTCAGGCCCCGATCGCTCCAGCGAAATCTGGTGCAACTCCCGCAACCGATCGAGCGACAAGCGGCGACTCGATGCGTCGATCCCCTCCGGGTTCGCCAGGTACAACACCGGTTCGTCCCCGCTCCGAAATCGAACCCCCTGATGCCGGCTCGGCAAAAATCCGTTCCCCCACAACCGTGAAAACAACGGCTGCCCCCCCTTCTCCTTCGTCACCATCACGACGAATGCGGGCAAGTTCTCGTTCTCCGACCCTAAGCCGTAATCGAGCCACGCCCCAAGGCTCGGACGCCCGGGAAACATCGAACCGGTCTGCAAAAACGTCACGCCAGGCCCATGGTTGATCGCGTCGGTGTGCATCGAACGGACGACACACATCTCGTCGACGACCTTCGCCGTGTGGGGTAACAACTCGCTCACCCACGCCCCCGACTCGCCGTGACGCGCGAAGCGGAACGGCGACCCCGCAAGCGGCAAACTCGCCTGGTGTCCGCTCATCCCCGTCAACCGCTGTTCGCCCCGAACCTCCTCCGGCAACTCCGTCCCGTGACGCTCGTTCAACAGCGGCTTGTGGTCGAACAAATCCATCTGCGACGGGCCGCCTGACTGAAACAAATAAATCACCCGCTTCGCCTTCGGCGGATGATGCACACGAGCCAACGCGGCGTCTCCCGACACACCCCCCGCCGCCCGACTCGACCCCGGGTTCGCCGACGCCGACGACGGACGACCGAGCAATTCGCCCAACGCGATCGCCCCCAGCCCCAACCCCCCTTCCGCCAAAAATGTTCGCCGCTCGTAAACCATCTCTCCCGCTCCTATCGCTTCATCACACTGAGATCGAAATTGAACAGCGTCTGCACGACCGCCGTCAGACCGGCCAACTCCGCGGCGTCGATTTCCCGCCTCGGCGACGCCTCGCCGACCCCTAAATAAGCCTCCGCCCGATCCGGATGCCGAACGAAGTAGTCGACCTGCTCCTCCAGCATCGAAACGATCACCGACAACTCGTCGCTCCTCGGATGACGTCCCGTCTGCACCCGGTACGCGTCCCGGACGATCGCCTCCCGGTCCCCCCCGTGACGACCACCCCCGTGACGCCGAACCAACCGCTCCGCCAACCCCCGCGACGCCTCGACGTACTGAGGCCCGTTGAACAACACCAACGCCTGCAACGGGGACGAGGTTCGCTCCCGCTTCACCTGACATACATCCCGCTTCGCCGCGTCCAACGTCAACAACGCCGGCGCCGGCCCCGTCCGCTTCCAATACGTGTAAAGACTCCGGCGGTAAAGCCCCGCGCCCTCGTCCCGATCGCTCGGCTTAAACGACGCCTCCAACTCGTACGGCCGCACCGGCGGCCCCCCCAACCTCCGCACCAAACGCCCGCCCGTCGCCAACGCCCCGTCGCGGAGCATCTCCGCTGGCATCCGATACGACGGGAAACGCGCCAACCACCGATTCTCCGGGTCACGCCCGCGGACCGAACCGTCGACCGGTCGGCTCGAACGCCGGTACGTGGCCGACATCATGATCCGCTTCAACATCCGCTTGATGTCCCACCCGTGCGACACCAAATCGACCGCCAACCAATCGAGCAACTCCGGATGCGTCGGCGGCGAACCCTGCGTCCCAAAATCCTCTGGCGTCCGTACCAACCCGTGCCCGAAACAAATCTGCCACAAACGGTTCACCGCAACCCGTGCGGTCAACGGGTGCGCGGGGTCGGTCACCCACCGCGCCAACGCCAACCGGTCCGCCGGCACGCCCTCCGGCAGCGGCGGCAACACCGCCGGCGTGCCCGGTTCGACCCGC
>JAWLFY010000042.1:0-33742 GCA_041685355.1 Pirellulaceae bacterium | reverse complement strand
GTTAACCCGCCACCCTTCCGCTCGACGGAACGATTCCACACAAAACCCACGCCTCCCCGAGACGAACCGGCGGCCGGCAACGCGACGTCCCGCGTCCCCAGGGATTCCGAGAACCGCGAAGAGTTCGCCCCACCGTTTCGGTTGCGAATTAAGGAAGGTCAGACTCCAACGTCGACGTGGAAAAATTGGTGACATTATCGAGGTGACCGTTGTTAATAATCCCCGGCCAAGAACTCTCCTGGAACCGGCTGATGCTCGGCCCGATGCTCCCCAGATCAAAAATGTCCGCGGGGTTCGGCGTGACCGCCGTCCCGGCCGCGATATTGGCATCCTCGTTCTCGTCGGTAATGAAGTGAATCGGCGGCGACGTCCGATCGCTCGGATCGATCGACACGAGCGCGCCGTAAATCCCATCGCCACCCGGCGAAATGATCTGAAACGTGTCCCGGTTCTGAAAGTTGACCGCGTTGAATGCTGCCCCCGCCGACGCGTACGAACCGCTCGTCGGCGGCTGGATCCCGATCGACGTCTTGTACGGACGCACCCCGCCGAACTCCCCGCCAGCCCAATAGCCGTTATAGGCGCCCGTACTCACCACGCCGTAGCTCCGCGAATCGAAATACAGAATGGGCGTCCTCGCCCGAGTCGAGCGATATGCCGGGAGAAGGTCGGGACCGTTTTGAGGTGTCACACCGTGTTCCACATCCGCGTACCCCAGTTCCGCTTCGTCCGTGCTGACGTACCGATTCCCGCTGAGCCCGAACGTCAATCGCTCCGGTGCGAACTCGAACAGCGCGCCGTCACGCGTCGCGTTGTACTGGTAATCCGACAAGGCTGTAGATCCTTCGTTGGATTGATCCGTTTCCAAAGGCCCCCCCGCCCCGGTCAACGGGTGCGCCAGGTCTTCGCTGAACCCGCCCAGAAAGAAGACCAACGCCTCGGCCCGGTCCATCGCGACGGAGCTGAAGTTCGACCCGTCAGGATGGGTCAATGCGAACAACAGCGACTGGTCCGGCTCGGCCATCCTCGGAAAGACCTTCGTCATATGGCGCTGCAGAACCGGCAAGTCACTCCCGTCGGGCGGATAGTCGTTCCACCGCTGTTGATACTGCTCGACCGCCGACGCGAGCGAACTGATTTCCATCTTCGCCTCCGTCTCCCGGGCCCGCTGGATCGCCCGCATCGTCGCGGGCACGACCAGGCTGAGCAGAATCCCGATGATCACGACCACGACCATGATCTCGACGAGCGTGAACCCGTGTCGGGAGACCGGACGGGCCGGCATGTGGCGCGGCGATTTCATCTCGATTCGTTCCCGCAAAAAAGGTGCGATCCCGTTGCCAGCTGGTGGTTGAGCGTTCGCAGTTTCCGACGTCATTCTGATCATTTCATTCGTCATGTTCAGCTTTCTCAACCAACAACCAACAACCAACAACCAACAACTTCCCGCCCCTAAGTCAATCCGGTGATCAGTTCGACCAGCGGCATGAACAGGCTGATCACGATGAACCCGACCGCCAGACCGAGAAACACGATCATCAACGGTTCCATCAAAGCCGTCAGACCGTCCGTCAGCACCCGGACCTCTTCGTCGTACGTGTCGGCCACCTTGTACAGCATCGTGTCGAGCTCGCCGGTCTCTTCCCCGACATCGACCATGTTCACGACCAAATCGTCGACCACCCGCGTCTTGATCTTCGTCAAGTACCACAGCGACGCGAACGCCGCCCCGCCAAAGATCGCGTACATCGACAACATCGTCAGCATCTCGAGCATCGAACCGTCGTCGAGCTTCGACCCGCGGCCGGTGATCGCGACCGACAAGATCATGAACCCGGGAAACGCCCCGAACAGCGCCCAAAACACCATCGCCATCGGATGGAACCCGAGCACGCTGTACTCCTTCAGCGGCTTGCTGATGATCTCCCCCTCCCGGATCGAATCGTTGACCCGCGTGAACATCCGCTCGAACATCGCGTTGCCCGCCGTCTCGCGGGTGATGTTGATCGCTTCCAAAATCGGCACGCCGCTGCTCACCAACGTCCCCAGCGTCCGCGTCGTCCGGGCCATCGTGTTTTTCTCGATCAGGCTCCCGAAGATCGGGATCCGGAGCACGAACATGTCGAAACCCATCCGCCCGTGCCGGAACTTCCGCATCAACTTCACGATGATCATCAACACCACCGGCAACGCGATCAGCAAGAACCAATAGTTCTTCAAATAACCGCTCATCGCGATCAACAACACCGTCGGCGCCGGGAGCGACAGCCCGAACTCGTCGAACATCTCTTCAAACGTCGGCACGATGAAGATCATGATGAACGACAAGATCCCGATCGCCACCAGCACCACGATCACCGGATAGATCAACGCCCCTTTGACTTTTCGCTTCAGCGATTCGGCCCGCTCCAGGAAGTCCGCGAGCCGCTGCAGGATCGTCTCCAGCGCCCCCCCGGCCTCGCCCGCCTTGATCATGTTCACGTACAACCGGCTGAACACCTTCGGCGACTTGCTCATCGCCTCGCTCAGCGTCGAGCCCCCCTCGATCTCGTCGCAAACGTCCATCAACGCGTTCTTGAGCTTCCCGCTCTTCTGGTTGTTTTCCAGAATCTTCAGGCTGCGGAGGATCGGTAGCCCGGCGTCTTGCAGGATCGAAAGCTGCCGCGTGAACGCGCAAATGTGTTTCGTCTTCGCCCCGCCGATCGCGAACGGACGCTTCGCCTTCCCCTGCGCCGTCTTCGTCGCCGCCTGTTTCTTGACGGAGATCTTCGTGACGAAGTACCCCATCTGACGAATCGTTGTTTGCGCCTCTTCCTCGCTCGGCGCTTCGATCTCGTCCCGGATCTCTTGTCCGGTCGCGTCCATCGCTTCGAATTGATAAGTAGGCATTGCAGGACCCGAAGCTTGAGCTGGGGCGAGTTGAAAGAAGGGGTGTATCCGAAAAGGGGTCAGACCCTTTGTGAATTTCTAGTTGACATCAAATGAAGCGTTTTTTCCAGGATCTTTGCTGACGACCAGCTCGTTCCGAAAGAGGGTCTGACCCCGTTTCGGATGGGCCTAATCCCTTTTCGGGTGGGCTCGAAGGTCAGTCTTGGACGGTTTCGCGGACGATCTCGTCGAGCGTCGTGATCCCGCCCTCGGCGAGCGCGATCCCGTAATTCCGCAGCGGGATCATCCCGTCCTTGCGGGCCTCCTCGCGGATCTCGTCGGTCGACGCGTTCCCCATCACCATTTCGCGGATCTGGTCGTTCAATACCATCAGCTCGAACAACGCGATCCGACCCTTGTATCCGGTGTTGTTGCACTGGTCACAGCCGGCCCCTTTGAAAAACTTGAGCCCCTCGATCTCGTCGCGCTTCATCCCCAAGTCGAACAGCATCTCCGTGCTGACCTTGGTCTCCTCGCGGCATTTGACGCAAATCCGACGCACCAGCCGCTGGGCCAGGATCGCTTCGACCGTGGCGCAAATCATGAACGGGGGAATCCCCATGTCTTTCAATCGGGTGACCGTCGCCGGGGCGTCGTTGGTGTGCAGCGTGCTGAACACCAGGTGCCCCGTCAAAGCCGCCTGGATCGCGATCTCCGCCGTCTCCAAGTCGCGGATCTCGCCGACCAGGATCGTATCGGGGTCCTGACGCAAGATCGCCCGCAAACAGCCCGCGAAGGTGACGCCGACGTCGTTGTCGATCGGGATCTGGATGATCCCGTCGATGTCGTACTCCACCGGGTCCTCGGTCGTGATCAGTTTGTCTTGGATGTCGTTCAGCTCGGTGAGCGCCGAGTACAGCGTCGTCGTCTTGCCGCTCCCGGTCGGCCCCGTCACCAACACGATCCCGTTCGGCCGGTCGATCGCCTTGCGGAACAGCCCGATCGTTTCCTCGTCCATCCCCACGTCGTTGAGGTTCAGGTTCACCACCGAACGGTCCAAAACCCGCATCACGACGCTCTCGCCGAAAATCGTCGGCAGCACGCTGACCCGCAGGTCGACCGGGTGACCCCCGACCATCAATTCGATCCGGCCGTCTTGCGGCATCCGCCGTTCGGCGATGTCCAAGTCCGCCATCACCTTGATCCGCGTCGTGATCGCGAACGCCAAGTGCCGCGGCGGCGGGACCATCTCGTACAACACCCCTTCCGCCTTGATCCGGATCCGGAACTCGTCCTCGAACGGCTCGAAGTGGACGTCGCTCGCCTGGTCCTTGATCGCCAACAGCAACACCATGTTGAGCAGCTTGCGGACCGGGGCCGAATCGGCCAACGCCTCGGCGTCGCCGATGTTGAACTTCTCCGACTCGAGCGCCGCGATCGACGCCTTCAACTCTTCGTCGTTCGCCAATTCGGCGACCAGTTTCTCGACGCTTTCGGACTCGCTGTCGTAATGCTTCTCGATCGCCTGCAGCACTTCCCGCTGGGTCGAGACCACCATCTTGATCTCGTAGCCCAGGAACGTCCGCAGCTCGTCCTGGATCGTCAGGTTCTGCGGGTCGCACGTCGCCAACGTCAACACGTTGTTCTCGAACTTGATCGGCACCACCCGGTACAACTGGGCCATCGTCTCGGAAATCTTCTCGAGCACCTCCGGGTCGAGCTTCGCGTCCTCGAGCGAAACCGTTTGCATCCCCATCTGTTCGGCGAGCGCCTGCACCAACTGCTCGTCGGTGATCAGCTGCATGTCCTCGGCGATCTTGCCGAGCAACGCGCCGGGCTGCTGTTCCTGCTCCTCCAGCACCGCCTCCAACTGTTCGTCGGTGAGGAAGCCGAGGTCAACGAGTATCTGTCCGATGCGACGAGGAGCCATGATGAATCGTTAAATGTTAGTTATCAAAGGGTGCCATTGTCCGACGATCAACCACCAACCACCAACCACCAACCACCAACCACCAACCCCCAACCACCAACCATCAACCACCACCTACTCCTCCGGCACCGGGACCGACTCGTCGACGCCCTTGCGGGCTTGGACGATCCGTTTCGCCAGGTCGTCGGGGCGGTGGGCCTTGGCGAGCGCGTCTTCAACGGTAATCAGCTCCGCCTTCCAATGCTTGAACAACGCGTCGTCCATCAGCTGCATCCCGAACTTCGCCCCGGTCTGGATCGAGCTGTTGATGCGGAAAGTCTTGTTTTCGCGGATCAGATTCGCGATCCCCGGGGTGACGTTGAGCACCTCGTACGCGGCACAGCGGCCGCCGCCGATGCGGGGCAGCAGCGTCTGCGCGACGACCCCGATCAGGGTGCTGGCGAGCTGCGTCCGGATTTGGTCCTGCAGGTTGCCGGGGAACGCGTCGATGATCCGGTTGACGGTTCCTTGGGCGCTGTTGGTGTGCAGCGTGCCGAACACGACGTGGCCCGTCTCCGCGGCGCTGATCGCCGCCTCGATCGTTTCCAAATCGCGGAGCTCGCCGACCAGGATCACATCGGGGTCTTGCCGCAACGCCCGCCGAATCGCCTCGGAGAAACTCGGCACGTCGACGCCGACTTCGCGTTGGTTGATCGTGCTCTCGATGTGGTCGTGATAGAACTCGATCGGGTCCTCGATCGTGATGATGTGGTGGTCGATCGTCTCGTTCAGCAGGTTGATCAGACTCGCCAGCGTCGTACTCTTCCCGCTACCGGTCGGCCCGGTCACCAAGAACAGACCTCGCGGGCGGTGGACCATCTTGACCACCGACTCGGGCAACCCCAATTGCTCCGGGGTCAGCTTGTCGTTGGGGATTTGCCGCAGCACCATCGAGATGAAGCCGCGTTGTTTGAAAACCGAGACCCGGAACCGGGCGGCGTCCCCGAACGCGAACCCAAAGTCGGCACTCCCAGCCTCTTGAAGCTCACGTTGACACCGCTCGGGGGTGATGCTCTTCATCAACCCGACCGTGTCCTCCGCCTCAAGCGTCTTCGTCTCCAGCTTCCGCATCCGGCCGTGCAGGCGGAAAACGGGCGGTTGGCCGACAACGATGTGGATGTCGCTCACGCCCTGCTTGATGGCGGCGTGCAACAACTTGTCGATCAGGACGCTAGCCACGGGGAATCCTTCGAGAAGTTCGTCTCGGCCGCGACGACCTTCAGGTCGCGTTCGGGCCGGGCGTGATGCGGTGAAATGGTGGACGAGGGAAAAGGAAAGCCGGCGAGCCGACGATCGCTTGTGTCGAAGCGAGTGGGCGTGCCGAAGTTGCTGTCATTATTGATAGCGGCGTGCCGAAAACCAAGAAAACGGCCGCCACGACCGGGGACAGAGCCTTCGGGGCGTTCCGGTTGTAGCGGCGGAGCGAACGAACGGTCGCCTCGCGATGACGCCGCAGGAGCGTATCCGATGGGCGACCTCACATTAGCCCGACGGGGGGTTGCCCGAGACCGCCCAAGACGGCTCGACCCGGTGACGCTGGAAGGGAAATCTCAGCCCCGCTGGAGCCTTCAGAGGGCGAACTTCGCAAGCCCGGGATCGGCTTAGAGCGAGTCGAGTTCGGCCACCAGGTGGCTCATCGCCAGCTCTTCCTGTTCGGTCTGCTTGGCCACCCGGTAGACCTCTTCGAAGGTCGTGATGCCGCGGATCACCTTCAGCATCCCGTCGGCGTAAAGCGTTGACATGCCGTTCTTTATCGCCTCGGTCCGGATCTCCTTGGTCGATCCCGCCTTGAACATCATCTCGCGGAGCCGGTTGTTGATCAGCATCAGCTCGTAGATCCCCAGCCGGCCGCGGTAACCGGTCTTGCCGCAGTAGGAACACCCCTTCCCGCGAGCGAACTCCGCCTGCTTCACCATCTCGGGCGGAAGTTTCGAATCGGCGATCACGCTTTCGGGCGGCTGGTACCTGACCTTGCAGCGGGGGCAGATCGTCCGTACCAAACGTTGGGCCAAGACCGCGATGACGCTGCTGGCGACCATATACCCAGGGATACCGATGTCCACCATTCGCGAGATAGCACTGGGCGCATCGTTCGTATGCAGCGTACTAAAAACCAGGTGTCCCGTTAGTGAAGCTTGAATCCCCATCGATGCGGTCTCGTGGTCGCGCATCTCGCCGACCAGGATGATGTTGGGGGCTTGGCGGAGCATCGCGCGGATGATGCGGGCGAAGTCGAGTCCGATGGAGTGTCGGACTTCGACTTGGTTGATGCCCGGCAAGTAATATTCGACGGGATCTTCGGCGGTGATGATTTTGCGGTCGGGCCGGTTCAGCGTGTTGAGGGCTGCATAGAGGGTGGTGGTCTTCCCCGACCCGGTGGGTCCGGTGACGAGGACGATCCCGTTGGGGCGACGGATCAGGTTGTTGAAGTTCCGGAAGTCCCGCTGGGAGAGCCCCAGTTGGCGGACGCCGACCTTGATGTTGTCCTTGTCGAGCAGCCGCATCACGCACGACTGGCCGTGGTTGGTCGGGATCACGCTGACCCGCAGGTCGAGCTGTTTGTCGCCGACGGTGATCTTGATCCGCCCATCGGTGGGGCGTCGTTTTTCGGAGATGTCGATTTTGGAGAGGATCTTGATGCGGGCGATCATCGCCGAGAGCATCCGCCGGGGGGCGTTTTCCCGTTCGACGCAGACGCCATCGATCCGGTAGCGGATGCGGACGCGGTCCTCGAACGGCTCGATGTGGATGTCGCTCGCCCGCAGCTGGACCGCTTCGGCGATCATCAGATTGACCAACCGGATTACCGGGGCGCTGCTGTCGTCGACGGTTTCGTCCGAGTGCGTTTCGTCCCCCCCTTCGGTCTCGGTGAAGTCGATCGCGGTGTCGGTGAACTCTTGCAGCATCGAGTCAGCGGATTCCCCTTCGACTTGCCCGTAGTAGTGGTTGATCGCCCCGGTGATCGCCTCTTTGGGGGCGAGCGCGGTCTCGATCTTGCGATTCAGGATGAACCGCAGCTTCTCGATCGTCTCGAGGTCGAACGGGTCGGCGATCAGGATCGTCAGTGCCCCGTCTTCGTCCTTGTAGGGGATCACCGTATTTTCTCGGGCGACCGATTCGGGGACGAGTTCGATCACCGACTCGGGGATCCGGGTTTGCCGCAGGTCGACATAGGGGATTTTGTGAAATTTCGCCATCGCCCCGGCGACGTCCTCGGGGCTGGCATACTCCAGCTTGATCAGCACGTCGCCGATATTCGCGGCGGTGTCCTTCGAGATCTGCTCCGCCTCGGAGAGTTGGTCGAGGCTAATCACGCCCTGCTGAAGGAGCAGGTCAGTGAAATCTTGCATCGTCTTGCTCATCTTGGTCTACGTCCCAGACGCCGTGCCGCGAAGTTCGGGGGGAGTGGAGAAAAGGTATCCGCCTAGGATAGCAGGCGACACGAAGAAAAGAAGTTCCGGCTGCCGGACCACCCGACCTATCACCTATCAGGGACACCTATCGGACAACTATCAGGGACCCGACCACTTATCAGGGACAGTGCCCGACGGGCCCCATCCATCCTTCCCGGACTCCGACCGGGGACAGTGCCTGGTGCGACAACTCCGACCGCGGACGACTCCGACCGGGGACAGTGCCTGGGACCGGGGACTGGGACCGGGGACAGTGCCTGCGACCAGGGTCAGTGCCCGACCGTGTTCGTGCCCGACCGCGTTCTGCGGACGTCTGACCGTGTACTCGCTCGCAGGGATTCAAGGCTAATGCCCTAGGTGTCCGAGTCCCGCTCGGCGAAGGTCCGCCTCGGCAGCGGGGGTGTCGAGTAGCGACTGGACCTTCGCCGCGGCGATCGCCTCGTCTTCGCCTTCTTGGCCCGGGGGGCTTCCCCAAAAAACCCTCTTGCCGTCGAACGTGGTCAGCTCGAGCTGTGTCACCGCATCCCCCCGCAGATCGGCGCGAGCGGCGATCGAACGGATCCCGATTCGTTCGCGGTATTCCGACAGCACCGCGGCAAGTCGGGCGGCCGCTTCGACTCGGCGGTCGCCGTAGGACTCCCCGACGAATTTCTGCGCGGTTGTCACCCCAGGAACGTCGATGTGGATGTAATCACGAGTCTCGGCCCGAGCGAAATCATCGGTCGGCAAGACGATTCCGTCTCGGTCGACCGGCAAATACAAGACGCCGGTGCGCTCGGCGGGCCGGTCGGTTCCCGAGGATGCAGCATTGAAGGGGTCAGCACTCGCGTCGAACGGGCCAGCACCGGCAGATGACCCGCTGAGTGATGACGTCTCGCGATGAATCACCATCGCGACCGGATATCGATACTCGGCCAGCACTTCGACACGGCCCTGCGGGCGTTTGCGAACGCTGACGACCTTCCGAACCCAGGGGTGGATCGAGAATGCCGACGCGATCCTCGCGGTTGCTCGGGGATCGAGCAGCGACAGGTCCCCCATCGCCGAATCCCGGTACACCGTCTCGACGATGTCCTCGCGGATGTGATCCGGGGGCTCGTTGAGGCGGACGAGAGAGCGGTCGATTCCGTACAATCGGGTCGCGACCCGTTCGGCCCCCCAGTTCTGCCACGCGAGGTAGCTTGCAAGGAAAAGCAACGCCGGCCAGAGGATCGAGAGGGCCGCCGGAGCCTTGATCAGTCGACCGAGCAGGTCCCGAACCGGCCTCGGACCGCCGGCCGCGCCCGAACGTTGTTTCTTCTTCGACGAGTCCTTAGCCACGCGTGCCCATTTCCTTCGTCGGTCCACGCTAAAATCCGTCCCTGTCGGTGAGACGACTTACCAGATCTGAAGGTTCAGTTGCAAGTCGATCCCCGTTTGCAGCAATACCTGCTCACGGACTCGCTCGATCAACGCCAGACACTGGTCGCTCGTCGCCCCCTCGTGGGCGACCAGATAATGGGGCTGGGCGGTATCAAGAGAGACGGCCCCTTCCCGGATTCCGGCGAGTCCGACGGAGCGAATCAGTTCGCCCGCGGGCATCCCGTCCGGGTCGACAAAAGGCATCGCCACCCGCTGATTACCGCCCGGGCGAGACGCTTGCAAGCTGATCCAAAGCTTTTGCATCCCTTTCGTTAATGCCGCCGCGTTGCCCGATTGCAGCCGAAACCGGACCGACGCGACCACGAGCCCCGAAAGCGTTGACTTGCGATGCGAGAACCCGAGATCCTCTTGGGCGATCGTGCGGAGGGTCCCGTCCGTCTCCAGTACGTCAACCGATTCGACGACCGAGCCGATGTCACGACCGCCTCCAGTAACATTGCCGACAACGGCTCCGCCGACCGTGCCGGGAATCCCAACGAGGTGCTCCAGCCCCCCGAGTCCCGCCCCGACCGCTTTGATCACCGCGTGCGAGAGATTCGCACCGGCCCCGGCGACCATCCGGTCCCCGTCGATCTCGAGTTGGCTCGTCGCGGCGGCGGCCAAACTGATGACGAGCCCGTCAACCCCCGCCTCGCGGACGAGCACGTTACTGCCCCCTCCCATTACACGAACGGCGAGCGAGGCTTCCCCCGCGGACCGCTGCAAACGCTGCAACTCGTCGAGGGCCACCGGCTCGGCGAAATAACGTGCCGGACCGCCGATTCCGAGCCAAGCCATCGGCGCGAGCGGCACGTCGGTTCTCACCAGGTGTAACAGGTCCTCCGGAAAGCTCATCAGTTCCTCAGTGCGGCGTCAGCGGGTCGGTGTAACGTCGATCCGTTCGGCGTTGAATATGTGGTTGGGACGTCACCCAAGATACCGGGCCCGTCCAAAAAAATCGTTACCAACTCTCCGAAAGTCGGATCGGCGCACCTCGCCCCGCGATCGCCGGGAACCATGGTGGCCTCGGTACAGTGACCGAGTCACTTTCCGCCGACATGCTGTCCCCGATCACCGACTCACTGTTCTCCATGTGAAGATCAGTAGTGTCCCGATCGACAGGCAATTTCTAGCGGAAAAAGCGATCCTCCCTCCCCGAGACCAAGGTACTGTCCCCGTCAGCGGCCCCGAGACCAGACACTGCCCCCCGTTTTGACGGTCGGTTGCCCCTTTTCGTTACCCAACCCGGCTTAGGATCGCTGCCCACGCCGAGTCGGACGCCACGCCTAGGTGGTCTGCTGAACCCCCTCAGATACTGATCAAAAAACCATTGCCCCGAGGAGTGCCCTTGCGTACACTTCCGGTCAGAGATCAACAGCCCTGGTTTTCGAAGGAGAATCGCCGTGACTCGAGGTCCCCGATCCGACGTCTATGAGTCGGATGTCGTTGGTGTCTATCACTGTTTCAATCGGATTGTCCGACGCAGTTTTCTCTGTGGCTATGACCCCCATACGGGGAAAGACTATTCCCATCGCCGCGATTGGTTCTACCAGCGATTAAAAAGGTACTCTCGCCATTTTTGCATCGACGTTCTTGCCTACGCGGTGCTCTCAAACCACTTCCATCTCGTCCTCCGCAACCGACCGGACCTCGTCGCCAAGATGTCTGATCGGGACGTTGCCATCGCTTGGCTGCACATTTGCCCCTTATCGAAAAAAAACCGCGACGGCACGCCCAAGCCTCCGACCGAGAAAGAAATCCAGACCGTGCTGGCGACTCCCGGATGGCTTGAAGAACGTCGGCGACGTCTATCAAACCCCTCGTGGCTGATTCGCCAACTGAGCCAATACATGGGGATTCGGTCCAACGCCGAGGATGAGATGCAGGGACATTTCTGGGAAGACCGTTTCGGCATGCGACGCCTGTTGGACGAAGCTGCAGTGCTCGCGTGTATGGCATACGTTGACCTGAACCCGATCCGAGGTGGGTGTACGGAAAGCCTCGAAGCGTACCCTCACGTCTCGATCGGCGAACGTCTCCGGACGCTTGATAACGAAACGGTTGACCCGTCCCATTGGCTTGCCCCGCTGGAGTTGGCGGAGGAGTGCGACGGTGAGTCGTCGCAGGTTGTCAATCGGATGTCGCGGGAGGAGTTGGAAGAAGCGATCAATGCAAAGTCCGATTACCCGTTGGGGTGTCTGCCGATGGGGCTCGAGGAATATGCGGATTTGTTGCGATGGCTTTCATGCCCCGCCAGGAAGGGCGAGTCATCCGACGCAATGACGAGGACCCCAGAAGCCGGAGAACTAACCCTTCAGCGTCTGGGGTTCGATCCGGTGGAATTTCGGGAGGCGGTAATGTGCTTCGACCGGTGTTTGAAGACCGCGGCGGGCTGCGAAGCGTCCCTCGAGCGCGAGGCCAAACGGCGGGGGTGTCGTCGGATGCGACCCTCGCACTGTCGTCCCTTACCGCGAGCGCGTCCTAAGCCCGACAAGACCGATCCAGTCGGATAACCCAGGATCATTCCACCCTCGAAACAGAATGGTCGGGATCAATTCGTGGGCAGTGGGGTCAAGGTCTCCATGCTCGGGATTTTCGGAACATGCTCCCGTGTCCAAAGCCTACGAAGAGGTATCCAACGAAAAACTTCGGCAGCCCGTGGCTGCCCGCATCCTCTTGCCCACGACAAATCCAGGTCGGCCGATCTTCGGGACCTCGCGATCAATGAAAAACGGAAAATTCGAGCGGAGGGCCGATCCCGAGACTCTGACTTCTGATTAGCCCATGTATACGAACGCGAGGTGCAGCATCGCTTCATGGTTGGGGTACCTTAATTTGCCACGCCGAGATCGTTAGGCACTGTCCTTGACCAGTCTTCCGACCCGTCCGGATGGCTAGGCTCGGATGGCTAGGCTCTGTCCCTGGAGGGTCAGGCTCTGTCCCCGGTAGATCGTCCCCAGTAGACGGGCTCTGTCCCCGGCGGTAGATGGGCTCTGTACCCAGACGGTGTCCCGTCTGCGGACGGTGTCCGGAACTTACCAGGCCCTGTCCCCGTCTGCGGTCCCCGTCTGCGATTCTCGTCTGCGGGCCGGAACTTACCAGGCCCTGTCCCCGTCTGCGCGTCTGCGGTCTCTGTCCCCGTCTGCGGTCCCCGTCTGCGCTTGCGGATGATCGAACGGGCGATCGCGTTGACATATCGTGAGCTCACGATAAATTGAGCGGATCGTGGCGGGTGTGGCCGCGTCGTGGTCATCGACCTGTTGGCGGTTCGGATCGTCGCCTTCGCGTGACGGCAAGCGAATCGGTCGAACGGGCCGCCATCGGATCCAAATTCAGAGGAGAGATGATGCTTCGTTCAATGGTTTTCTTGACGACCGGCGTGGCTTCGGTCGTAGGTGTCGTGTTGTTGGCGTTGACGGCGGCGGACGTTCCGGCCGATGAACCCTCGGCGACGGGCGGCCGCGTGGCGGACGTGGACGCGAACACGAACGGGATGGTCAAACGGATCGGCCCGGTGATCGCTGAGTACGGCAAGGTCTTTCCGTTCCCCGAAGCGGCGGCCCAGCCCCGCAGCGGCGCGCGGGTGTGCGTCGACGTCACCGGTGGAGGCCCGCCGGATCGGCTCAGTCCGGCGATCGAGAAGATCGCCCGCTACGTGAACCTATACGGGGGTGGCGGCGTGGAACCGGCGTCGGACGTGCGGATCACGGCGGTGCTACACGGCGACGCGACGCTGGCGGTCCTTGATCACCAAGCGTACGCTCAACGGTTCGGGGTCGACCGCAACCCGAACCTCGATTGTCTTGAACAGCTGCGAGACGCCGGCGTCAAGCTGTTGGTGTGTGGGCAGTCGCTTCGCGGCAAGGGGGCGCGACCGGACGAGGTCGTGATCGCGAAAGTCGCCGTGTCGGCGATGACCGCGGTGGTCAATCGACAAACGGACGGCGACGCAATGGTTTACATCCGATGACCGGCGATCACCTTCGGGATCTTTGCGTCGCCCCGTGTTCACGCTGGTCGTCATCCCGACCGCTATTTGGTTGCTGTTCCGCGGCGTCGGCGTCGGTACCAGTGCGTGAAGCGTGATCATCGCGTGAATTGGCACTTGAGTTGCTCCTTTTCAACAACCGCTGGCGAGTGAGTGAAGGTGGCACCTGCCGGGTGCGAAACCGCTCGCCGAGTTCGATTACGTGTTCGTTTCAGAGTTTGAGAAGGAGGTGATGAAGATGTCCAAGATGATGACTCAGGTCCCGACACGGCGTCCCCGTTCATCGTTCGACAACGGCCCGCTGACGACGATGCGGCGGGAGCTGGAGGATTTGATGGAAGGTTTTTGGGACCGAGACACGCTAGGCCAGGAGGCGGACGCGATCGTGCCGCGGTTTGACTTGTCGGAGACCGACAAGGCGATCGAGGTGCAGACGGATCTGCCGGGGGTCAAGGCGGACGACGTGAACGTCGAGCTCCAGGACAACTGCTTGGTGATCTCGGCAGAGCACCGTGAAGAGAAGGAGAGCAAGCCGGATGATGGACGTCGCTACCACCGAATCGAGCGGCGGCAGGGCCGATTCGCGCGTTCGGTGTGGCTTCCGTGTCCGGTCGATGAGTCCGGGATCGACGCGAAATTGGTCGACGGGGTGCTGACGGTGACGCTCCCGAAGTCCGAGCAGGCCCAGAAACGCCGGATCGCCGTGAACGGAAAATGAGGTCGCGTGTCGGCCAAGATGTCGCGTGTCGGCCAAGATCGCGTCACGTCAGCGGCAACGCTTGGCGTGCCGGCCGATTCGCTTGGCGTGTTCGCGGGGGAAACACTCCCCCGCTAACGCTCCGTTTCAGGAAGGCTGCGCCGGCGGGCTTTTGCGACGCCAGCCCGTTTGCCGACGCCAGCCCGTTTGGCGATGTCAGCCCGTTTGGCGATGTCAGCCCGTTTGGCGATGTCGGCTGGTACGGGCGATCCGGTGATGGGTTTCCGGCCGTGTCAGGTGTCCCCAGTGGAGCGATTGGTCCTGGTCGTATTGTTTGCCGAGCGTGAGCGCGGTGACGGCTTTGGCCATTTCGAATCCGAGGTAGAACGCGTGGCCGGGGTCGACGTTGTCGGACTGGCGATGTTCCATCAGCCGGTCGAACAAGCGGAACGGGTCGTCATCTCGGAGGTGGAGTCCGGCGGAGATCAGATGGACCTGTTCGTCTTGGGCGAACAACCGGTAGTTGTTGTCCTTCAGCGAGTCGGCGAGTGAAGCGAGCGCGTCGTCCGGGTAGGGTCTCGGTTTGGGGTCACGGAGCATGACCAATTGGTCGGAGAGCCGTTTCGGCGGGATCCCGTGGCGGACAGCGTAGCGGACCAAGCGACGCGCGATGTCGCACTCGCGGACCGACGACCGCGCCCAGTTGATCACCTGGGTCGTGAGCACGCTGTCGATCTTGAGTTCGCCGCAAACCCCGAGCAACATCAGGTTGACGCCGGCCGAATCGACGTCGCTCAGTTCGGTCAGGTTCCCGATGCCCATCATCATGGCCGCGTCCGGATACTCGCCGCGGATCGTGGCGTAGCGAACGAGGCTGGCGGCGAGTCCCATCCCGATCGGTTCGAGGATCGGATCGAGCCGCGTCGCGACGCCGCGGCTTGACAGATAGTCTTCGGTCTCGCGAAGGCTATCCAGGTCGGAGGGGGTATCGGGGATCGCGACGACTTCGATCCCCCAGTCGACCGCGGGCTGCCGGTTGGAGCGGTTGACCGAGAGCATGAGCGTCGCGCCGCGGCGTGCGGCTTGGGACGCTTCCCAAGGATCGAAGGTGTCGATCGAGACTCGGAGTCCTTGATCGACGACGGCGGCGACGTAATCGCCGATGTTCGGGCACCGGTTCCCGGGGTCGGCCCCGATGTCGATCACGTCGGCACCTTGCTCCCGAAGCGAGATCGCCGCGGCGATGACCTCATCGATCGACCTCCGCGGGGCGTGATTGATTTCGGCGATGATCTCGATGTCGTATTCGTCGAGCGAGATTTGGCGTGGGGGTTGGCCGAGCCACTCGGGGATTTCGCGGCAATCCTTCGGGCCGCACAGCACCGGCACGTCGACGGCATCTCGGATCGCGTCGAGGCTCCCCGCCAAATACCCGGGCAGGATCACATGGGTCGCCTCGTCGGGCGGGTCGAGGTGTCGGAGGAGCCACTTTGGGGTCATCAGCGCGGCGACCGTGATCGGCATCACGCCGATCGAGTAGGCGAAACCTTTTTCCGCCGCCGACTCGGCCACGATCCCTCGGACCGCCGATTCGGCAAGGCGTCCGGTGACGAAGTAATAGTGATGGTCGGCGGAAGCTTCGAAGGCATCGGTCATGGAGGCATTCTATCGGGAGTCGGCCGAAAGCGTAGAAAGGGGGTCGGCCATGACGTGACGGTGACAGACAGACGTGACAGGGTGGGATCGGCCGAACCGGACGGCTCGCGCCGTTCGGTTAAGGTGTTTAGTGTTTAGGGCGGACGCTTCGCCAGGCGGGCGAATTCCTTGCTCTGTACCTTCGAGAGATCCCGATGGACGCGACAGACGATCACGAACCGGCGGCTGACGGTGTGGCCGGGGACGCGATTCAGGCGGGGGAGGTCGGGCCGGCGATCCCGGTGATCTGGGACGGCGAGGTCGCGATTGTCGTCCGCAAACCGGCCGGGCTGCTGACCGAATCGGCTCCCACGATCGACAGCCTGCGACAGCGGCTTCGCGTTCAGTTCGCGTCGAGGACCCGATACCTTGTCACGGTCCATCGCTTGGATCGCGACGTCAGCGGGTTGGTGCTGGTCGCGATGACGAAGCGATCCGCGCGGTTGTTGGCGGCACAGTTCGCCGCCCGCAAGGTCGAGAAGTCGTATCGGGCGGTGTTGGCGGGACGGTTGTCGGGGTCCGAGTTTTCGGGGTCCGAGTTTTGGGCGTCCGAGTTTTGGGCGTCCGAGGCAGGTCAAGGGTCTGAGGCAAGTCAGGGGTCCGAGTTGTCGGGGGCCGGGACAGGTCAGGGGTCTGAGGTGAATCGTGGATTACGCTGGACCGATCGGATCGTGAAGTGTGAGGGGGAAGCACGGGTGGCGATCGCGGGGGATGGGGAGCCAGGCAAGGTCGCCGAAACGCGGGTCGAGATTGAACGGTACGACGCTGACCGCGACGTGACGCTCGTTCGGATGTTCCCGGAAACCGGACGGATGCACCAGTTGCGGATTCAGGCATCGTCGCGTGGGTTTCCGATCGTGGGAGAGCCTCTCTACGGGCCCCCGAGGGTCAAGGGCGCGTCGATTGGTGGCGGGGAGACGGGGAGAATCGCGTTGCACGCCACTTCGCTCGGCTTCTTCGACCCGCGATCGGGAAAGCGAGTCACGGTGCAGGATCCTGAGGACCCGCTGGCGGCGATGCTCGGCGGACATCGATTCGCTCAACGTTCTACCAGTCCGAAACGGTAGCGAGAGGGTGACTTAGCGACGGTCGGGAAAGGTCGGGAAATGACCGTCCGTCGCGTCCGCTGCCGCGGCGAGCAGTGAGACCGGACGTCTTGCGCGGTTCCGTTCGGGGGTGTTTCTCGACGGTTGCGGTTTCGATCGTGTGCCGTTTGCCGCTTGCCGCTTGATCGGGTGTGAAGCAATTGGGGGCGTTGCCCGCACCCTGCCGCTGCGGTTTACACTGCGTCCGAAATCGCGTGTCGAGCGATTTCGAAATCGTCGCTCGGCTCGAGCGATCTGCCTCGCGTGGCCGGGATGGTCACTGTCCAATTTTCCGCCAAGCTGTCGGGCGCTTCGATGTTGCAAATCGGTGCCGTCTCTTATCTCAACACGAAACCGCTGATCGCCGGATTGTCCCAGCGGTTGGGGGAGCGGGGCCGATTGACGGTCGATTTGCCGAGCCGTTTGGCGAGTCGTCTTGCGGCGGGAGACCTCGACGTGGCTTTGATCCCGTCGGTCGAGTTTTTTCGGGGGGCGGGTTACCGCAGGGTTTCGGATGCGGTGATCGCGTGTCGCGGTCCGGTTTGGAGCGTGCGTTTGCTCAGCCGCGTTCCGGTTCCCAAGATCCGTCGCTTGGCGCTCGACGAGGGGAGTCGCACGAGTGCGGCTTTGGTGACGTTGTTGCTTTGGGAGATGTACGGTCTGCACCCCGAACCGGTCCCGTTCCCGCTGTCGCGATCCCCGGAATCGGTGGACGCGGACGCGGTGCTGATGATCGGGGATCGGGCGATGCACCCGGAGCGGGGCGTGTACCAGGAAATCTGGGACTTGGGGGATCGCTGGTGCCGTTGGACCGAGTTGCCTTTCGTGTTCGCGATGTGGGTCGCCCGCCCCGGTGTCGACACCGAGGGGCTGGCGGAGATACTGGAGGCGAGCCGGGACGAGGGCCTCGCGACTCGTGAGCAGATCGCGTCGGCCGAAGCTGGCCGTCACGGTCTGACCAAGGAAGACGTCCACCGATACTTTGCCGAAAACCTTCATTTCCGGATGGGGCCGGGCGAGCGGCGAGGGCTGGAGACGTTTCGCGAACGTCTGCAGTCACTCGGGCTTCTCGATCCTCGATCCGAATCCGCCGCACCTTTGAGGTGACCTATCCATGCCGTCTGCCGCGACCGATATCCGAGACCTGCTTGACAAGGCGACCCACGGCGACCGGCTGAGTCCGTCCGAAGGGGTCCGGCTTCTCCGAACTCGTCACCTAGCGTCGCTCGGTGCGGCGGCCGACCGGGTCAGCCGGCGGCTGCATCCCGAGCCATATCGCACTTACAACATCGACCGAAACATCAACTACACGAACGTGTGCACCGCGGTGTGTCATTTTTGTGCGTTCTATCGCGGCCCGAAGAGTGACGAAGGGTACGTGCTGCCGCGGGCGGAGTTGCTGAGGAAAGTCGAGCAGACGGTCGAGTTGGGCGGCAACCAGATCTTGTTGCAGGGCGGGCTGCACCCGAAGTTCAAGCTCGACTGGTACGAGGAGATGTTGCGGGACATCAAGGGGGCGTTCCCGCAGGTCAACATTCACGGGTTCAGTCCTCCCGAGTTGCACCATTTCACGAAGGTGAACCGGTTACCGATCGAAGAGGTGCTGGGCCGATTGAAGGAAGCCGGTTTGGGGAGTGTCCCGGGGGGTGGCGCGGAAATCTTGGTCGACCGGGTCCGCGACGAGCTGACCCGCGGGAAGGTGAATTCCGACGACTGGCTGAACGTGATGCGGGTTTGGCATCGGCTCGGTGGCAAGAGCAGCGCGACGATGATGTTCGGCCACGTCGAAACGCTGGAGGAGCGGATCGAGCACTTGGAGCGGATCCGTCAGCTGCAGGATGAGACGGGCGGATTCACCGCGTTCATCTGCTGGACGTTCCAGCCCGAGAATACGGACATGTCGCACATCCCGCCGACCGGTTCGTTCGAGTACCTGAAGACGTTGGCGGTGTCGCGGCTCTACTTAGATAACGTCCCGAGCTTGCAGAGCAGTTGGGTGACTCAGGGATTGAAGATCGGTCAGTTGTCGTTGCTGTTCGGGGCGAACGACATGGGAAGCTTGATGATCGAGGAGAACGTCGTCGCCGAGGCGGGCACGGTTCATTACCTGACGTTGCGGCAGATCCGCGAGGCGATCGAGGAGCTCGGTTTTGAGGCTCGCCAGCGGGACGTGTTTTACAACCTGGTCGATCCCGAGCTTCAGCAGCGTGCGATCGAGGCGAACGGTGACGCCGACCCGAAAGAGTTGGTGCGGTTGGCCGTCTGAGTGTCGGCCCGGGATCGAACGCCTTCGCCTACTCTGCTGCGCCGTGATACCGGACGGCTCGCGCCGTTCCGCTACGGTGTGAAAATCTGGGGCCCGATTGGTTTTCGGGAAGGTGCAGTGCGCAAACGAAACGGGGCCGGGTGAGATACCCGGCCCCGTTCGATGGGGGAAAGCCCATGGGGAACCGCCGCGTGGGTCAAGTTCGCTTTTGATTGAAGGGGGTGCTCAGCGATCGCGGCCGTAACCGCCACCGCCTCCGCCACCACCGTAACCGCCGCGGCCACCGCCGCCTCCGCCACCGTAACCGCCGCGACCACCACCGCCGCCGCCGCCATAGCCGCCGCCGCCTCCACCGCCGCCGCGGGGAGCACGCGGACGCGCCTCATTGACGGTCACGTTCCGACCCGAGATCGACGCCCCGTTCAGGTTGTCGATCGCTTCCTTCGCACCCTCCGCGTCCGCCATTTCGACGAATGCGAAACCGCGTGATCGACCGGTTTCACGATCGATGATGATGTTCACCGCCGAGACTTCACCGAATTGCTCGAACGCATTTCGCAGGTCTTCGTCGGTTGCCGAGAACGCCAAGTTCCCCACGTAGATATTCGTCACAAAACTAACCCTAAATACCATCACCATGGAGGCAAACTACCTCCCGCATCGAGAAGGCCAGTACAGCGAAAACGCTCCGCTGTACCTGGACCCACCAGATGTGGTGCCTAATCATCCATTATTTGTCGCCGGAACGGGTGGGGGAGTCAATCCCGCAATCGCGGAAGTTCTGCAAATCATTGTGTCAGGGCGAATCGGGGACGTTGACCGGGGAGTCAGACCGGACGGCTTGCGCGGTTGGGTTAAGGGGCGTCCTGCCACAGCGTGTCGAGCGTCTCGACGGTCCGTTCGACCAACACGGTGCCCCCTTCGTGGCCGACTCGGTTGCTCTGCACGATCGCGCTGTACCCACCCCCACGAGAGCCCGGTTCGCTCGGGATGTAGCTACCGGGGCCGGCCAATTGGATCAGGAACGTTTGCAGAGCGGGGCTGCGGGCTTTGATCCGGACCCCGAATTCGGTGAACAGTTCGAAGTCGTTGGTCGCGATCGCGACGTCGCCGAGCCGCACCGCGTGGAGCTCCATCGGGTAGACGTCATCGGGGGTTTGGCTTTCGAAGCGGTCGACGACGCGGCGGTTCCAGCGATAGTTCCACACCTCGGCCGGGTTTCCCTCGTATCGCGCCGCCGCCTTTCGGGCTTCGGCCGCTTCCGCCTCGGTGACCTGGCGGACCGGCAGCTCGACGGTTTGAACATCGTGGACCAGCCGGGGGTCGTCGAAGCGTTCTTTCCTTGCCGCGTCGTACGCGTTCTCCCAGGCATCGACGACACGTCGGGCGATGTCATCGAGCCGTTCGGTTCCCCGCAGCCGTCGCATCCGCTCATCCGCCGCCTTGCGGTACATCGGTCGGGGCGATTGGTCGCCGGCGGCCCCGGTCCAGCCGAGCACGAACAAGTCGTCGCCGTGCCGTCCTTTCAAGCTCTCGCGGATCTGATGCCAGAAATCGGCGTTGACCGCCGAGCGACTTTCGACCTCTTGGGACGGGCAGGCGACGTTGATCGCGGTCGCGATCAGACGATCATCTCGGTCCCAGAAAAAGAGCATCTCGACGCCGTGGTCTTCGTGTCCCTCGATCCGAACGAAGTCAGCCCGGTCGGTTTTGCCGTACATCTGTGCCGCGCCGCTGTTGTAGACGGCGCGTCGGTTGTGCGCGACGACGGCGTACCCCAATCCCCAACCGGCTTGACCCGGCGATCTCGCCTCCCAAGCGGCCTGGGCGACATCGGCGAGCCGGCCGACCAGAAACTCCCGGTACTCGCCCGGGTGCATCACGCCTTCGTCGGGCAACTCGTATCGTCCCTCGATCATCACCGGGCCGGTGTGGGTGTGGGTGGCGCTGATGATCAGCTTTTGCAGATCGAACCCGTCCAACCGCCCGTCGAGGCGCTCGCGGACTTCGTCGATCACGCCGTCGCGGATCGCGACCAGGTCACACGAGACGAACAACGCGTGGTCGCCGCCTTCGTCGCGTCGCGATTCCAACGCGAGTGCCGTCGCGGTACAAGGCGTCTCGACGGACTTCGAAATCCGCACCCGCCGTTGCCCCGACAACGCGACCGGGCGGTCTGGCGTGATGCTGACCGTCGCCCCGCCGACGAACAATTCCGCAGACGCGGGGGACGCCCCCGAAACGGCGACCGAGAGGATCGAGACGAGAACGAACCAGTGTTGTGGTGAATTCATGGGTGATTCCTCTGTCCTTCCAAGTCTTGGGACTAGGCTCTGTCTCAAAAGGTCGTCGTTCGCTCCACGAGAGCAACGTCTTCCGGAACTTTTGCGGAGCAAAAGCTGACCATGAGCCCTGTTGAGACAGAGCTCCGTCGTTGGGGACGCGTCACCGCGACCGCGGGCTCGCGGCCCAGATGTCGACCTCGCCGGTGTTCGGCTGCGGCTCGCCGGGGGTGCTACGCCCGTTCTGCACGATCTCCTCAAGACGCCGGAGCAACCGTTCGGCCAAGGCATCTTGCTCGGCGATTCGGTTATCCCGTTCGCCGGGGTCGTCGCCGAGGTGGTAGAGCTGGCGTGAGGCCAGGTCCTTCGCCGCGTTCCTGCCGGGACGGGGCGCGCTCCATCCTCCGGAGTCGGGGCAGAGCATCAGCTTCCAGTCCCCTTCGCGGATCGCGAACGATCCGTTGATCGAATGGGAAACGAGGTGATCCCGATCGGAGGCGGCGGAGGGATCCTTGGCCGCGCCGAGGAAGCTGTAGCTGTCCTCCGCGGTGTCGTCGGGGAGATCGGCGGCGACGATTTCGGCCGCGGTCGCGAACAGATCGGTTTGGCAAACGAGTTGGGCCGACTCACCACCGGCGGCGACTTTGCCGGGCCAGCGGACGACCAGCGGGACGCGGTGGCCGCCTTCGAACAGGTCTGCCTTGTGTCCGCGGAACGGACCGCTCGGCAGGTGATCGTGTTCGGCCAACTCGTCGAACCGGGCCTGGGGTGAGCACCCGTTGTCGCTGGTGAAGACGATCAGCGTGTCGTCGGCCAACCCGTTCCGGTCGAGCGCCTTCAAGATTTCGCCGACCGCCCAGTCGGTTTCCATCACGAAATCGGCGTAAGGATTGATCTCGCTTTCGCCCTGCCACGGTTCGGTCGGCAAGATCGGCGTGTGGGGCGAGGCGAACGGGACGTACAGAAAGAACGGTTGGCGGTCGTCCCCGGTCGCCTTCGCCGATTCGGCCCGGCGATCGATGTAGGCGACCGACTTTTTCGCGAGCTGCGGCAACACGTCGGCGGCGTCGAACCCGGGAGCCGTCGGGCCTTTTCGCGTCCGCCGGCGGTCTTCATCCCGGTCGTGCATCATCGCGAAGTCGCGGTCCTCGGTCGGCAATTCCGTCACCCGGTCTTGCTCGATGAACGCGTACGGGACCATGTCGAGCGACGCGCTAATGCCGTAGAAGTAATCGAACCCGACTTCGTTAGGTCCGTTGGTGATCGGTTTCGAGTAATCGACGTTGAACACCTGGTCGCGTGATTCGATCGAATACTCCGAAACCTGTTTGCCCGGTTTGACGACCCAGTCCATCCCGAGGTGCCACTTGCCGACGCACGCCGAGTGGTAACCGTGCTGGCCCAGCCACGACGCGATCGTTTCGCGGTCCGCTTCGATCAGTCGCGGGCTGAGTCCCCCGAGCACGCTCCGTTTCAGCCGGGACCGCCAGTTGTACCGGCCGGTGAGAAGTGCGTATCGGGTCGGTGTGCAAACCGCGGAACTGCTGTGGGCGTCGGTGAACCGGACCCCTTCGGCGGCGATTCGATCGACGTGTGGGGTCGAGATCTTTCCGCCGTAACAGCTGACGTCGGCATATCCGAGGTCGTCCGCGAGGATCACGATGATGTTCGGCGGTCGGGACGGTTCGTCCCCGCTAGCCGTGGGTGTCGCCGGGGCGACTGCCAGCACGGACAACGCGAGGAGGCAGGCCGCGACTTGGCATGCAGACATACCGCGTGCAGACATACCGCGTGCAGACATACGGCCAGCGGACGGGTGGCCAGCGGACGAACAGGGCTTGAGGGGACGTTTCATGGCGGGAGTCTCTCGGGGGAATGATGCTCTTTTTGCCGGCTCTTCCGCGATTTTAGTGGCTTGCGGGCTGGCGTCGGCGAGGTTTTTTCAGGCATCGCTGCGATGTCCGAATGTTGAATGAAGTATGCTGATCGATGCTAGGTGAAGCGGAGGCGGGCTCTGCTGAGGAGCAACCCGTCGAGGAATAGCCTGGTCTGCGATGCGCCGAAGGTGCTTCGCGTCCTCCGTCGGTGTTTGCCGGCGGAGGACTCTCTCGAGCTTGTCCGCGTTCGCTCGCATCCTCACTTCGGACATCGCAGCAATGCCTCCAAAACCTACGTTCTGGGCAGTTGCCACTAAAATCGCGGAACAACCCTGCCGGAAGAGTCGGGCATCGTGCCCGAGGATTCTTCGCAGGTGGCCAAATTTCGAAGGGAAGGGAGCGGCGGTCGGGGTGCGACCGCCGTCGCTTCGAACTTCGGCCCCCGTTCGCCGCTCAGGTTGCCTCCTGGCAGTGCCTTCTGCTGCGACTGGCCGCCGTCAGTATACGACGCGGCGAAAGCGGCACGAGCGTTGTCCCGAGCGGCTCGGCGACGGCCTAAAGTCCGCGAAGAACCCTGGGTGAAGCGGGACGGAGGAAAACCATGTTTAGATTGCGGTCACGAGCCGCCGGACGATTTCGATTCGTTCGTCGCGTGGGCCGTAGAGGAGGACGAGTCCGTCATCGCCGGCGATGATCTGGAACGCGGACTCGACGTCTTCGTCGGCGATCAGGCCTTGGGATTGGTAGACCCGGATCTCGGCGAGTCGGCGGAGCGGCGGGTCACCCGATTTGGTCAGCAATGACGCGACGCGCCGCTTGGCGACTTCGGGCGAGAGCTTTGGCATCTCGGTCACGGCGAGCTTGTCGTCGACGATGTCGAGCAGGTTTTGCAATTTCTCGGTGACGTATTCCGCTTCGCTGGTCCGTTCGAAGTCGACCAGCCGTTCGGCCTCGGGACCGTCGAACGCTTTCGAGACGCCGATCGTTTTCCCGGTGGCGACGTGGACGACCCGGCAGCGGGAGAGGTTTTCGACGTCGTCTTCCCGAACCGTCTTGATCGCGACGTCGAAGTGGATCAACAGGTCGAGCCCTTCCTGTTGGGCGGTTTTGACGGTTTCTTGGGAAGGCCCTTCGCCGAGGAACAGGACGCCGGGCGTCCACATCGGTCGCTCGGGATCGGCGTACGATTCCATCGTTTCCCGGCGTTGCCGCGCCAACGGCGAGAGGGGCGCGGGTCCGCCACGGCGGTTGCCGAAAGCGCCGCCACCACGGGGAGCCGTTCCGGGAGCGAATCGGCGTTGCCCCTGACCGAAAGCTCGTCCCTGACCGAACTCCGGTCCCTGGCCAAATCCTGGTCCCCGTGCGGCACCGGGCTGTGCGGCACCGGGCTGTGCGGCACCGGGCTGGCCGGGAGCGGGCTGGCCAGTTGCCACGGGGGTTTCGGAGACGTCGCGGAGCGCCAACCCGAACTGGCCGGCCCGATAACGGCTTCCGAATTCTTCTTCGACCTTTTTCGCGACGAGGCCGAGGACGTTTGTGAGGCGTTCCCGGGCGTCATCGTCGAGCATCTTGATCTCGACTTGGGGGGCTTCGGGGGCGCCGCCTCGGTTCGATCCGGGCGGACGTCCTCCGGGGAATCCCTCGCCTTCGGAGTAATCCTCCATCATCGGCTCTTCCCCGACGAAGCCCTCGTCGTAGTCCATTTCCTCGCCGTAGTCGATTTCGCCGCCGGCACCACCACCGCCGCGGCGACCCCGCATGCCACGGGAGGCGACTCGGGTCCGTCCGGTTGCGAATCCGACCTCGATCGGGTTGAAATCTTCGACGGTGTCATCGCCGCGGACCATCATCGAGACGCCGAAACGGGAATGCCAAACCGGGCGGAGCAGGGCACGGCTGTAGCGAACCGACTCGAGTGCTTCGGAGGCGTTGTCGTACTCGGCGACCATATGCCCGAGGTAGAGCTGGATCGCGGCGGGAAGATTCCCGGCGAGGAAAGCGAGTTCCGATTCGCGAGCGAGGACGGGTCCACTCGAGACGTCGCCCGGACTGATCAGGGCTTGCAGGGCGTCCGGTTCGGAGGGTGCAAATTGCTCACCAAAGAATGACATCAGCGACGCATTTCCGCGTCGACCGCCCCCGCCGTACGTCGCTTCGCCACCCATATCCTCGCCGTACATGTCTTCGCCGCCGGGGGCGTCGAATTCCATCTCTTCCCCGTACATCTCTCCGCCGCCCGCGTCTTCGCTATACATATCGCCACCGCCGGCGTCTTCGCTATACATCTCTTCGCCGCCCGCCCCCCCGGCGACATATCCCTCGGCGTCCCCGCGGTTCACCGGACCCCGTGCCGCGGACGATCCCTCGGCGGCGGTTTTGGCGAGCGAGGTCAACGTCACGGATCCGTCGGGGCCGTCGAACTCAGCGCCTGAATCGACCCACTTGCGGAGCGTTTCGACCTCGGCCGCGGGAATGTCTCCGCGGGGAGGCATTTCACCCGAGGCGACCATTTGGATCAGCGGGCTGGATTTGGAGTCGCCGAGGGAGACTTTCCCGGAGGAGGCGAGCTGGGCGAACGATCGCATTTGGAAGTCGCCCTTGCGGCCACGGACGTGACAATTCCCACAGCGGGCGACCAGAATCGGGGCAACGTCTTTGCTGAACGAGACCTCTTGGGCCGGCACGGGGGCCGTGGCGGCATCGAGCGAGAGGGCGACCGCGAGTCCGACCGCCACGAGTCTGGGAAGGGCAGCGTGAATCGGCAGGGCACGGCTCGGCAGGGCTGGGCTGGTCACGGGACGCCTCGGGTGGCTGGGTCGTCTCGGGTGGCTGGGGCGTCTCGGATGGCTGGGGCGACTCGGGATCGTTGCGTTCATGGGATGACCCGCCAGACAAGTCTTCGAGGTTGGGGGATGGCGCTGCCGGTGGTGGACGCCCCCATCATAACGACGCGACGCAGCCGATTGGAACGAATCGGGGCGTGAATCGCGGGAACTCGAACCGCCAGGTCGCGAGCCACCGGTGCCCCTGGGGCACCCCGTGGCTTTCGCGGGGCAACCCGTGGCTTTCGCGGGGCACCCCGTGGCTTTCTCGGGGCAACCCGAGGGGGGAACTTTCCTGGGGCGGGTGTGTCCATGTTGGGTCGGGAGACGTTTACACTGAGGGGAGCTTTTCGAGCCCCCCTCGCCCGAAATCTCCTGGTCCGATCGCATTCCCCTCGATCCCCGACGCCGGCTTTTTCTTCTCATGGAACATCGACACCAAGTTTTCGGATCCGGACGATCCGGCGACGGGAAGCGACGTTTTGCCCCTCGTCGGCGTCGATTACGGATCGAACGCTTGACCGACCGTCGCGTGCTGGCGGCGATCACCGGGGTGGTGTCGGACGACCCCGGGCCGTTGGCCGAAGAGACCGCATCGGTCGCGCTGCCCGAGCGTTTGGTCTTTCTGGATGCGGACGACAACGGCCAGCTCGATTCGGGGGAACCGATTTCGTTGACCGACGGGGACGGGGTTTTTCGCTTTGACGACGTCGGCGACGGTCCTCACGTGGTGCGGCTATTCGACGGCACCTCGACCCAGACCCCGACGTATCCGCTGCGGGGTGAGGCGAGCGGCGTGACGATCCCGCTCAGCGATCCGCTGCAGACGATTTCCGCGGACGCTGGGGCTTCCTCGGACGCTGGGGCTTCCTCGGACGCTGGGGCTTCCGCGGACGCTGGGGTGTGGACGCTGACTCGCGACGCGTTGCTCGTCAGCGACCTTGTCAGCGGCGTGTCGGAACCGATCGAGTTCGGCGTCGAGTTGAGGCGAATGGCCACGCTTCCTGACGGCCGGTTGTTGGTCGTCGGCGGCGACGAGACGTCCGCCGAGGCGTGGTTGGTCGACCCCTCGATCCGGGAAGCGGTCGCGGTCCAGTTGGCGGACCATGTCGGCGGCGAGTCGTGGACCGACGTCGCGGTGGGTGACGAAGGCCACGGGGTGTTGCTGATGCGGACATCGGAGGGGACCTCGGTTTATCAGCTCGATGCGACGTTCACCGAGTCCTCGGTCCCGAAGGCGACCGATACCGGAGTCGTGGTCCCCGTCGACGCTTCGGTGCTCGCGTCGCGGTCGGGACCGCGGAGCGTGATCGCGTGGCCATCGGAAGGTGGGATCGAGGCGGCGTTGTGGAGCAACCCGACGGGAACGGCGATCACCGAACCGCCGGTTTCGATTCCTGGGATGACGGGGTTGGTCGCGTTCGACGACGCCTCGGGTTTGCTCGTGGCGCGGAGGGCGAGCGGCGGCGTGAGCGTGTTGGATGTCGACGGCGGATTCGCGCCGCTGCATGAGTTTGACGCGGCGACTGGCCCGGTCGCTTTGGACGGCGGACGCGAACTTTTGATCGCGGCGTCTTTGGCTGCGGGAGCGGACTCGGCGACCGGACCGGTGCGGGTGATCGATCTCGTGGACGGCGAGACACTGGCCCAATTCCCGGTCGAGTTCTCGGCGTTCGGGAACCCGGCCGGGCTCTTCGCGGCGGACGACCTCGATTCGCTGTTGTTGGTCGGTTCGAGCGGAATGGGTCGCGTGTCGCTGCGGGCGGTATCGGAACATCGCGTGGTCGTAGCAGGCGGCGAATCACCGGCGGCGATCCGATTCGGCGTGCGGGTGGAGGGGGAGAACACGCCGCCGTCGTACGACTCGGTCCCGAGTTGGAGCACGCTCGAAGGGGGGTCGCTGCAGGTCGACGCGCCTGGCGGGTTGGCCGGGGCGGTCGATGCGGACGCGAACACGATCGTGTTGGTTCAAGTCGGCGCGGCGGGGCAGGGGACCGCGACGGTCACGACGTCGGGCGAGATCACTTATGTTCCGACTCCCGGCTTCGTGGGGACCGACACCATCCCCGTGATGCTGCACGACGGCCGGGCGGGGACCGCGGTCGACTTGGAGATCACCGTGACGCCCGCGCCCGACCCGATCACGGGGATCACCCCGTCGGAAGGGACGGTCCCGGAGAACGCCGCCGGCGACGTGATCGCGGAGTTAGTCGTCGAGGGGCGGGAGGACGAGCACACGTTTTTCGAGATCACGACCGACGACCCCCGGTTCGTCATCGAGTTCGGCGAGTTGCGGTTGGCCGACGGCGTGGCGCTCGATTTCGAGCGGGAACCGGAGGTCGTGATCGAATTGACCGCGACCGACCTGGTGTACGGCGACAGCTACACGCAAGAGTTCGTCGTGTTGGTGATCGACGTCGCGGAGCGGCCCCAGACGATCGAGTTGGCGAACGACACGGTGACGGAATTGCGTCCTGGCGACGAGGTCGGATCGGTACTGGTCGACGGGGTCGCGGCCAACGGCGGGGTGACGCTGACGGTCGACGACCCCCGGTTCGAGATTGTCAGCGGGACGCTCAAGCTCGCCGGCGGGGTGTGGGTCGAGCGGGTCGATCAGACCGAGATCCAGCTCGAGATCACGGCGCAAGACGTCGGCCAAGTCTTCCAGCCGAGCGCGGCGACGTTCGTGATCGAGGTGCTCGAGAACGCCACGCCGTATCACAACGAAGACTTGCCGTACGACGTCAACGGGGACGGCGCCGTCACGGCGCTCGACGCGTTGTTGATCGTCAACTACTTGAACACCTACGGCCCCGGCCCGGTCGGCTACGGCGACCCGGGATACGGGTACGACGTCAACAGCGACGGGTCGGTGACCTCGCTCGACGCGTTGTTGGTCGTCAACGAGCTGAATCGCCGAGGCCAGGACGGCGGGACGACATCGGGCGAAGGGGGCTCGGGCGAAGGGGGCTCGGGTGAGGGAGAGTCGGTCGAAGGGGAGCGGCTCGCCGACGATGGGCCTCCGCCGGCCGAACCGCGGCGTGTGGAGGTGGCCCCGCCGTCGGGGAACCCACGGGCGGCGGACGAGGCGTTTCGGATGTTGACGTTGGGACGGAACACCGGCCAAGAGCCGGACGACCGGTCGAAGGGTCGGTCGTGGCGGGCGGATCCCGGCGCGGAGGTCACCGGCGAGCTTGCGAGGGAGGCCGATTGGTACACCCCGGCGGAGCGGATGTCCTCGACGGGGGCCGAACGGGGCGACTCGGCGGACGAGGCGACCCCCGAGCCCGATGCCGATCTTGCCGGCGGTCACGTGTCGGACGCGCTCGGTGCCGACCGCGGGGAACAACTTGGCCCGACGGTTCGACTATAATTCGGCCCCGTCGCGGTCGGGCCGGCCTGCTTGCCCCGTTCCGCTACGAAGGATCCCCGTTCCCCCACGCACGTCTCCAACCACGCACATCGCGAGCCCCATGATGCCACACCGCCGATCGAATTTCCCGTTGATGATCGTTGCCGCCGTCTTTTCGGGTGCTGGGATGTTGAGTTTTTCCGAGGCGACGGCCCAGGAGTCTCGACAGATTTACGAGGTTCGCACTTATCTGCTTGGGGAAGCGGGGGACGAGGCGGCGGTCGACGGCTACCTTCGCGACGCCTTGTTGCCGACGCTGTCGCGTGTCGGGGTGGGCCCGGTGGGCGTGTTCGGCAACGCCCCGGCGGACGAGTCAGCCCCGCGGATCGTGGTGGTGATTCCGTACGACTCGCCGGCGCAGATGGCGGCGGCGGCCGCGGCGGTCGATTCGGACCCCGAATACGCCAAAGCGGCGGAGGGGTATCTCGACCGCGGACCGAAGGACCCGCCGTACGAGCGAATCCGTAGCGAGTTATTGGTCGCGATGGATTGCATGAAGCGGGCGGCCGTTCCGGAGGGGACCTTGGAGAACGACGACCGGGTTTACGAGTTGCGGGTTTACGAAAGCGCGAACGAACGGCTCGGGAATTTGAAGGTCGACATGTTCAACTCGGGCGAGGTCCCGATCTTTCTCGACTGCGGGATTCAGCCGATCTTTTTGGGCCAGTGCGTCGTCGGACCTCAGATGCCGAGTTTGACGTATTTGACCGTGTATCCGGACGAAGCGTCGCGTGGCGAGGCTTGGAAGGCGTTTCGCTCGCACCCCGATTGGGAGGTGTTGAGCAAGGAGCCGAAGTACGCCGGCACGGTGAGCCGGATCGACAAGTTCGTGCTGACCGCGAAGCCCTATTCGCAGATGTAGCCCGACCGATCGGTGAAGGCTGTCGCGCCCGCCCGGTGCTCGCTACGATTGCAGCCATGACACCGATGATGCGGCAATATCACGAGGCGAAGGCGGCGTGCGGCGACGCGCTGTTGCTGTTTCGCATGGGCGATTTTTACGAGCTGTTCCTGGACGACGCGGTGGTCGCGGCGCGGGTGTTGGGGCTGACGTTGACCAGCCGCGACAAGGAGAGCGAGAACCCGACGGCGATGGCCGGGTTCCCGCACCACCAGCTCGACAGCTATCTGCACAAGTTGATCCACGCCGGATACCGGGCGGCGGTGTGCGAGCAGATGGAGGACCCGAAGCAGGCGAAGGGGTTGGTCAAGCGGGAGATCACCCGGGTCGTCAGCGCCGGGACGCTGACCGACGACGGGCTGCTCGACCCTCGCGAGGCGAACTACGTCGCCGCGGTCGTGGTCGTCGACGAGAAGCGGCGGGGGGGTGCGAAGGCCGGGGGCGGCGACGGATCGGGAGCCGATCGGGGCGAGGGCGAGCCGAGGGTGGGGTTAGCGTGGGCCGAATTGTCGAGCGGCCGGTTCGAAGCGGGGACGTTTCCGCGGTCACGGCTGGACGACGAGTTGGCCCGGATCGGGCCGGCGGAAGTGCTGTTCCGCGAGGACGACGGCGGGTTTCACCCGGACACGACGGCGCCGTGGTCGTGGACGTCGCGGCCGGCGTGGACGTTCGCCGAGGACGCGTCGCGGGAAGCGTTGTGCAAGCAATTCTCGGTGCACAACTTAGAAGGCTTCGGTTTTGGGGAGGGGGACGGCCCGGCGATCCGGGCGGCCGGCGCGGTGTTGACCTACTTGCAGGAGACCCAGCGGGTGGGGCTGGAGCATTTCCGTTCGCTCGCGGCGCATCACCGCACGGCGGTGCTGCAGATCGACGCGTCGACGCGGAGGAACTTGGAGGTCACGCGGACGTTGCGGACGGGGTCCCGCGAGGGGTCGTTGCTCGACGTGATCGACCGCACTTGTACACCGATGGGATCCCGGATGCTCGCCGACCGGATCGCCGCGCCGCTGATCGATCGGGAGGCGATCGAGTCACGTCACGCGGCGGTCGAGGAACTCGTCGGGTCGGCTGGCCCGCGGGCGGAGATCCGGGAGACGCTTGGAAAGACGTTCGACCTGACGCGGTTGCTCGGCCGGGTCGCGACCGGGCGGGCGGGGCCGCGAGACTTGCAACAGATCGCCCGCACGCTCGCGGGGTTGCCCGCGCTAAAGACGCGGCTCGAGGCGTTTCAGGGGGAGCGATTGGGATCGATCGATTCGCGTCTGGATCCGTGTCCCGAGCTCCACGACGCTCTCGAATCGGCGCTCGTCGATGAATGCCCGCTTGCGGCGTCGGACGGGAACTTCATCCGTCCCGGCTTTGACGGCCAGTTGGACGACCTTCGCGAGCTCGCCCGTGGCGGCAAGGAATGGATCGCCGGGTACCAGCGGCGCCAGACCGAGGAGACCGGGATCCCGAATTTAAAGGTCGGCTACAACAAGGTGTTCGGGTATTACCTGGAGGTCACCAACGCCCACAAAGAGAAGATCCCGACGTCGTTCATCCGCAAGCAAACGCTGAAGAACTGCGAGCGGTACATCACGCCGGAGCTGAAGGAGTACGAGGAGAAGGTGTTGGCGGCGGACGACCAGGCTTCGATCCGCGAGCAGCATCTGTTTCAAGCGTTGCGGTCGGAGACGCAGGAGAAGCTGGGCGTATTGCAGGAGGTCGCGGCGGCGATGGCCGAGCTCGACGTGCTCGCGTCGCTCGCCGAGACCGCCGCGACGCGGGGGTGGGTGCGTCCGCAGTTGAGCGACGAGGCGGTGCTGCGGATCGAAGGGGGACGCCACCCGGTGTTGGACGTCACGCTGCCGCAGGGGGAATTCGTCCCCAACGATTGTGTGCACTCGCCGGACGCCGGGATGATCTTGTTGATCACCGGTCCGAACATGGCCGGGAAGAGCACCTACATCCGTCAGGTGGCGTTGATCACGTTGCTCGCGCAGGCCGGATCGTTCGTCCCCGCCGAACGCGCCGAGGTCGGGATCGCCGACCGGATCTTCGCGCGGGTCGGGGCGAGCGACGAGTTGAGTCGGGGGCAGAGCACGTTCATGGTCGAGATGGTCGAAACGGCACGGATCTTGAACACGGCGACGCCGCAGAGCTTGGTGATTTTGGACGAAATCGGCCGCGGGACGAGCACCTACGACGGCCTTTCGTTGGCGTGGGCGATCACCGAGTACCTGCACGAGCAGATCGGTTGTCGGACCTTGTTCGCGACGCACTACCACGAGTTGACGCAGCTGGAAGAGTCGCTGCCGCGGGTGGCGAACTTGAACGTCGCGGTGAAAGAGTGGAACGACGAGGTCGTGTTTTTGCACCGCATCGTGCGGGGCGGGGCGGACAAGAGCTATGGGATCCACGTCGCCCGTCTGGCCGGGGTCCCGGCGGCGGTCAACGAGCGGGCGAAGGACGTGCTCGCGCAGCTGGAGGCGGACCATCGGGACGCGTACGACCGTCCGACGATCACGGCACCGGCGCGGGACGGGGCCGCCGGATCGGGCAACGGGACGTACCAGCTGACGCTGTTCGGGTTTGCCGACCACCCGTTGTTGGGCGAGATCGAATCGCTCGATCTCGACGCGATGACGCCACTGGAATCGCTGCAGTTTCTTCAGCGGGCGAAAGAACAACTCGCCAAATCGCCGTGAGAATCCCTCGCGGAGTCAATCCCGAGAAGCGGCCCGAACGGACCGATTTTTTCTCATTCGGGCGGCTGCGAAACGACGAATGTCAAGCTGTGAGGATCATACGGGTCGTACCGTCTCACGGATGCAGAGCTTATGACCTTGGCCCATGATGGCGCAAGCACGAGCTTGTGGACTGTGTCGGGTCGCGAGGGGGGACTCCTTCGACGTGTCACCCGGAACCGATTGGAACGGAATACCGGATGTGTGCAGGAACGGCGAGTCGATCGGCTCGAGTCGGGAACCGGGTCGCTTGGGCGTTGGGGACCGCTTTGGGCGCCGTCAGCCTGCTGGCACCGGCAGCCGAACCGGTCCCGCAGGCAGCCGAACCGATCCCGCA
>JAWLFY010000184.1:0-8871 GCA_041685355.1 Pirellulaceae bacterium | reverse complement strand
GGGGCTCTCGTCCTCTCGGCCGGGATTACTTGGCGGCGCGGGTTCCCAGGTGCCGGAGGGATCCGCCGCGCCCGATTCCCGACGACGCTCCGTTTCGTCTCCCGAGCGATCCTCCGAGGGCATCGCTTGGGCGGGAGGGCTTAGCGAGAGATCGTCGGATCGGTGGGTCGGGGCGGGAGCCGGAAGCCGGTTGCTGGTGCTGGCGTGCTGGGGAAACGACGCGACGCGGTTTCGGCCGCCGGGGCTGTTTGGCGAGGCATGGCCGTATGCCGTTTGGCCGCGGTACCGAGTGCCGATCGGCTCTCGCCCCGACTGCGGCGGATCGCCCGGGATTGAGTCGCCCGGGATCGAATCGGGAGGAGCGATCCCTGGGGTTCGGTACCCCGCTAGCGAGGATGTCCTCCGCGACGCGACGCGTGGGCGATGCACCTGATCGGTGGTGACTTGTTGGTTGCCGGCGGCGTCGATCGCGACGACGTGCAGGTACGTTTGTTGCCAGGCCCCCACCGGCGTGAACGTTTGACGCCGGGTCACTCGGTGGCGTCCTGCGGTGTCGGGAAAGTCCGCGGCGTCGGGGGTTTCCGCGGCGACCGGTGTGTCGAATGCGACCGGTCGCCATTGGCGATCCACGTCGGTCGCGAATTGCAACCGCACGCCACGCAGCGGGCTCGCGTCGCGAACCGACAAGGTCACCTCGACGTTTCCCTGCTCGTCCGCTTCGGCGTCGAGGTCGATGTGGGGGCGGGTGGTGTCGACGTTGACCCTGAGCTGTGGCGAGATCGGGCCGTTCGGATGGCTCTGTCCGTCGTCGTCGAGCGTTTGGGTCGCGAACCAGTAGACACCGTCGTCGGGGGCGGCGAACCGAAACTCTTGGATCGTCGGCGGTTGTCGGTCAGCTCGCTGCCACGGTTCGCCGTCGCCTCGGGAGACGAACAAATCGACTTGGACCGGGTTGGCCCGCGAGGCGTCGACCCGGAACGGGATATTGAACGTCCGCGAGTTAAGGATCACCGGTTCGTGTTCGGCGTTTCGGGTAGCCGCGTCGCCGGCGGGGACGGATTGCGGGGAACGCCCGGGGCCCTGGGCAGATAGGCTCGGGGAAGGGAGGATAATAAGGGCGAGCCCGGCCATCCCGGCGGCCCGCCACGTCTTCGCTCGCCGGATCGGGGCAACCCGGGGGATGGGGGTAAATCGCATGCCGTCGTCGGGACCTCGGGCTGGGAGGAGAGAGTTCCACACGATCGGTCTCGGCATCGGTCCCGCCCGGACTTGAGCCGGATGGGGCAGACAACCGAAAAAAACTGAAACCGCAAGGACCCCACGATCCACTTCTGGGGGCGAATCGATGTCGACGAGTTCGAACTACCAATACGACGTGATCGTCGTCGGGGCCGGCCACGCCGGCACCGAAGCGGCTGCCGCGGCGGCCCGTTTGGGGGCCCGCACCGTGTTGCTCACGACCAACCTCGACACCGTCGGCCAGATGTCATGCAATCCGGCGATCGGAGGCGTGGCGAAGGGCCAGATCGTTCGCGAAGTCGACGCGTTGGGTGGCATGATGGGCGAGGCCACCGACGCGACGGGGATTCAGTTCCGATTGCTGAACCGTCGCAAAGGGCCGGCGATGCACAGCCCGCGGGCCCAGGCCGACAAGAAAGCCTACCAACAGCACATCAAGTGGGCGATCGAACGCCAACCCGGACTCGATCTCCGCCAGGAAGTCGTCGAGGACTTGATCACCGACTCCCGCGTCGTCGAGGACTTGAGCACCGATTCCCGCGTCGTCGGGGTCCGTGTCCGTGGAGACGCGGTCTACCGGGCGCCGACCGTCGTGCTCACCACCGGGACGTTTCTGCAAGCGATCATGCACACCGGCGACGCCCGAACCTCCGGGGGACGGGCCGGCGAGGGAACGACTCGGGGGATCAGCGGGGCGCTTCGGCGACTGGGGTTTGAGATCGAGCGGTTCAAGACGGGGACCCCGCCGCGGCTCAACGCGCGGACGATCGATTTCGCCGCGACCGAGGTGCAACCGGGGGACGACGAACCCCAGCCGTTCTCGTTCCTCAACGACCGGCTGACGCTCGACCAGATGCCGTGTCACATCACCTATACGAATGAAGCGGTTCACGAACTGATTCGCGAAAACCTTCACCGCGCCCCGATGTACAGCGGCCAGATCAATTCGCGGGGGCCCCGCTATTGTCCGTCGATCGAAGACAAGGTCGTTCGATTTGCCGACAAAGGGTCACACCAACTTTTTTTGGAACCGGAGGGGCGGTCGACCGAGGAGATTTACGTCAACGGGATTTCGACGAGTCTCCCCCGTGACGTGCAAGACGCGATGTTCCGCCAGATCCCGGGGTGCGAGCGGGCGGTGATCATGCGGTACGGTTACGCCGTCGAGTACGACTACTGTCCCCCGACGCAGCTGTGGCCGCACCTCGAATCGAAGTCGGTCGCGGGGCTCTTTTTGGCCGGGCAAATCAACGGCACCACGGGCTACGAGGAGGCGGCGGGCCAGGGGTTGATCGCGGGACTCAACGCGGCCCGCCAGACGGCCGGGAAGGCACCATGGATCCCGACCCGGGACCAGGCCTACATCGGGGTCTTGATCGATGACCTCGTCACGGCGGGGACCGACGAGCCGTACCGGATGTTCACGAGCCGGGCCGAGTACCGATTGCTGCTTCGCCAGGACAACGCCGACCGGCGCTTGACGGCCGACGCCGACGCGCTGGGGCTGATCCCGCCGACGCGGCGTGAACGATTTGCCGACAAGCTTGTTCAGATCGCCCGCGGCGTCGAATTGCTCAAGCAAGCCCACGTCGAAGGGGTGCCCGGCGACGTGTTTCTTCGCCGCCCGGAAATCGGATGGGAGGAGATCGTCGCTCGGGTGCCGAGTTTGCAGGAGATCGGCCCCGCCGCGGCACAGCAGTGTCTGTATGACATCAAATACGAGGGTTACGTCGAGCGGCAAAAGATGGAGGTCGCCAAGCAGCAGCGGTTCGCGACGAAAAAGATCCCGGCCGGGTTCGACTATGAGCGGATCAAACCGCTGCGAGGCGAGGCGAAAGAGAAACTGTCCCGGGTGCGACCTCTCAGTCTCGACCAGGCTCGCCGGATTAGCGGGATCACGCCGGCCGACATCGCGTTGGTGCTCGCCCACCTGGAGGCCCCCAGTCGCCCCACTCGCGATTCGCCCCGCACCACCAGCGACTCGTCGGACGTCGCCACTTACCCTGCTTCCCGAGATCGATCTTGACCCCGTGGCTCAGGCCGATAGAATTCGCGGTCAAGGCAATCCGGGGGACACGGGGAAGCTTGGAGCTTCTTACCGCCTGCGATTCCCACGCAATCTGGCGCGAAATTGTGCTAGTGCGGTAAGTCGGCAAGTTTGCTAACAGGGGATCTTGCCAGAGCGACGCGGAGTGAAGACCCCGGATGGAGTCGGCTTCGCGTCGGGGTTCGTAGGAAATTGGGCTCATCAAGCAGGGAGGATGATATCTTCCATGACCACGAAAACGGTCTTCACCACGGGTGAAGCGGCCAAAATTTGTAAAGTCAGTCAGCAGACGATTATCCGATGTTTCGACAACGGGTCGCTGAAGGGCTTTCGCGTGCCAGGAAGCAAGTTTCGTAGGATTCCCCGCGAGCAGTTGTTCTTGTTCATGAAGGACAACGGCATTCCGACCGACGCGTTGGAAAGCGGGAAAAAGAAGCTGTTGATCGTCGACGACGACGAGGATTTGGTGGAACTGATCAGCGACGGGTTTGACCGCGACGGTCGTTTCGAGATTCGCACGGCGAACAACGGGTTCGACGCCGGGATGGGGGTCAAGGAGTTCCGTCCGGACCTCGTGATCCTTGACGTGATGCTTCCCGATATCAACGGGAAAGAGGTGTGTCATCGGGTGCGAAGCGATCCGTCGCTCGACTCGGTGAAGATCTTGTGCATCTCGGGGATGGTCGAGCACAACAAGGTCGAAGCGTTGCGGGCGGCCGGAGCCAACGCGTTCCTGCAGAAACCGTTCGCGGTGGAGGACTTGATCAGCCACGCGTGCGACCTGCTGGAAATCGAACGAGGCGTGGTGGGGTGATCGCGTGGCAAGGTCGCGCGGCGCGAGGTCAGGCGATGGCGCGAGGCCAGGCGATACGGGATCGGGCGACGTGAGGTCAGGCGAATCGGGCGGGGAAGGTTGATGAATTTCGGCCCTCATCGCCAAGCGGACGCGACTCGCCACACGCCACCGGTTTCGCGAACGGACCGGCGCCCTCAGGCGGACCCGGAGCTTCGTACCGACGCGAGACGCTGGGCAAGTCAGGATCGCTGGGCGGGTTGGCTTCCGGGATTGCGTTTTGGCCCGGATCGGTGGTGGCTGCCGTTGTCCCGCGGGTCTTCGGACTTGCTCGCTTCCGCGATGTTGGCGGCCGCCGACGGCTCGCCCGCGTCCGGGACATCATCCGGGTGTCGGGGGGCGATCATCGAGCGGCTCCGATCGGATCCGACGCTCTTGATTTTCGCCGCGCTTGCTTCGCGGGGCGATGACGAAACCGACACGAACGCGGTCGCCCTCGTCGAGTTGGCGGATTGGCTGCTCACTGATGGGCTGGCACGGTTCGCCGACGTGGACGCCTTTCTCGGCGGGCCCCAATGGGCCGATGAATTATCCGAGCCCTTGGAAGCCCGGTGGCGAGAACTCGACGCCTATTTTCGGTCGCTCCCCACGGGGCACTGGGTTGCTCAAGCGTCGCTTTGGTTGGAGTCGGCCGGGCCCCCCGTCCCCCCGGCTTGGCGCCACCGCTGGCCGGCGATCGATCTCGCGCCCGACGAAGACGCAGATCCGGATGGGGAGCCTGCGGTCTCCGCCGTTGATGCGGGGAGCCTGCCGTTGCTTCCCCGCTTGGCCAGGCAGCTTCGACGAACGCACGTCTGGGAAGCTTCGTTTCGTGAAACGCTGCATCACGAAAAGCTCGAATCGCTCCGGCAACTCGCCTACGGGCTCAGCCACGAAATCAACAACCCGCTTGCGAATATATCGACGCGTGCCCAGCAATTGCAGCGCGACGAGGAATCGGCGGAACGGGTCGAGGGGTTGCGTCGGATCGTCGACCAGGTGTATCGCGCCCACTCGATGATCGCGGATTTAATGTTTTTCGCGAACCCGCCCGCGGTGCGACCCGAGACGTTCGATTTGGTCGAACTCGCCAGCGAATCGGCGGACCGATGGCGGGGCGAAACGGAGCGGCTCGGGATCGAATTGCGGCGCGCGTTGCCGGCGCACCGGTTGGTGGTCACTGCCGACCGAAAAATGATCCACGAGTCGATCGGGGTGTTGCTTCGCAACGCGGTCGAAGCGGTCGGTTCGGACGGCGCGATCGGGATCGAGGCGGGGCGAGACGGGTCGACGGCGTGGGTTCGGGTAACCGACAGCGGCCCGGGTTTGTCGGACGAGGCACGTCGCCACGCGTTCGATCCCTACTACAGCGGCCGGGAGGCGGGGCGGGGGTTGGGGCTTGGGCTGTGCCGTGCCTACCGGATCGCGTGCCTTCACGAGGGAGACATCACGTTGGGCGGCGGCTTGGTCGGATGCGTCGCGACGCTACGGATCCCGGCACGTGGATCCGCCGGCCACGGCGATTGGGCGGACCGGGATTCGGGCGGGCGCGTTTAAGGCGCGGCGGACGCTCGCTTCGCGGTTTCTCGATTCCGAACCGATTCCGAACCGATTCCGAACCGATTCCGAGAACCTATTCCGATTCCGACGCGAGCCCGTCCTGCTCCAGCCGCAGTACCTTTTCCAACCGCCGAGCGTGTCGCCCCGCGGGGGCGTATCGCGCGGCGAGGAACGCGAGCACGATTTCGTTGGCGAGTTCCGGGCCGATGATCCGGCCGCCGATACAGAGGACGTTCATGTCGTCATGCTCGACCCCTTGGTGGGCCGAATAGGTGTCGTGGCACACCGCGGCGCGAATCCCCGCGATCTTGTTTGCGGCGACGCTTACACCGACCCCACTGCCGCACACGATCACGCCTCGGTCCGCCTCCCCACGCAAGATCTTGCGAGCCACCGCGACGGCGAAATCGGGGTAATCGCTCTGGGTTTCGTCGTGGGCGCCGCAATCGATCAGCGCCGTGACCCGCCCGCGGAAACGTTCCGCCAGGGCCTGTTTCAGCGGGAAGCCGGCGTGGTCCCCGCCGATCGCGACGCGGAGGGGGAGCTGGGGGTCACGAGACGCGTGCGACATGGACGGGTTAAACCGGGAAAGTTCGGAAGTGGGGACGTAACGGAGATGTGCCGAGGAGGGAGATTCACGGACCGACCGTGTGACACAGTTTGGCGAGCGATCCCGAGCTTCGCCACCGGACGGCGGAACCTTACCGATGCGACCGAGTCCGGGTGACAACTCCGAACGATGCGACAGGAGCCCCATGCCGAGCTCACGGCGACACGAATCGCTCACGAGAGCTGTTGTGACGTTTTTTCCGCTTTGTTAGGTTAGCGGGCTATGCGCGGCCGTAGGCACCTGTTTGTCTGAAGCGAGTCCGTGGGGTCCGGCCATCGGAGGCCGGGCTCGTGATCGACGTTTCCTCCTCCAACCCCCTGAAATCGCCCCACCGGGACCTTCGATCCCCCGCCTCGGGCCCGATTTCGCTGGTATTTTCATGGTCAACCGTAACCTCATTCGCAACCTCGAAGACGACGACATCCTCAACGAGTTGGCCATTTTGGCCCCGGAGGACAAGGCCGAGGATTGGCTGCTCGACGCGATCGCGGCCGAGCAACAAGAGTATTCCCAGGGCCGCATCGTGGACGGCCGGATCGTCGAGCTCAACGACGAGTGGGCCCTGATCGACGTCGGATTCAAGAGCGAAGGGACCGTGAGCCTCCACGAATGGGGCTCTGACGAAGACCCGCCGAAGGTCGGCGACACGGTCAAGGTCCTGATCGAGGAGATGGAGGACGAGCTCGGGGCGGCCGACGACCCCTACGGAATGATCTCGCTGAGCAAACGCAAAGCGGAAAAGATCATCGAGTGGGAAGCGATGATGGAGTCGGTCGGCGAGGGCCAGGTGGTCACCGGGACCGTGATCCGAAAGATCAAAGGGGGGCTGCTCGTCGACATCGGGGTCAACGTGTTCCTGCCGGGGAGTCAGGTCGACATTCGCCGCCCGGGCGACATCGGCGATTTCATCGGCCGCGTGATCCAAGCCGAAGTGCTGAAGATCGACGACACCCGTCGGAACATCGTGATCAGCCGCCGGTCGTTGATCGAGCGGCAGCGGGAAGAAGACCGCGCGTACCTGATGCAAGAGCTCGAGGTCGGCCAGATCCGCAAGGGGATCGTCAAGAACATCGCCGACTTCGGTGCGTTCGTCGACCTCGGCGGGATCGACGGGCTGCTGCACATCACCGACATGGCTTGGGAGCGGATCGGTCACCCCACCGAAATGGTTTCGATCGACCAGGAGATCGAGGTCAAAGTCCTGCACATCGACCGCGAGAAGCAAAAGATCGCCCTCGGGTTGAAGCAGAAGGACCGCAACCCGTGGGACAACGTCGAAGAGAAGTACCCGGTCAATTCGGTGCATCCCGGCGAAGTCGTCAACGTGATGAGCTACGGGGCGTTCGTGAAGCTCGAAGCGGGCATCGAAGGCTTGGTGCACATCAGCGAAATGAGCTGGACCAAACGGGTCAATCACCCGAACGAGTTGGTCAACATCGGCGACAAGATCGACGTGATGATCTTGGGCGTCGACCCGCAAGGCCAACAGTTGTCGTTGGGGATGAAGCAGACCCAAAAGAATCCGTGGGACGAAGTCATCGAGCAGTACCCCGAGGGGAGCGACGTGATGGGCAAGGTTCGCAACCTGACCAACTACGGCGCGTTCATCGAACTGCAAGAGGGGATCGACGGGCTGCTTCACGTCAGCGACATGTCGTGGACGCGCAAGATCAGCCACCCCAGCGAGATGCTCGAAAAGGGCCAAGAGGTCCAGTGCAAGGTGCTCAACGTCGACGAAGAGCGACGCCGCATCGCGTTGGGGCTGAAACAGCTCGACAACGACCCCTGGGACGGCGATATCCCGGACAAGTATCAACCGGGCCAACTCGTCAAAGGGAAGGTCACGAAGATCACCAACTTCGGCGTCTTTGTCGGTCTGGAGGATGGCCTCGAAGGGCTGCTCCACATTAGTGAGCTCGCCGACCACAAGGTCGAGGACCCCGAAGAGATCGTCAAAGTCGGCGACGACATCGAGGTCAAAGTGCTTCGCGTCGACACCGACGAGCGGAAGATCGGGCTGTCCCTCAAACGGGTCGATTGGGGCGAAGACCAGGAGCGGGCCGCCGCCGAGGCCGAGGCGGCCGAGAGTGGCGTTCCCAGTTCGAGCGTCTCCGACGAAGACCTTCGCGGTGGCCTCGGCAGCCAAGGGCCGCTGATCCCGACCGGCGACGACTGATTCCCCGTCCCGAACGGCCGCACCCACCACCACGTCGCCTCATGTCCCGCGACGGCCAGCGTCCACCGACGCTCGCCGGGCGGGTTCGGGGCGACGTTTTTCGTTTGCCTTCCGTTGCCAAGAGGACCGCGATGAATCGACGAGACGCGTTATTGAGCCTGATCGGACTGTTCCTCTTCTCGACGTGTCTTCGGGCCGAGGATGGTCTTCGGGCCGAGGATGGTCTTCGGGCCGAGGATGGTCTTCGGGCCGAGGATGGTCTTCGGGCCGAGGATGGCCAGGCCCCCAAAAATGCGGCCCCCAAAAATGCGGCCCCCGAAAACGCGGCCCCCGAAAACGCGGCCCCCAAAAACGCGGCATCGCAGGCGGCGGTCCGCCTGTTCAACGGCGAGGATCTCTCCGGATGG
>JAWLFY010000183.1:0-8949 GCA_041685355.1 Pirellulaceae bacterium | reverse complement strand
CGCACGCTGGGGGAGCAAGGCAAAGGGATCGTCGGGCGGGCAATGAGCACCGACACGTTCTTGCCACCGTTGCCCGAACCGACCAACCGCCGCACGACTCCGACGTGGCTCACTCGACTCCGCTTCAACCGAGAACTGCTCGCCTCGGCCGACCAGCTGCGGGACAACGACTATCTGAAAATCGAGCAGGAGGGCCCGTATCGCGGCAGCGAACTGTGGCGAATCAGTTTACGGGTCGCGGCGTTGTCGGACGTCGATTACGGGCTGTTTATCACGACGCTCCGTGACGTTGTCGAGCCGGTGTTGCGGGCGTACGACACGCGTGAGGTGTTGCTCGAAAAGTTAGCGGAGATCCGTGCGGAGAACGGCGAGGGTTCACGGGGGTTTCCGAGCATGTTGGTCGTCGGCGGCTCTCGTCCGAAGCCGCTCGCCGAGGCGGAGCTCTTGCGTGACGACGGCGACACGATCGACCCGGCGGCGGCGTTTCGGTCGACGTTGGGAGAACTCCTCCGCGGGGAAGCGATCCAATCACCGAACTGGATCGCCCCGACGGCCGAGGAAGCCGAGCGGTTGGTATCGGACGAGCGATGGGAGCGGCAGTTGCAAAAGTTTGACGTCGTGATGTGGCTCGGCGGCGAGGAGTTTCGGGCCGAGGACTTTGCCGCGGCGGAACGGTTCATCGACGCCGGCGCGATCCTGAACCGGGAGGTGACACGCGAGCTTTCCGAAGGCGGTGTTCCGGAGGTGAACGGCGCGGGGCCGCTGCAAGCGGTTTACACGGGGGTCGTCCCGGTGGTGTACAAGGCGCAGCGGACGTTGTTGATCAGCTTGACCGAGTCGATCGGGCTCGCGTTCGTGCTGATCGCGGCGGTGATGGTCTTCCTGCTGAACCCGGGGCGGTTTCCCGCCGGTTGGCTGAAGCCGGGGAATTTGGCGATCGGTTTCTCGGCCGGTGCGGTTTCGATGATCCCGAACATGTTTCCCGTGCTGCTGGTGTTCGGATTCATGGGACATGCCGACATCTTGGTCGGGATCGGGACGATGATGACCGCGTCCGTGGCGATCGGGGTCGCGGTAGACGATACGATTCACTTCCTGTCGTGGTTCCGTGCGTTCCTTGACGAGGGGAAAACGCGGGTCGAGGCGGTGATCGAAACGTACCGCCGGGTCGGGCCGGCGATGACGCAAACGACGATCGTCGGCGGGCTGGGGTTGTTCGTGTTCTCGCTTTCGACGTTCACCCCGACGCAGCAATTCGGGACGTTGATGTTGATCTTGCTCGCGACCGCGTTGGTCGGCGACTTGGTGTTGTTGCCGGCGATTTTGGCAGGCCCCCTCGGGGCATGCTTTCGACGCCGCGAAAAACCGGCGCCCCCCGAGTTCGCGCTCGATCTTGGCATCGTCGGGAGGGACCAAGCGGGGCAGACCCGAGAAGCCCACGCCGACCGGGGCGACGCGTCGGTCGCGGATGAGTCGGAGGGGGACGATTCCCAGGCAGACGATTCCCAGGCAGACGGGTCGTTTGCCGCGGGGATCGTGCCGCTGAGGCCTCGTGGGGAACGCTCGGGAAAATTGGCCGAATCCGACGGCGATTCGCCTGAAGAGGGTGCCAGCGGTGGCGACGCATCGGATGACGAATCGCCGGTGGTCAAATTGCACCTCCCCGACCGCCGCAAGGATCCGCCCCATCGGTTGAAGCGTTAACCGCGTTCAGGCGACCCCCATCATCACGTCGATCGCGGTCGACCAACCCAACCGCGGTCGCCTGGCGTGCCCCGAGCGAGCGTCCTTGAAGGAGCATCGACAACGCGACTTCGCGAGCGCCTCGGTCGACTGGCCGCGGCGGATCCCGTTGTCCTTTGCTCCCCCTCCCGCCCGCGAGCCGTATGGTTCGCCCGCGTTTGGTTGTTCCGCCGCATTCGATTCCGAGATCTCCGATCGACGGTCCTGGTCGTCACGGGTGATCCCGAACGCGTCGGCGAGCACCTCGGCGGTTTGTCCCATGTTCAATCTCGAAACCGGGTTGGCGAGACCGAGTTCGATCCCGAATCGCAGTTCCGGTGCACGGTGTGCGCCGGACGGTCTTCCGGGATGCCGGCACGCAGCGCGATCACGCGGCTGAGGTTCGCCGCGTCGGGCGGACCGGCGACGCTCCCGAACACGACCTCCTCGACGTCGGCCGGATGGACGTTGAAGCCCGACGTGATGATCAGGTCCTTCTTGCGGCCGACGATGCGATACATCCCGTCATCGCCGCGGGTCGCCAGGTCGCCCGTGGAGAGCCACCCGTCGCGGATCACCCCGTCGGTCGCGTCGGCGTCGTCCCAATAGCCCAGCATCACCTGCGGACCGCGGACACAGAGTTCCCCCGTTTCCCCTGCGGGCACGACGTGCGTTCCCGTTTCGATGTCGACGATGCGGCATTCCGTTTCCGGTAGCGCCAACCCGATCGAGCCGCAACTGGGGGCGGCGAACAGCGGCCCGACGTGCGTGACGGGGGAAGCTTCGGAGAGCCCGTAACCTTCGACGACCAAGGCGCCGCTGAGACGAGAGAACTCGGCCGCGACCGCTTCATCGAGCGGGGCGCCGCCGGAGATTACCCATTTGAGCGAGCGAAGGTCGGCGGGTCGCTCGCGGAGCCGTTCGTTGAGCGCGACCAACATCGCCGGCACCGCGTGTAGCAAGGTCGGCCGCCGCGTTTCGATTTGGCGGATCAGCTGGCGGGCTTGGAAACGGTGCTGCAGCACCAGCGTTGCCGCCATCGCCATTCCGCCCATCATCACCGCGGAGAGCCCGTAGCTGTGGAAGAACGGTAGCACCGCCATCATCGTCTCTTCGGCGAACGAACGACGGGTCCACTCCGCCTGCTGCCACGCGTTCGCGACGAGGTTCTGATGGCTCAGCGTGACCGCCTTCGGACGCCCCGTCGTCCCGCCGGTCGGCAAGATGCACGCCGGATCTTTCGCCGGATGAATCGCGACCGGTTGCCACTCGCGACGGGCCCCTTCCAGCTGTTCCCAGAACCATAAGTTCTCGTCGCCAGTGGGAAGACTCCAACGACCCGTGCGGCGGTGACGGATCCACAGATACCCGAGCTGCTCCAGCGCCGACAGCCGATCACGGATCGAAACCAACAGCCGGCGAGTTCCGGATCCCGACGGAACCAAGTGAGACAACATGTCGAGACAGACGACGAACCGACACCCGGTCGCCTTGAGAAGGCTTTCGACCTCTTGGCGAACCATCAGTGGGCTGATCGCCACCCCGATCCCGCCGGCCCGCCACACGCCGTGCAGCGCGATCGCGTATTCCGGCACGTTGGGCAACAAGATCCCGACGCGGTCGCCCGGGCGAACCCCCAACCCTTGGAACATCGCCGCACATCGTACCGCGTCGTGGTTCAGTTGCTCGTAGTTCCAGCTCAGGTCCTCGTCGCGGATCGCCTCCCGAAGCGGTGCCACCCTCGAAGCGTGGCGGAGCAACCCGAACGCCGGGAGCCCGGCGTAATGTGCCACGCCCCCGTCGCCGAACAGCTCCGATGCCATGTCGCCCGGAGCTGGTGGTTCGACCTGGGCACATGCTCCGACTTGGGCGGGCGCGAGCTTGTCTCGTTCGTTCGGGAACTCGCCTCGATCGAATCGGGGAATGTCCCGGTCCGCGCCGTGACGATTGAACAGATGGCCCATGGCTCGTCTCCCGGGGTCGGTGCGAAGCCCATCCGTGGAACGGAAACCGGCCGACCGTCACGGTCGACGCCCGTCGCGTCATGTCGGCTGACGGCTCGGAACAGCCGGGTGGAAAAGAAAAGGCGGACCCACGGACCGAACCGCGCGTCGGATCGGAACCGAGACCAGGAATCCGGGGCGATCGCACCGAGCCAGATCGGCCCGCAATCCGTGTGACCAAATATACGCCGAGAAACCTCGATGGGCTGGATTTTCACGCAGAAATAAATTAAGGGCGTTGTATAGCCCTTAGGCGCATCTAAAGAAGGGGTTGGTCGATACCAAGGGGGCCGCGGCAATCCGCTCCGTCGGTTCAACCCGCTCAGGCCGGGGCCGGTTCGGCGACGGGTTCGCTCGTGGATTCGAGCCGTTCGACGACGGCGCAGCCGCAGGAGTCGCTCCAGACGTTGACGGCGGTCCGGGCCATGTCGAGGACGCGGTCGACGGCGAGGATGATTCCTTGCATCTCGATCGGTAGCCCGACCGCTTGCAGGATGACCACCATCATCACAAGCCCGGCGTGCGGGATCCCTGCCGCCCCGACGCTGGCGAGCAGCGCCGTCACGGCGACGATGATCTGCTGGCTTAGGTCCAGGTTTTGGCCGTGGTGGAGCTGGGCGATGAAGAGGACCGCGACCGCTTCGTAGAGCGCGGTGCCGTCCATGTTGACGGTCGCCCCGAGCGGGAGGACGAACGAGCCGGTGCGGTTGCTGACCCCGGCCCGCTTCTCGACGCAGCTCAACGTCAACGGCAGCGTCCCGTTGCTGCTGGCGCTGCTGAACGCGGTCAACAGCGCCGGCGACATCGCCTTGGCGTATTCGGCCGGGTTCCGTTTGGCGACGAACCACAAGATCACCGGCAGGGTGACGAGGGCATGCACCGCGAGCGCCAACGCGACCGCGACGACGTACCACGCCAACGACCGGAACACGCTCGCCCCTTGGGTCGCGGTGACATAGGCGATCAGGAACAGCACGCCGATCGGTGCGAGTCGGATGATGAACATCGTCATCGCCATCATCACGTCGAACCCGGCGGTCGCCGCGTTCTTGATCCGCTCGGCCGATTGGCCGCCGACCGAGAGGGCAAACAGGGCGAACGCGATCGTGAACGCGATGATCGACAAGAAGTCGGGGGCGACCAACGCGCCGAGCGGGTTCGCCGGAATCATCGTCTCGAGTTGCCCGAACAGGATCTCGCCGAGCGATTGCCCGCCGTCGAGTTCGTCCGGGTCGACGACGTTCCGCCGGGGCCCGCCGAGCCCCGGCCGGATCAGGTTCACCGCGAACAATCCGGTGACGATCGCCAGAAAGCTCGTCGACAGGTAATACAGAAGCGTCGAGCGAAACATCCGCCCGACCCCGGCGGTCCCGCCGAGCCCCATGATCCCGGTGATCAGCGAGGTGACGATCAGCGGCACCGCGACCATTTGCAGCATCCGCAAGAAAAGCCCGCCGATCCGTTTGAACCAGGCCCCCCAACGCTTCGCCGGGGTCCCGCCGTATTCGCGGTACAGCGCCGCCGCGACCGGGTCGCGTCGCTGGAGCCGGTCTGCCGAAGTGACGCTCCCTTCGATTTGGCCGGTCGGGTCGATCCGCCGGACCGTTTCGTCTCCCGATTCGTCGCGATACCGGATCACCGACATCGACGCGGAGTCTTCGATCGACGCCTCGACGATCCCGTCGGGGAGCCCTTCGCTAACCGTCACCGAGCGTTGACCCGCCGCCAAGTTGAGCGAGATCCCCAGCAACGTCCCGAGGATCATCCCGATCAGAATCTGCCAGTGGAGGGCGAGTCCTCGCATCGTCGGTTCCTTAGGTTCTCAATCCGCAAGCTTTTTGGGCCCTCGACAGGACGTCGCCGGCTACGTCGCGGGCCCGCTGGGCACCACGCCGGAGGGTTTCGTGGACGTGGTCGAGGTTGTCCTCCAATTCGTCACGTCTTTGGCGGGCGGCCGCGAAGTATTCCTCGCTCGCCTCGGCGACCGCCTTTTTGACCTCGCCGTAGCCGAACCCGCCCCGCCGGTAAGTCGCCGCCATCGTCTCGACGTCGGCGGGGGAGGCGAACAGTTGGTAGAGCTGGAACAGGTGGTCCTCCTGCGGCTCCTTCGGCGCCTCCATCGGCCGGCTGTCGGTCGTGATCCGCATGATCTGCTTGCGGATCTGTTTGACGTTCCCGAACAGCGGCAGCGTGTTTTCGTAGCTCTTGCTCATCTTTTGGCCGTCGGTCCCGGGAACCTTCGCGCCCCGCTCGAGCGTCTTCGCCTGCGGCATCACGAACGTTTCGCCGAAGGTGTGGTTGAAGCTCCCCGCGAGGTCACGGCATACCTCGATGTGCTGCACCTGGTCTTGACCGACCGGGACGATTTGCGAGTCGTACGCCAGGATGTCGGCTGACATCAGCACCGGATAGGTAAACAGGCCCGCGTCGGCCGTCACCCCGCGGGCTTTTTTTTCCTTGTAGGCGTGGCACCGTTCGAGCAACCCCATCGGCGTGCCGGTCATCAGCAACCACGTCAACTCGCTGACTTCGGGGACGTGCGACTGAACGAACAGCGTCGCCTTGTCCGGGTCGAGCCCGAGGGCGAGCAGGTCGAGGGCGGAATCGATCGTGTTTTGGCGGAGCTCGGCCGGGTCGCGAACCGTCGTCAGCGCGTGCAGGTCGGCGATGAAGTAGAACCCGTCGTGCTGCTCCTGCAGATCGATGTATTGGCGGATCGCGCCGAAATAGTTTCCCCAGTGAAATCGGCCGGTCGGTTGAATTCCGGAAAGGACACGCATGGTCGGGCGGGGGCTCTCGGGGCGCTCAGGAAGGGTCAGGGCGTTCAGGAAGGGTCAGGGCGTTCAGGAAGGGTCAGGGCGCTCAGGAAGGCGACGTTCAAAGAAGGGGGTGGGCGTCGCGGACTTTCTCGCGAACACGGCCGGACCCAACTCGGCGACGGGACCATCGTACCCGAGAGCGACCCGATCGCTAGACAAGGGCCGGCGGCCATCAGCCTGGGGAGTCGGAACCGCCGAGCGAGACCGCCGCGGAAGTCGTCCCGGGGTTGGACTGGACGCCCGAATCGGCAAGGGAACCCGAGTCGGCAAGGGAACCCGAGTCGGCAAGGGAACCCGCTCCCGCCCCGATCGATTCGACGATCCCCTTGACCCGTGGCCACAAGATCAACGCCTCGACCACCATCCAAGCTTCCAGCACGATCGTGATCCCGCCGACCAGGATCACGATCCAGTTCGGGTTTTCCGCCCGTAGCCACTGGGGCATTTCGGCGAGCATCGCCCAGGCGGGGACGGCGAGCATGAACAGCATCGGCGGGATGATGAACCAGACGGGGACGCTTCGCCGCCACAAGAAGAACGCGATCACGAGGAACGCCAGCCCGGCGAGCAATTGGTTCGTCGCCCCGAACAGCGGCCACAGGATCAGGCCGCCTTTTCCCGCGAACGAGTCCATCCACCACCGCATCCCGGCGATCCCCCCGGCGGACGCGGCGGCCGGCAGCCCCGTTTCGCCGGCCACGTAGCTCGCGGGGAGTTCTCCCGATAACGCCTGGCCCAACGTGACCGGGGTGTTCGGCGCCGGGAGCGCCGCGATCACGAGCGCCAACGTCACGGCGAAGATCGTTGCCCCATGTTTGTTTTCCAGCACCGCGAGCGGCCGCCAGGGCGTGCCCACGTTCGCGTCCGTCGCGTCCGTCGCGTCCGTTGCCCCCGTCGACCCGGTCGACCCGATCGCCGCGGTGTTCGGCGAGTTCGACGTGTCCGCGGTCCGCCACGAGCCGCGGACGGTCGCCGCGAGTTCCTGGACGACGTAGCGTTGCAGCCGGCACGCGGTATCGAGCGTCGTGCCGGCGAACGAGGCGACCAACACCCCCATGATCGCGATCGCCACCGGGGCGGGGACCGCGATCGCTTGAAGAAAGTTTGCCGATCCGTCGACGAACGCGCCGACTTTCGCCGCCAGCCCGCTCGCCGATGCCCACGTCTCGTAGCGAGCCAGGTACGCGTCGCTGCCGGTGAGCAGCTCGGCCGAACCGACCCGCGTCGCCCCCAACCCGAGCCCGGCAACGCACGCCAGGATCACGATCGTCGCCAAGAAACCTTCGGTGAGCATCGATCCGTAGCCGACGAACTGGGCATCGGTTTCGCAGCGGATCTGTTTGCTCGACGTGCCGGACGAAACGAGGCAGTGGAATCCGCTGCACGCCCCACAGGCGATCGTGATGAACAGGAACGGGATCACCGCCGGGGCGCCTTCGGGGTTCGCCCGGATCGCCGGCGCGACGATTTCCAGCGGCACCCGCTCGCCACCGGTCTGCAACGGGGCCCCGCCGAACAGACCGGCGAACACGAGACCGACGACGACCAACCCGAGCGCCGTGATCAGTTGCAGCGAATTGATGTAATCGCGGGGCTGCAGCAACGTCCAGACGGGCAACACCGAGGCGACGTAGGAGTAGATCAACAGCAGCACGACCCAGGTGATCGTCGACCACCCCGCCATCGTCTGGTTCAGCTCGCCGAGGAAGCCCGTGTTGCCGAACACGAGCGTCAGATACATCACCGCCAGGGCGATCAGCGACGGGGCGAGCAGGTGGACGTTCTTGCGGTGCAGCCAGAGGCCGATCGCCAGCGCGATCGGGATCTGCACCACGCACGGGAAGATCGCGGCCGGGTATTGCCGAAACACCGCGGCGATCACCAACCCGAAGATCGCGAGCACGATCGTCAGCGCCATGAACAGGATGAACAGGAACAGCAACCGCACGCGACGGTTGAGCACCCGCCCGGCGACGTCGCCGACCGTTTGTCCCTGGCTCCGCATCGAAACGACGAGCGCCCCGAAATCGTGAACGGCGCCAACGAAGACCGAACCGACCAGGACCCACACGAGCGCCGGGAGCCAGCCCCACATCACGGCGATCGCGGGGCCGACGATCGGGCCGGTGCCGGCGATCGACGTGAAATGGTGGCCGAACAACACCGTTCGGTCGGTCGGCACAAAGTCGCGGTCGTCACAGAGTTCGACGCTCGGCACCCCCGCCGCCCCGTTCAAACGGAAAATCGTGCGGGCCAACCAGCGGCCGTAGGTGTGATAGGCGATCAGGTATCCGACCAGGGCGCCCAGGGCGATCAGCAGCGTTGTCATGCGGGGGGAGGTGCGAGGTTCGGGGGCGTGGCTGTTCGGGGGCGTGGCTGTTCGGGGGCGTGGCTGTTCGGGGCCG
>JAWLFY010000041.1:0-34457 GCA_041685355.1 Pirellulaceae bacterium | reverse complement strand
CGATCAGCATACTTCATTCAACATTCGGACATCGCAGCGATGCCTGAAAAAACCTCGCCGACGCCAGCCCGCAAGCCACTAAAATCGCGGAAGAGCCCCGGGCGATATCCTGGTTGCCGACCGCTACTACGCGACGTTTGCCAATATCCACCACGCGTACCGAGAGGACTACGACGTGGTCATGCGGGTCCATCACAAGCGAAAAGTCGACTTCCGAAAAGGGTACAAGCAGGGTGCTTGTGACCAAATCGTTGCCTACGCGAAGCCAGCCCGCCGATCAGTCTGGATGTCGGCCGAAGAACACGACGATCTCGATGCGTTCGTTTTGGTGCGGCACCTTCGCTATGCGGTGCACCAGAAAGGATTTCGTGTTCGTTTTCTGGTTTTGGCGACGACACTCCTGGATGCATCTGAATACTCGGTCGAAGACCTTGCTGACCTCTATGCTCAGCGTTGGCAGGTTGAACTCGATATCCGAAGTTTGAAGACTCACATGCAAATGGAACATTTGCGTTGCAAGAGTCCTTCGATGGTGCGTAAGGAGATTTACGCTCATATGATTTCGTACAATCTGATTCGTGATCTGATTGTACGTACGGCACTTCGGTATTCGACGTCGCCGAAGTGCCTCAGCCACACCGGCGCGGTGCAAGCGCTGAATGCGTTTTCGGAGAAATTGCAGGCCGGTTGCGATCGGCTCGCGGCCCTCGAAGACGCGCTCCTGGAATCGATCAGCGAACATCCCGTGGGCGATCGAAAGCCGAGAATTCATCCCCGAGAAATCAAGCGTCGACCCAAGCCGTACAAGTTCATGAACCGCCCGCGTCACGCAGCCCGAAGGCCCGCCGCGTGAAAGACTTACGGCTTAACCACGCGGCATTCGGGCCTGACCCCTTTGTTCGTCCCTTTGTTTCGTGCCGAAGCGAAAAAACCTACACAACTCGCACCTCCCCGCACCCCGACGAAGCGTCAACCAGCGCCGTCAACCAACTCCGTCAACGCCGGGAGTGACTCCCGAACCGCAGCCTTATCCTCATCGCTAGCACCAAGCTCGGTCACGTGCAGCGTCTTGAGCCGTGGCAACCCTTGCAGCCTTCTCAACCCCGCCGGCGTGACCCCGGTCTTCCCCAGGTGCAAAAACTCTAAATTCGCCAGCGTGTTGATCACGTCGATCGAACGATCGGTGACCCCAGGCAGGTTGTCCAGATTCAACGACGTCATCCGCTCGGCGCCGCGAAGCGCCTCGACCCCCTCATCGTCGACCCGCGTCAACCAAAGGTTCAACTTCGTGAGCCGCGGCATCGAGGCGACCGCCGCCATTCCCGCGTTCGAAAACTCGGTCTCCGCCAACTCCAAGTCCTCGATCGATGTCTCCGCCAACGCACCGGCCGATTCGCCCGTCACCCCCGTCTGACGCAACCGTAACTTGACCAATCGTGGCAGCCCCGCGATCGTCTCCAACCCCGCGTCGGTCACCGGCGTCCCGAACAGGCTCAGCTCACGCAACCCGATCAGCTCACCGAGCGACCGAAGTCCCTCGTCCCCGACTTCCGTCTCGTGCAACGCCAACGCGGCGAGATTCTCCAGCCCGGCGAGCGGTGCGGCCGAATCGTCGGTCACCGCAGGACCGCTGACGCGAAGGTTTCGAAGTCGCGTCATCCGTCCCAGCGATTCCACACCGGACGACGTCAGCCCACCGGCGTCGAGCAGATACAACAGTTCCAACCGGTTCTGCTCGGCAAACCCCTCGACGGTCGCGTCGCCGATCGACGTCCCCTCCGTCTTCAAACGCTTCAAGCTCGTCATCTCGATCAGCGGCGCGATCACGTCGTCGTCGATCGCTTCCCCCGACACGATCAACTCTTCGACCCCCGGCCACTGGGCCGCCTCGGCGATCGCCGCGGAAATCCGATCCGGTTCGACGTCGCGCAAATCGAGCACCTTCGGCCCCGCCGACGTCACCGCCGGCTCCGCCGTTTCGGCGGAAGACGATTTCGCCCCCGGCGGCACTTCCGGTTCCGACCCCTCCCGCGATCGGCCACACCCGATCGCCAACGCCGCAACGACCAAGATCACCGGAACAAAGCCTCGCCCACCGATCGGATCGACCAACAGACGGAACACACACGATCGAACGACGGAAAACATGGCGGGCCAGTGCAAGCAGGGATGTGACGGGTCGGCGGGATGCCAGACGGCTTCCGGGATGGTATCACGAACCGGCCCGTGCAAGCCAACCGCCTCCACGGCGCGAACCGACCGCCCCGGCCCCCACGATCACCCCCGGCCCCTACGATCACCCCCGCCCGCCACACAACCACGGACCCGCCCCCGATGCGCGTCGAAGTCTCCCTGCTGCCCCCCGCCGCCGAACAGCTCATCGAACCGGTCGACCTCGCGATCGTGATCGACGTGTTGCGGGCGACCTCCGTGATGGCAACGGCGCTGCACCACGGCGCCCGAGAAATCATCACCTGCCGGACGGTCGACGAGGCGAAATCGCTGGCCGACGCGACGGCCGCCGAAAATTCCCGACCGCTGCTTTGCGGCGAGCGAGAATGTCGTCCGATCGACGGATTCGACTTGGGGAACTCGCCTTCGGAATACCCCAAGTCGGTCGTCGCCGGCCGGTCACTCGTACTGACCACGACCAACGGGACCGCGGCGTTTGCCGCGGCCGCCTCCGCAAAACGTCTGTTGGCCGTGAGCTTCCTCAACCTCTCCACGACCGTCGCCACGATCGCCGCCGCCAACTCGGTCCACCTCATCTGCGCCGGCACAAACCACCGGATCACCGGCGAAGACGTACTCTGCGCCGGGGCGCTGCTCGATCGTCTGCTCGCCAAACGGGCCCCCTGTCGTCCCGCCGTCGAACTGGTCGGCGATGAAACCATGATCGCACTCGACCACTGGCTCGGCGAAGGCTGGCGCGACAACGGATGGCGCGTCGGCGACTGCCGAGCTTCCGGATCGCTCGCCCGCCGGTTGGCCGCATCTCAAGGCGGCCGAAACCTCACCGCCGTCGGCTACGGTGACGACATCGATACCTGCGCCCTGACCGATTCCAAACCGGCCGTCGTCGCCCGCGTCGCGACCGACCCGCCTACCTTCCGCCGAAGCGACAACGCCGCCGGTTGATCTCGGCTTTCAAGCGTCAGGCGATGATGTCGCGGCGGTTCTGCAAGTAATCCCAAACGACGAAACGGTCGAGATTTTTTCCGCTGGTGAAGAACACCCGCCCCTTCGTCGAACGGGCCATCCGATAAGCGAACTTGATGTCCTCCTCGCTCTGCGACCAACTCGGGACGAGAAAAATATTAATCGTGATCCCCTCCCGCTGACACATCGCGGCCTCGCGCATCGTCGCCTGTTCCGTCATCGGGTCGGGCGGATACAGCATGTAAAGCCATTCGTCCTCGAAGTGTGCGGTCGGCAAGCCGTCGGTGATCAGCACGATCTGGCGATTCGGCGTGTCGGCGGTGGCAAGGTTTTGCCGCGCCAGCCGCAACGCGTGCTGAATGTTCGTGAAGTGCGGATGGACCTCCTGCTCGCTGATCCGGTCGTCGCTCATGTCCGCCTTCAACCGGACCCAAGGATCATGGATCGTCACCGGCTTGGGCATCAAGTTAATGATCTCGCCATACGATCGCAGCTTCGCGAACGTGTACATCTCAATGAAACGGAGAAAGTCCCCCGGGTACTCCGAGTGGATCAAACCCTGCAACGCCATCGCCATCCGCTTGACGTTGATGTATTGCCCGTCGTACCGCATCGACCCGCTCATGTCCATGATCACACACGTCGCACACTTGGGGTGGTTGCGTGTCTTGTGGACCACGATGTCGTCGCCGTGCAGCCGCAGCGGACGCTCGTCCCCTTGCCGAATCAACGCGTTGATGACGGTTTGCGGCAGGTCGAGATTGGCGACGCTATCGCCGAACTCGTACGGCTTGGTCTGCTGAAGCTCGACCGCCCCCTCGCCGACGACGTCTCCTTCGTGTCGGCCGGACCGCGACGGCGCGAGTTGACTAAAGATCCGTTGCAGCAACTTTCCCTGGAAGATCTTGTGAGCCTGCGGCGTCAACCGAAATCCCCCGCCGTCCGGGTTCTTTTCGAGCCCCTGGCGTTCAGCCTGCTCGCGGAGCAGATTCTCGACCTGCCGCCGCATCTCCTCGAGCTGATCCATGTCACCAGGCTGGGCGAACTCGCCGAGCAGGTCCATATCGATCAGACCGATCTGCGCCGACTCCGCGGCCTGCTCGAGCTGGTTCAACAATTCGTCGATCTTCTCGAGCTCCTCCTTGATCTCGATCGCCTTGGGAACCGACATCGATTCGTTCCCGACGAACTCGTACTTGCTCGCCAACTCCTCGATCTGATGCTTGTCCCCCATCCGCTGCCCGACTTGCAGCAGACCGCGGGCGAGCGGACTTTGGTCGTCGTCCGACGCGTACCATAGCCGCTCGATCATGAACGGCTGTTCCAGCGCGATCGCCTGACGATACAACTTTTCCATCTTCGACGGGACGCGGAGCTGTTTCGACGCCTTCTGAAACGCACGACGAGATTTTTTCTCAACCGTGTCGGTCTCGTACGTCTCTAAGATCTTCCGCTTCCGCTCCTCGAGCATCGCCCGCAGCATGTCGATGCTCGGGCCGAGCCCCGCGATCTGGCTCGGGTCGAGCCGCACCGCACGGGCCAGCTCCTCTTCGCTCAACTCGCGAAAATCCCCGAACATCAACGCCTGCTCGAAAGCAGGCGAAACGAGGTCGGGGGGCGGCTGGGTCGGCGGCGGGAACGACGTCGGGTCGTACTTCTGATAGCCGTGGATGATGCCGCCGAGACGCGATGCCATGATGGGGCAACCGGGTGAGAGGGGACAGACGAAAGATGCCTAAAGCTCGTACTCGATCTTGCCGTGCCGCTGGGAACGGCTGATCTTTTCCAGACTGTAAAGGCCCGCGAGCACAAACTCGACGCAACTCGCACGGACCGCGTCGTTCTCGCTCGCGTTCAACTCGAACGCCTTGTCCCAAGCCGGCGGGACATGCTGCAAACGCTCCGCGTACGCAGCACTGGGAAGCAAATCGCCGACCTCGACCCGTACGCCGCCCCGAAAGATTTCGGCGATCTCGCCCAGACCGTGCTCCTCGACGTACTCCTGAAACACGACCCGAATCGCTTGGGCGACGACGGCGTCGAGCACCTGACGCTCCGACATCTGATGCGTCCCCATCAGGTCGAGTTCCAACTTCCCGAGCGAGCTGGAGTACAAATGCCCCAGGTCGCTGATCCGCGGGACCGACGGCCGTTCGTCATGGACCACGCCGCGTTGCCGCGCCGAGGCGACGATGGTGCGGAAATTGGCGAGCGAAAACCGCGCGGAAACACCAGACGCCTGGTCGATGTATTTGCTCTTCCTCGCCTGATTCGTGATCTCCTCGATGATCTGGTACATGAAGTAGGGCATCTGCACCGGATAATCCCCGTTCAACTCCACACCGACCTCCTGGCGAAGGATCTCGATCCCCTCGTCCCGCTCTGCCGGATAGTGCGTCTGAACGACCGTGCCGATCCGGTCCTTCAGCTGAGGGATCACCTTCCCCGAACGGTTGTAGGTCGACGGGTTGGCGGAAAACAGGATCACCAAGTCGAGATCAAAACGGATCGGATATCCCCGGATCTGGACGTCCCGCTCCTCCAAAATGTTGAACAGCCCGACCTGCACCAAATCGTCGAGCTCGGGGAGCTCGTTCATCGCGAAAATCCCCCGGTGCATCCGCGGAATCAGCCCGAACGATAACGCCTCCTCGGCCCCCATGCTGACCCCGCCGGTCAGCTTGGCCGGATCGATCTCCCCGATGATGTCCGCGAACTTCGTCCCCGGGCTGAGCCGCTCCGCGTAACGGTCGTCGCGGTGCCACCACGCGACTCGAACCTCGGCCGGGTCCGTCTCGGCGACCAGCTTTTTCCCGGACGTCGTGATCGGCTTTAGGGGGTCCTCGTGGACGGGTAAGCCGGGGTGATCCAGGTACGGCACCCACTGGTCAAGAAACCGCGTCAGCAGCCGCATGATGCGGCTCTTCGCTTGTCCCTTCTCGCCAAGGAACAACACGTCGTGACCCGCCAACAATGCCAAATTGATATCCGGGATCACGGTGTCGTCGTACCCGACGATTCCCGGAAACAACTCCTCCCCGGCCGCAAGCTTGCGGACAAAGTTATCACGCATCTCCTCCTTGACGGTCTTCGATCGCCACCCGCTATCGAGCAATTCGCGGAGGCTCGCGGGCTGGGGAGGGGCCAAGACGGCATTCATCGGCAGTTCATCCATCGGACGGGTTCAGGCATCGAGCCTCATTGTACCGGGGCCGACAATCCTGCCCCCCCCGATGCCGATCGATGAAGAAATCGCTCGCCCAGCACCGTCCCCACCGACCCAACAGCCGTCCCCAACAGCCCCGCACCGTCCCCACCGACCTCTCCCGACACCGCTCACCCCAACCGGACGTCGCACAACTCGTAAGCCTGACGGAGCGACTCGATCGGGTCGTCGGACGTGGGGATGAACTCTTGGGCCACGTAACCTTCGTAGCCGGTCTCCAAGATCGCCCGCATGATCGGCGGGTAATTGATCTCCTGCGTGTCGTCGAGCTCGCCACGGCCCGGGTTGCCCGCGGTGTGGTAATGCCCGATCAGCTCGTGATATCGACGGATGTGACGGATCAAATCGCCATGCATGACCTGCACGTGATAGATGTCGAAAAGCAAGCGGAACCGCGGCGAATCGACCGCGCGGACCAAATCGACGCACCGCTCCAGGTCGTCACCCCAGTACCCCGGGTGGCCCTTCATCGGATGCGAATCGTCGCGGCTGTTGAGGTGTTCGAGAACGATCCCGACGCCCCGCTCCTCGGCGTACGGAACCACCCGCTTCCAACAATCGACACAGTTCCGCTTCGCCGCCTCGTCACCGATCCCACGCTTTTTCATCCCGGTGAAGGTGATCACGTTCGGGGCGTCAAACTCGACCGCCAAGTCGATCGCCTCGCGAAGCTTCGCCTCCACGACCGCGTGGTTGTCGCGATCGAGCGGCCCGGTCGCGAACCCGTGACTCCCTACCAGCGAGACCTTCAGCCCCAGCGCCTTCACGGCCGGATAGTGCTCCGCACCGATCCCCTCGATCGCCTCCAAACCGATCCCCTTGGCGTGTCTCGCCAGCGTGACCGCGTCCATCGGCCGGAAACACCAACCCATCACCGATTGCCGAATCCGCCCCGAAGGCGATGACTCCTCGGCGGCCGGTTGTGCCCCAACACGTTCACGCGGAAACGTCGCGGCAGCCGCGATCGAAGCGGCAGACGCGGCGATGAATTGGCGACGCTTCATGACAACAAGATTCCTCGGGGCGGATCGCGAAAGGTTACGGGAAAACGGCGTTCTCGATCGTTAGGGAATACTGATCTTGCCCCAAAACGGCCGCTTCCGGTCGGCCCGGGTGCGGGCGTCCTCCAACATCACCTCGAGACCGCCCTCGTAGGTATACGAAAAGGCCCGAGAGCCGCTCCGGATCGTCACCCGCTCGTTCAGATCGATCCCCATCTCGGGTCGGAGCCACACGGTGAAACGGTCGGCCGGGGCTTGGTTGATGCGGATCTGATTCCCCTCCAACACCTTCGCCGAAATCTTGCCAGCCCGGAGTCGGTCGGCCTGCTCCCACAACAACGGGTTGATCGACACCGCGGGCTTCATCTCGTCAAGCTCCAACCACCAGAAAAACCGGTCGCTGACCCGCATCGTCGCCGTCTCGATCGTCCGCGGGGTCTCCGCCCGCCGGTGCGACGACAGGTTCATCCACTCGAACAGGCGATGGATCTCCTCGTAGAAATACTCCCGCCCGCGGCCCCGATACAACACGACCATCGCGTCATGACGATGCGTCATGTAGTCATCCAAAATCGCGCCCACTCGGGTCAACGGTGGTGGAGCGGCGTCGAGCTCGCCCATCACGATGTACGTGGGAACATACTCCGAATTCGACTTGTAATGAGGAATCGTCTTCGCCGGCTCGCCGCTGATCGAAACCAAACCGGCCCACTGGTCCGGATGAGAGATCGCGATGTCCCACGCCGCCGTCCCCCCGTCACCATGCCCCGCGAGGAAGACTCGGTCGGCATCGATCGAGGCGTGCCGCATCGCGTCCCGCAACGCGACCAACACCCGCTCGTGCTCTCGCGGCGTGAACTCGTAACCCGATTGCGAATCACGAGACCAAATCGGCGCGACAACGATGTACCCGTGACGCGAAGCCTGTCCCATCCGCGTCCCCATCGATTCCGAAAATACGCCCGACCACCAATCGATCTGCTGGTCCGGGGTCCCGCGAATCGGGTGCAACGCGACAACACACGGATACTCCCGCAACGGGTCGTACTCGGGCGGCAGCTGGATCGCGTACCGCGGCGCGGGGACGACGGACGATTCCGGCTCCTCCCCGACACCGAACCGGTACATCCCGGGGATCTCCGGATCGGCCGCTCCCTCGGGCAACGTCAACGGCGGAACCATCAACGGCATCATCCGCGCGACATAACGCGGCTGGGCCCCTTCCATCCCGCGAAGCTCTTCCAAGATCTGTTGCCGCCGGGCCGCGTCGTCGCACGCCAAGTACTCCGCGACCAAGCCGCGGACCTCGATCAACGACGCCGCCACCTTGAGGTTCTGCTCCCCCGAACCGCCCCCCAAGATCCAACCGGCGATCGCCAACGCGACACGGTTGCCGACCGGTTGCTGTTCGTCATCTCCCAAACGAATGAAGTCGCTCATCCGCGTCAGCGTGTCGGCGTCCAATCCCTCGGCGATCTCGTCGACGATCGGCGCTAACTCCGCCACCGTCGCCGGGTCCAATTGATCAACGAGGCGACGCAGGTTCGCCACCACCTCCCGCGACTGGGCCTCCGTCGTCCGACGCCTCGCGAGCGCGTCGTCGACCTTCAATCGGGTGACCCGGCCGAGCGGTTGCGAGCCGAACTTCTCCAAGATCTCCCGTGACAACCGGTGCTGTCCGGCCTCCGCCCGCGATTCGGCTTCGTCAAGCAACTGCTCCGCCTGGCGTTCGGTGAGCGCCACGAGCTGTCGCTCCAGATGCTTCTCTTCCGGAAAGTCACGGATCACCTTCCGCAACGCGTCGTGCGCGTCCGCATAACGCTCGGTCTCCATCAAAAAACGGACGGCCTCGAGCCGCCGGTCGACGTCGTCTTGATCCATCCGGCGGTGAAAGATCTGGTTCAACGTCGACGTCGGGATCGAACTCGTCGCGACCCGCATGTCCCACGAATAATAAGGCTTGACCTTCAACGCCTCCAACTTGGCGAACCGGTCGTTGATCTCGGTGATCCCCTGCACGATCGTCACCGGTGTCCCCTCGGGGCCGCGAACCGAGATCAACCGCCGGCCGTACTCGGTGAACTCCGATACCCCCAAAATCTGTCCGACCACGCCGACCGTCTTGGACCCCAGTGAGACCGGCTGATCGAACTCGATCGATCGGCCCAAATCGGCGATCTCTTTCGGCGGTTGCGCGAGCATCCCCAACCGGTGGACGAACGTGCGACGAAGCCCGTCGTCAATCATCAAGATCGGCAAAGCCCTCGGTTCCCCACGCGCCCCGGATGCGAACGCGTTCTCGTTCAGCGTCGGAATGCTCGCGTGCGTCCCACGGAGCACCAGCCCGTTGCGGAACGAAAACAGATCCTCCGCGGAAACGACGCTCGCGGCGAACGGGACCGAGATCGCGGCCGTCACGGCGATCAACCAGACACCTGCCGCTGCGGCTGGGATTCGAATGTCCTTCATGACGTTTGCCTCCCCCCAACCGGCGCCGAACCCGTTCCGCTACCCCGATCGAAACTCGCGTCCCGACTCGGGCCCCCGCCATGGCTCAAGATCGCGACCGCTTGTAAGAACGATCGGCCGAGCGGCGCCACGCCGTCACGCACCGAACGGACCGCGGGCATCGTTCGGTCGAACCACGCCTGCTTCGAAAATTCACCGATCCAAGGGGCCGAAACGTCAGCGACCATCATCCCCTTCGGCACTCGCCCGCCGGTCGCACGATCGCCCGAGGCGACGACCACGACGGACGAAGATTCAGGTCCTGCGGCGTCGAACCGACGCACGGCGACCATCATCAACAACGCCGCCGCCGCGGCGACGATCGTCATGCGTCCGAGAAGCGAACGGTCGCCCCGGCTCGGCCGCCATCCGGACGCCGCCCCGTGACCGACTTCGCTCGCGCCGGAAGCCGGCAACAAACCCCGCTCGATCCGCAGCCATGCCTCCCGCCGCTGGCGGCAAGCGGCGCACGACGCTGCATGCTCCCGGAGCATCACGTCGTCGTCGATCGCCTCGCGGGCGTCGAGACGCTCCTGCATCCGCCGGTCGAAACGTTGGCAATCGGTCATCCATTCGCCTCCGAAAGGGGAGAAGTCGTCGGCGTGGACGAGTCCCCCTCGGCACGACCGGCGATCACGTCGCGTTGACGGAGCTCCTCGATCAACCCCGCCCGCGCCCGGTGCACGAGCGTCTTCACCGTCCCCAAAGGACAGCCCAACCGCGCGGCGATCTCGGCGTAACAGAGCGAGCCGTCATGAAACATCTGAAACGCTTCCCGCTGACGCCGCGGCAGCTTCGCGACCGCCAACCGAACCTCTTCCCGTAACGAATCCGCCGCCTCCGCCTGCCGCGACGCTTCGGAAACCGGCTCGGTGGTCGCCGATAACGATTGCCAATGACGCCGCCGCGCGAGAAAGCTACGGCAACGGTTCCCCGCGATCGTCACCAACCAAGGCTCCAACGGCCGCGTCGGGTCCCAGCGATCGAGATGCTTGGCGAGCCGCGAGAACGTCTCTTGCGTCACGTCTTCGGCGTCTTCCCGGTGCGCGAGCATTCGCATACACACGCCGAACACCAGCGACTGGTATCGACGGACGAGCGTCGCGAAGGCGTGCTCGTCATTCCCCCGATAGCGTTCGGCCAACGCCGCATTCGTCTCACACATCGGTCAGCGGCCGCTAAAGAAACGTTTCAGCGCGTCGTTCGCGGCGTCTTGCGAGTTATCCGACAACGCCTTCTTGATGTTGTCGGGAAGCTTCCCCGGTTCCCGCTTCTCGGGACGCTTCCGCGCCGCCGGTTCCTTCTCCGCGTCCCCCTTCGAATCACTCACCGATAGGTCGCCGCTGTCGCTCCCGCCGTCGGTCCCGCTCTCGACCGATTCCTCCTCCGCACTGTCCAGACGGAACTGCCGCGTCTCGGGGTCCGCCAGTTTCCGGACCCGGTCGATCTGGTCCGCCTCGTCAAGCCACGAACTGACGTCGATGTCCTCCATCCGGCTGTCTTCCGAACCCGCCTTCACCACCCGCTCCGCCGCGTCACCGACGTCCGAAACCTTCGGCTTCTTGCTCCCCTGCAAGCCGTGCTCGATGACGACCTCGAACTCGAGCTTCCCGACCTTCATTCGGTCGCCCGGTTTCAGCACCTTCGCCTTGTCCGTCGGCAAACGCTTGTCATTGATGTAAGTCCCGTTGCGGCTCTTCAAATCCTGAAGCAGGACCCGTCCCTCCTTCACGACCAAAATGCAATGACGTCGACTGACCGAATCACTCTTGGGCCGCAGCTGGCACGACTCGCTTCGACCGATCAAAAACTTGTCCGACGAAATCGGGATTTCACGTCCGGCATGGCTGCCAGAAAGGACCTTCAGCTTCAACTGCATGTGTCACCTACATGTTCCGAGACGCCCGCACCAAGAGCGACCGTTCGACGGTTAATCGGCGTTCATTCGACGTTCGTTCGCGGGACGATCCCTCCGCGGGACGACGAATCCCTCCGCGGGACGACTAATGCCCGGTGCCCGAGTTCAAAATTCCGGTCTCTCCCGGCCGGACCCGCGAGCTCGCACCGAATGGGTGCACGGCTCCCCCGATTCTAAGCAGAATCGAACCGTGGCGGATGATGAAGAAACGGTTTTCGACGCCCCAACGTCAACCTTTTTACCCCTCGCAACGGCGGCGAACGTCACAACCGTCGTCGCCGCGCTCCCCAACCCCCTCCCGGGGATCGCGAACCACCCCGATCCGAAGCGACCCCGCGGGATCCGCCGAACTCGCCCGCCCGCATCCGCTTACCCGCGACAAATCCGGGTGCCCCGGTTTCATACCTCGCGATTGCTGAAAACGGAAACATCGAGCCCAGTGCCACCGCCGCTACCGCTTATCCGTCCAACCGGCCGCCGCAAAACGCTCTCGTTCGATCTCCGCGGCCCGGCGGCGAAGCGACTGGGGAAGCCGCCACCGACGGACCCGCCACCCGAAACGCGACGCGACCCGCTCGGTGATCCGATCCGACAACGCTTCCGCCTCGATCGACGCGGCCACCAAGTCCTCGACACCAGGCAACTCGGGGGCGTGGGGACTCGCCCGCAGCAACAAACTGCCGTGCTGCAAAACCGCGTGACGCCCACGACGCTGGGCGCTGCCGAGAATCTTATACCCGTGCGCGACCAAATCCTCCGCCGTCCGCCGCTGAAAACATAGGAACGCCTCGGGATCCCGCAAGCGACCGGCCGACTCCCGATCAGGCCGAACCCGAAGCCCCAACTCCTCCACCCCTTCGGCGATCGCCGCATGGATCCCCTGATAAAGCTCCTCGCGGGCGCCGGGTGATCGGTCCGGCGGACGGACCGCGACCGAATAGGTCAACTCCCGGTCATGCACGATCGCTCCCCCCCCGGTCGCCCGTCGGACAAGCGTCAACTCGCCGCTGTCACGGTGCCGCTCCCGATCCCGAGCCGACTGGAAGTAACCCAGCGATAACGTCGGCTCGGACCAGCCGTAAAATCGAAGCACCGCCGGCCCGCCCGCATCGACCGCCTCCAACAACGACTGGTCGATCGACATGTTCCGCGCCCCCGAAAACGTCTCGAACGGGACGAGCAAACACTCCGGCCCGAACCCAGCCGGCAAGACGCCAGCCGGTTCGACGCCAGCCGGTTCGAGCCCCGGACGAATCGAGTCGCTCGCCGAAGAATCGCGAACAGACGTCTCGGACACCCGGCGGATCACCCTTCCTGGTCACGTTCCCAGCGGAGAACGGGCTTGCGGGCCGCGGCGACGTCGTCGGGGCGGCTGATCCGCGTCGTCAACGGCGCCTCGTGCGTCATCTCCGACGACTCCTCGGTGATCCGGAACAACGCCTCGGCGAACGCGTCCAGCGTCTCCTTGCTCTCGGTCTCCGTCGGCTCCACCATCACCGCCTCATCGACCACAAGCGGGAAGTAAACCGTCGGCGCGTGAAAACCGTAGTCGAGCAATCGCTTCGCCAAATCCATCGCCGTCAAATTGCGTTCCTTCTTCAAACGCGCCGCCGACGCGACAAACTCGTGCATGCAACGGTCCCCGTGAGGCACGTCCATGATGTGCTTCACCTTGCTCAGCAAATAATTCGCGCTCAACACCGCGTCCTCGCTCACCCGCCGCAGCCCGTCGGGGCCGTAAGTCCGGATGTAGAGGTACGCCCGCAGCAACACGCCGACGTTCCCAAAGAAACTCCGCACACGACCGATCGAGTCCTCCGACGGACTCACCAACCGGTAACGAACCCCCTCCCCGTCCTCGTCCCGATCAACGACCGGCGACGGAAGGTATCGGGCGAGAAAATCGCGGACACAAATCGGACCGGCCCCCGGTCCGCCCCCGCCGTGCGGCCCCGAAAACGTCTTGTGCGGGTTGAAGTGCATCAGGTCCGCGCCGAAATCGCCCGGCCGAGTGATCCCCAAAATCGCGTTCATGTTCGCCCCGTCCAAATAGATCAATGCCCCCGCCTTGTGCACCATCTCGGCGATCTGCTCGATCTGCGAATCGAACAACCCGATCGTGTTCGGATTGGTCAACATGAACACCGCCGTCTTGTCGTCGAGCTTCGACGCCAAATCGTCAACGTCGACCAACCCGTTCGCATTGCTCTTGACGGTTCGCGTCGAGAATCCCGCCATCTGGGCGCTGGCCGGATTCGTCCCGTGCGCGGAATCGGCGGTCAACACCACCTTCCGGTCCTCCCCCTCGGCGCGAAAATGCGCCGCGGCGACCAGCAACGCGGTCAGCTCGCCGTGCGCCCCGGCCGCCGGCTGCAACGACACTCCTGACAATCCGCTGATCTCGGCAAGCATCTGCTGCAAATCGTACATCGCCTCGAGCAACCCCTGCACCGTCGACTCGTCCTGCAACGGGTGCACGTCGGCAAACCCGGGAAACCGGGCCACCCGCTCGTGACGCTTCGGGTTGTACTTCATCGTGCACGAACCGAGCGGATAAAAGTGCGTGTCCACGCTCATGTTCATCGTCGACAAACCGACGAAGTGACGCACGATGTCCCCCTCCGTCAATTCCGGAAGCGGCGGCGGGTCATCGGCCAACTGGTCCTCGGGGATCAAATCCTCCGTCCGCACCGGCTCGATCCCCGTCGCCGGCAATCGATGCGCACGGCGCCCGGGATGACTCAGCTCGAACAACAGTTGGGTAGCTTGGCGGTTTCGCATCAGTTCTTCGTTATCAATCGGGAAGGGTGCGGTCGACGGGCAAACATCCCGCCGGATCGGCAAAGGGGGCGGGCCAACAAAATCTGCGGGACGCGACGAGCCCTCGGCGGGACGCGACGAGCCCACGGCGGGACGCGACGAGCCGATCCGTCAAACCGCCGCCGGCGTCGACGCGGATTGCAACACCGCAACCAACGAATCGATCTCCTCGCGGCTCCGCTTCTCCGTCACGGCGACGAGAAAGCAGTCATGAAACTCGGCGTCCAGCGGCTCCAGCGGCACCCCCGCCAAGATCCCCGACGCCTCGGCGTGTCGCATCAGCCCCGGCACATCCCCGGCGAGGTCGCGGACGACGAACTCCTTGAATACCGGCCCCCGGTGAACCAACTCGAAACGCTCCAGCCGCTCGAGCGATCGTCGGGCGTAATCGACCTTCTGCAGACAATGGTCCGCGGTCTCGCGAAGCCCCTGCGGGCCAAGCGCGGCGAGATAGACCGACGCCCGGAGCGCGAGCAAAGTCTGGTTGCTGCAGATGTTACTCGTCGCCTTCTCACGGCGGATGTGCTGCTCCCGCGTTTGCAGCGTCAACACCCAACACCGATTCCCGCGACGGTCCGTCGTCTGTCCCGCGATCCGCCCCGGCAGCCGACGCACCAATGACTCTCGGCATGCCATGATCCCCAAATACGGCCCGCCAAACGCCAACGGGTTGCCCAACGGTTGCCCCTCGGCGACGGCAATGTCGACCCCCAAATCGCCCGGACGTTTCAGCCGCCCGACACTGATCGGGTCGAACGACTCCGCCACCAACGCCCCACGCTCATGCGCCGCCGCCACGATCGACGTGACGTCCTCCAACCGTCCATAAAAATTCGGATGCTGGATCAATACACACGCGGTCTCCTCGTCGATCGCCTCGACGATCCCCGGCGTCACCCCGTCGGAATCCGCCTCGACGACGATCAACTCCGCGTCGATGTTCCGAAGGTACGCCTCCAAGATCTCGCGATACTGCGGGTGCACCGCGCCGCTCATGACGACGCGGCGACGTCCCTTGCCGAGCGCCAGCGACATCAACACCGCCTCGGTCGCCGCCGAACCGCCGTCGTAAAGACTCGCGTTGCTGACGCCCAAACCGGTTAGCTGCGTGACGAGCGTCTCGTACTCGAACATCACCTGCAAATTCCCCTGACTCACCTCAGCCTGATACGGGGTGTAAGAGGTGTAATACTCGCCGCGGGATGCGATCTCGTCGACGACCGCGGGAACGAAGTGATCGTACGCACCGCCCCCCATGAAACAGACATGAGACGTGGCCGAGGCGTTCTTCGACGCCAGCACCCGCGCCGCCGACTCGAGCGACATCTCGTCGACCGCCTCCGGCAAACAGAGCGGACGCCCGAGCTGCACCGACGACGGGATCTGCCCGTCGAGGATCTCGCGGAGCGAAGCGGCACCGATCGATCGCAACATCTCGTCACGGTCCGTATCGGTATGAAATAAATAGCCGGGATTGTTGCCCGGTAACGCAGGATCACTCATGAAGAGTCCTCATTTGGGGTTCGACGCGAGGGCCTCGCGACCCGACAGCGGTCGATGGCAACGGGTCACTCCGACTCGCCGCACTGCTTCTCGTAAGTCTCATGGTCCATCAATTTGCCGAGCGACGCCTCGTCGTCCAACTTGACGCGGATGACCCAGCCGAAGTCATAGGGATCGTCGTTCAACTGATCGAGACTCTCCGGGAGGTCGTCGTGGACCGCGATCACCTCGCCCGAGACCGGACTGTAGAGTGGACTTACCGCCTTGACGGACTCGACTTCACCGAATTCGTCCCCCGCGGAGAGTTTTCTCCCCACTTCCGGCAAATCCATGTAAACCAGATCGTTCAGCTGCTCGATCGCGAAACCGGAAATCCCGATCGTGGCGATCTTGTCCCCCCCCTCCTCCTCGACGTCCACCCACTCGTGGGATTCGGCATACAGCAGTTGTGTTTTGTCACGCGACATAAATTTTCAATTCCTTGACGACAGTTCAGCCCCGACGGGGGGCACGATAAAAAGGGAGTGAGGTCGGCACCGCATCGATCGACTTGCCGCGAATATCGATCCGGAAACCCGGATCGCCCGCCTTGGTGGCGTCGACCATCGCCATCGCGATCGGCACCCCCAAAGTCGGCGACGGACCGCCGCTGGTGACCACCCCGATCGGCTCGCCGCCCGACGAAAGTACTTCACAACCGTCGCGGGCGGGACGCTTGCCCGCCGGCAACAACCCGATCCGAATCCGGCCCGGTCCCGCGTCCCGAATCCGACGCAGCGGCAGATCACCGATGAAGTCGTGGTCATCCAAGTCGCAAGCAAATCCGAGGCCAGCCGATAACGGGTCGATCGACTCGCTCAGTTCGTGCCCGTACAAAGGCATCCCCGCCTCCATCCGCAGCGTGTCGCGGGCCCCCAAACCCGCCGCCACAAATCCCGCCTCGCGACCCGCCAACAACAGATTCTCCCAAATTCGACACGCCTCCTCGGCGCGAACGATTAATTCGAACCCGTCTTCGCCGGTGTACCCCGTGCGACTGACGATCACCGGCTTGCCGAACTGTTCGGTCACCCGCGTGCGATAAAACCTCAGCGACGACACGTCGATGCCCAACAACCGATCACCGACCTCGACCGCCCGCGGACCCTGGACCGCGATCATCGCGGTCAACTCGGTCCGATCCGTCACCGTGACGCCCGGAAAACGATCAACCTGCGTCGCGATCCAGTCAACAATCTTGCGGCGGTTCGACGCGTTTACGACGAGCAAAAAGTATCGCTGACCCGACGGCGTCTCGATGTGCGATACCAAGACGTCATCCAAGACGCCCCCGTCCGGATTGCACACCAACGCATAACGCACGCGGCCGACCGGCAAGTCTCGAACACGACGGGTCAACAGGTGGTCGAGCATTCGCTCCGCCCCCTCGCCTTCGAAACGCAGTCGCCCCATATGAGAGACGTCGAACAACGCCGCGGCTTTCCGACAAGCGTGATGCTCGGAAACGATCGAGTCGTAGCGGACCGGCATCTCATAGCCGGCAAATTCGACCATCTGGCCCCCCGCAGACCGGTGCCACTGGTCGAGCGGCGTGCGGGCGAGCGACGTGGCGGCAAGCGAACCGTCAGACTCGGGAGGTGAACTCATAACAGACCGGTCGATCGGGGAAGCGAGGATGCGCAGATTTCCCGCCGTCGTCGCCCGGATCGTATCCGGGGAGCGGTATGGGGGCCGTGATGTCAACGAACGGTGGGTGCCCGGTGAAAGGCAGCAGCCCGGTCAAAGGCTCCTTAACAGTCTACCGACCTGCCCCGAGCCGAAAACCCCCGTGACCCCTGTCGAAAAACTCCCAGTCACGACCGGATGATCGTCCCGTGACACCGACCCCGTGTCAGACCGATCCGGTTACACCACTGCCGAGGCCGTCTGGGGATGTTTCCGAACCGAACAACTCGACGATCGCGGTGTCCGTCGCATCACGATCCGCGCTGGATGTTCGCTCGATCGCCGAGATCGACCTGCGGGGAACCGAGATCGACCCGCGGGGAACGCTGTCTTCGGACGCTGACTCTCCGAATTCGACCGGCGCGTCACCAACAACCGGTTCGTCAGGAGTCACAAGCCATCGATCCGTGACGCCAGCTTGGAGGTGGTCGCCGTCGAACGCCTCTCGAACGATCGGCCACCGCCGAGGGACCGTCGGAGATTCGGCCCGTCGCGCGGTGACGTGATAGCCGACACCGGTAGGGGCCGTCACCCTCGCTCGTCCCGGACTCGTCGCCGCGGCGTCCGCGGATGCCGACGGCAAGCCCGCCGCGGCGTACGCAACGGTGGTCCTCGCGTCGACCATTCCGACGCTATCCGAACCGCTCGCCGGCTCCGTCGCGCCTCGTACGATCAACTCCCGCAACCCCGCCGCGTCCAACGCCGGATTGGCGGACAGCGCCAAAGCGGCGACGCCCGCGACATGCGGGGCAGCCATGCTCGTCCCGCTCAGCGACCGTGCGCCCCCACCGAAGAAACCGCTGACAATGTCAACACCCGGCGCGTCCACCTGAACCGCGTCGCTGGTACCCACGCGGTTGCTGAAAGGGGCGACACGCCCCGACCGGTCCACAGCCCCGACCGACAACACATGTTCGTACGCCGCACTGAGACTTGCCGGAGACCCCGGGACCGTACCGCCCGAGTTTCCGGCGGCCGCGATGACCAGCGAACCGACCGAACCGGCGTAGCGGACTGCGGCATCGATCGACGGATGATAACCACCCCCAAGCGATAAATTGATCACCTCGGCACCCCTGTCCGCGGCGTAACGGATTCCGGCCGCCACCCCCGAAACGGTTCCCATCCCGGCGCCGTCCATCACACGGATCGGCAAAATCTCGGCACCCGGCGCGATACCCGTGGTGCCGAACCCGTCGTTCGCCGCCGCGACCGTCCCGGCGACGTGGGTCCCGTGTCCGTTCGCGTCCAGCGGCATCGGATCACCGTCGACGAAGTCGTAGCCATACACGTCGTCGACCAACCCGTTCCCGTCATCGTCGATCCCGTTGCCGAAGATCTCGCCCGCATTCACATCGACCTGGCCCGTCAAGTCGGGGTGCTGAAGATCCACCCCACTGTCGACGATCGCGACGGTCACGCCCTCCCCGGTGTACCCGGCCTGCCACGACTCCGGCGCGCCGACCGCGTTGACACTCCAATCGCTCGCCGCCCCAAACTCGGGCACCTCCGGAAGCGGAGCGACCGCGTCAAAATCGATCTCGGTGTCCGACCCGATCTCCCCGGGAACGGCTTCCGGTTCCAACTGGGCCGACAACTCGAGCCGGTACGCGTTCCACCAAGTCGTCGCGGCGATCACCCCCACTTGGTAAGTCCCAGACGCCAACTCCGCCGTGATCCGTTCCGCCGTCGCTCCGGGACGAGCCGAGACGTCGACGACCCGACCCCCCGCATCGAACAACGCGAGGTCCGCGTCCCGCCACAGCCCATCGAGTGTCAACTCAACCGTGGCATCCCGCTCGATGTTGAATCGATAGATCTCTTGCCGATCCCACGCACCCAAAAACCCTACCTGCTCTGTCGAGCCATCCAAACCGCCAAGATCGACGGCCAGCAGTCGACGGCCCTCCAACGGCTCCAATCTCAATGGGCGTCGGCGAGCGGATACTTGCGATTTCATTGGCTTCCCTCGTGTGTCGATGGTTCGCATCGTCCACCAAGCCACCCTACTTGAGCCCCTCCCGCACCTGCAAACCGAATTTCGATCGGTCCCGACGTTAAAAAAAAGGCTCCGGCGTACCTCCGTGTTAGCGTCGTCCGAGGCGATCCGCGGGGGCCTCGCCGGTGAACTTCCGATCGAGCGGCCGCCAGTCGAATCCCGCCTGCGGAGCGGATAGAATCGGTGACCCGACTTGACGACCGATCCGAGCACCCTTCCGAGGCGGAACGATGGGGATAAGCTCCCGCGACGCGACGGCCGAATGCCCTCCCCGAACCGTTCCCGCCGCTGACTTGGGACGCACGCCCCATCGCCGCATCGTGCCGCCGGTTGTCTTCACGACGCTCGCGGTTTGCCTAACCGCCTCAATCGCAACAGCTCAACCCGCGGACGGCCCAGCCCAACCCGCGGGAGACTCAACCCGACCGCCCAACGTCCTGTTCATCTCGACAGACGACCTGAACCACGACTTACCGTGCTACGGCGTGCCCGAAGTCCATACCCCGAACCTCGATCGGTTGGTCCGTGACGCCGTCGTGTTCGAACGGGCCTACTGCCAATACCCCCAGTGCAGCCAAAGCCGGTCCAGCATGCTGACCGGGCTGCGTCCCGACACGATCCGCGTCTACGACTTGAAGACCCATTTCCGCGAGCAAGTCCCCGACGCCGTCACGCTCCCCCAACTGTTCCGCCGAAACGATTACTTCGTCGCCCGCGCCGGAAAGATCTACCACTACGGCAACCCCGGCGATATCGGCACCGACGGGCTCGATGACGACCCGTCATGGGACCGGGTCGTCAACCCCGCGGGACGCGACAAGGCCGAAGAACACCTGATCACAAACGCCACCGCCCGCCGCGGACTCGGCTCGTCGATCAGTTGGCTCGCCGCCGAAGGGACCGACGAAGAACAGACCGACGGGCTCGTCACGACCAGCATCATTTCGCTGATGGAAGCGAACCGCGACCGCCCGTTCTTCCTCGCCGCCGGCTTCTACCGACCCCACTCCCCGTACGTCGCGCCGAAGAAGTACTTCGACCTCTACCCGCTCGACGAAATCACGCTCCCCGAGATCGACCCCGACGACTACGCCGACGTCCCGCCGATCGCGCTCGCGTCCGTCAAACCGTGGCCCTGGTTCGGCATCAACCGCGACGAAGCCCGCCGCGGGAAACAGGCCTACTACGCCACCGTCAGCTTCGTCGACGCCCAAGTCGGTCGGCTACTCGACGCCCTCGACCGTCTCGGCCTCACGGAAAATACGATCGTCGTCTTCTGGAGCGACCACGGCTACTTCCTCGGCGAGAAAGGACTCTGGAAGAAACAGTCCAACTTTGAACGGGTCGCCCGCGCCCCGATGATCGTCCGCGCCCCCGGACTCACCACAGGCGGAAACTCCCCGCGGCCCGTCGAGTTCGTCGACCTCTATCCGACCCTCGCCGACCTGTGCGGACTCACCCCGCCCGAGGACCTCGCCGGCGTCAGCCTCCGAACGCTGCTCGACGAACCCGAATCGCCGTGGGACCGCCCCGCGTTCACCCAAGTCCGCCGCGGACGCAACGTCTTCGGCTACAGCATCCGCACCCAACGCTGGCGTTACACCGAATGGGGCCGCGACGGCAGCGAAGGCGTCGAACTGTACGACCACGAAAATGACCCCCACGAAGAATCGAACCTCGCCCAATCCCCCGAACACGCCGAAGTCGTCGCACGACTCCGCGACCAACTCCGACCGATCTCCGACCGACAACCCCAAAACCGATGAGCCCCCCCCGTGCATCCCCCACTCCCGTCTCGGCACGCCGTCCTCCCCGTCATCGCCGCCTGCCTCGCCGCCGCATGGCTGGCGATCCCGGCCGAACCCGCCGCCGCCGACGACCCGCCGAACATCATCTACATCATGACCGACGACCTCGGGTACGGTGACCTCGGCTGCTTCGGCCAACAGGTGATCCAGACGCCCAATCTCGACCAAATGGCAGCCGAAGGGTTGCGGATGACCGACCACTACGCCGGTCACACCGTCTGCCGTCCGTCCCGACTCGTCCTCTGGACCGGCCAACACGTCGGCCACACCGGACTGATCGGGAACCGCGCCAAGAGCCTATCGGGCGCCGAAGAAACGATCCCGAAACGGCTCCAGGCCGCCGGCTACGCGACCGGGGGCGTCGGCAAATGGGCGCTCGGACACGTCGAAACCCCGGACGAGGTCGACAACCCCGGCCACCCCAACAACAACGGCTTCGATTACTGGCTCGGCTACCTCAACCAAAGCAACGCGCACAACTTCTACCCGACGTTCCTGTGGGAAAACAAACGCCAAGTCCCCCTCGAAGGGAACGTCATCGGCGATTACCCCAACGGCCGCGGTCGTGTCTCCTCCGTCCGCGAAACCTACTCGCACGACGTGATGACCGACGCCGCGCTCGACTTCGTCCGACGCCACCACGATCAGCCGTTCCTGCTGCACGTCCACTGGACGATCCCCCACGCCAATAACGAAGGGGGGCGGGTGCTCGGCGACGGGATGGAAGTCCCCGACTACGGGCCCTACGCCGACGAGTCTTGGCCGAACCCCGAAAAAGGGTTCGCCGCCATGATCACCCGCATGGACGCCGACGTCGGCCGACTGTTCGACCTGCTCCAAGAACTCGAGATCGACGACAACACGATCGTCTTCTTTACCTCCGACAACGGCCCGCACCAAGAAGGCAACCATAAGGTCGACTTCTTCGACTCCAACGGCCCGCTGAAGGGATACAAGCGGTCGATGCACGAAGGGGGCATCCGGGTCCCGATGATCGTCCGCTGGCCCGGAAAGATCGAACCGGGGACCGAGTCGGAGCTGCCGACCGCCTCCTGGGACTTCTTCCCCACCGCTTGTGAACTCGCCGGGGTCGACCCGCCCCAAGACACCGACGGCGTCTCGATCGTCCCCACGCTGATGGGCAAACCGGACGACCAGCAACGACACGAATACCTGTACTGGGCCAGCAGCGAAGGGGACACCTCGATCGGCGTCCGTCAACAGAATTGGAAACTCGTCCGCTACCGCGACAACAAGAACCGCCAAGAATCCCCCTGGCGTCTCTACGACCTCGACGACGACCTGGGGGAAGAGAACGACCTCGCGGGAAAAAACCCCGACCGCGTCACCTCGATGCGCGAGTTGCTCGATCGGGACGGACTACCGACCGAGTAGCCAACTTACTCGTCGGTCACGCAACCCACGCTCGCGTTCTTCACGTTCTTGATGTACTTAAAAAGCGTCCCCCGGGTCGCCTTCAGCGGCGGCGACTGCCACGCCGCCCGGCGTTCCGCGAGTTCCGCTTCGCTGAGCTCCACGTCGAGCGAATTCGTTTCCGCATCGATCGTGATCACGTCGCCGTCACGGATCAGCCCGATCGGGCCTCCCTCCTGAGCCTCCGGGGTGATGTGCCCGACGATGAACCCGTGCGACCCGCCGCTGAACCGGCCGTCGGTCAGCAGCGCCACGTCGCCCCCGAGGCCGGCTCCCATGATGGCGCTGGTCGGCGTCAGCATCTCCGGCATCCCCGGGCCGCCTTTGGGACCCTCGTACCGGATCACGACCACGTCCCCCTTCTGAATCCCCTTCGCCTCCAGCGACCGCAGCATCTCCTCCTCGCTGTCGAACACCCGCGCCGGGCCGCTGAACCGGAGCCCTTCCTTCCCGGTGATCTTGGCGACGCCCCCTTCGGGAGCGAGAGACCCCCGCAAGATCCGGATGTGCCCGCTCGTTTTGATCGGCTCGTCCAACGTGTGCACGATCGTCTGACCTTCCTTCAGCCCCGGCAACGGCTCCAAATTCTCGGCGAGCGTCTTCCCGGTCACCGTCATGCACGAACCGTCGAGGTAATCGTGCTCGAGCAAATACTTCATCACCGCGGGGGTGCCGCCGACCGAATGCAAGTCTTCCTGGACGAACCGGCCGCTCGGCTTCAAATCGGCCAAGTACGGGACGCGGTCGCTGACCGATTGGAAGTCGTCGATCGTCAGCGGCACGTCGACGGCGCGGGCCATCGCCAACAGGTGCAGCACCGCGTTGGTGCTTCCCCCGAGCGCCATCACCATCACCATCGCGTTCTCGAACGACGCCCGCGTCATGATGTCCCGCGGCTTCAAATCCGACTTCAGCAGTTCCAGGATCGCCGCGGCGGCGCGGCGGCATTCCTGCTTCTTCTGCGGATCGACCGCGGGAGTGCTCGACGAATACGGCAGCGACATCCCGAGCGCCTCGATCGCGGTCGCCATCGTGTTCGCCGTGTACATCCCGCCGCACGCGCCGGCCCCGGGACAACTCTTGCGGACGATCTCCGCCCGCTCCTCCTCGCTGATCGACCCCGCGACGAACTGGCCGTAACATTGGAAGGCGCTCACGATGTCGAGCTTCTCGCCGTTCTTTTGACCCGGCTTGATCGTCCCCCCGTACACCATGATCGCGGGCCGGTTCAGCCGCCCCATCGCGATCAGGCAACCCGGCATGTTCTTGTCGCACCCCGGCAACGCGACGAGCGCGTCGTACCACTGGGCCTCCATGACCGTCTCGATCGAATCGGCGATCAGGTCGCGACTCTGCAGCGAATAGCTCATCCCGCGGGTCCCCATCGAGATCCCGTCGCTGACCCCGACCGTGTTGAACCGCATCCCCACGAGCCCCGCCTCGACCGCCCCCGCCTTCACCTCGGCGGCCAAGTCAAGAAGGTGCATGTTGCACGTGTTCCCTTCGTACCACATGCTGGCGATTCCGAGCTGCGGCTTATCCATGTCCTCCGGCGACATCCCGGTCCCGTAAAGCATCGCCTGGGACGCCCCTTGGCTCTTGGGCTGGGTGATCTGGCGGCTATATCGATTTAGCGGTTGGGCCATCGGGTCTCTCGGGAAAGGGGGAGCCGGTTCTCAGGGGACGGCCCGTTCTCGGCGAAGGGCCGGTTCTCAGCGGGGTGCCCGTTCTCATCGGGCGGGGTGCCCGTTCTCAACGGAGTGAACGTGCCAGGCGGCCGATTATGATCGCGGCAAGCCGATCCTCAAAGGGTCCCCGAACCACCGCGAACTCGCCAAACCGTCCGACAAGCGAACCGACATGACCGTCCGCTTCGTCTATTTCGACCTCGGGAACGTGCTCGTCGCGTTCGACCCCGAGATCGCCTGCGGCAACGTCGCCCGGCTGTTCGACGTCCCCGTCGAACGCGCCCGGGCGGTCGTCTACACCAGCGGTCTCGAGGCGGCGCTCGAACGGGGCGAACTCTCCGGCGAGGCGTTCGCGTCCCAGGTCCGGTCGGCGTTCGCGGCGGAACGCGACCCGACCCCGCTCGACCCTCCACACCGCGACCCTGCGTCGGTCACGACCGCCGCGTTGCTCGACGCGATCAGCGACATGTTCACGCCGATCGACTCGATGCGGCACACGATCGCCAACGTCCGCCGTCTCGGCCTCGGCCTGGGGATCTTGTCGAACACCTGTCACGCCCATTGGGATTGGATCGCCCGACAACGCTATCCCGTGATGGCGGGCCCGTTCGACGCGGCGGTACTCAGTTTTCGGGTCGGGGCGATGAAGCCGGACGTGGCGATCTACGACGTCGCCGAACGGGTCACGGGTGTCGCCCCCGACGAGATCCTGTTCCTGGACGATCGCCCCGAAAACGTCGCCGCGGCGATGCGGCGGGGGTGGCGGGCCGCGGAATGCTTCGGCGGCGATGCGGCCGTGGAGGCGCTGTCGAACCACGGGCTGCTATGAACCACGGGCTGCTGTGAACCGCGGGCTGCTGTGAACCAGGGGGCTGCTGTGAACCAGGGGGCCCGATCGCTTAGACTGGGGGTGCTGCGATCCTCGAACCCGTGACCGGCACCCAAATCGAATGAACTCTGGCCCGCCCGCCGCGGACATCACACCGACTTCCCTCTCCGCGGCTCGCGGCGGGGATTCCCCGGACAGAATCTCCCCGCGCCCCGTCGCCGTGATCGACATCGGGGCGACGAGCGTGCGGATGGCGGTCGCGGAAATTTCGTCCTCAGGCGACGTCCGCAAACTCGATACGCTCGTGCAACCGCTCGATCTCGGCCGCGAAGCGTTCGCCACGCGGCGGCTCTCCCGAAAAAGCATCGAACGGGCGGCCGAGATCTTGCGGCGGTACCGCCGAGCCCTGCGGGAATACGGGATCACCTCGCAACAGGACGTCCGTGTCGTCGCGACCAGCGCCGTCCGCGAAGCGATCAACCGACTCGCCTTCATCGACCGCGTCTACATCGCGACCGGGCTGGAGGTGGAACCGCTCGAAGAGGCGGAGGTCAACCGGATCACCTACATGGGGATCATCCCCTATCTCGCCGCCTGCGACGACCTACGCAGCGGCAAGTCGGTCGTCGTCGAGGTGGGCGGCGGGAGCACCGAATTGCTCGTGGTGCGCGGCGGAAACGTGCTCCACTCCGAATCCTACCGACTCGGCTCCGTGCGGCTCCTGCAAACACTCGACAACGCCCGCGCGACGATGGGACGGCGACGGGAATTGCTGGAAACACACATCCGCCGGACCCTCAACCGGATGGCCGAACAAGTCCGCGCCGATGTCCCCCTGCACCTGGTCGCGATCGGTGGCGATATCCGCTTCGCCGCGCGACGCCTGCTCGAAAGTTGGGACCCGACGAAACTCGTGCGACTCGAAACCGATCGACTCGCCCGCTTCACCGAAGAGGTACTCCCGCTCGACGAAGACGCGATCGTGAAACGGTTCGGCGCGAGCTTCATCGAGGCGGAAACGCTCGGGCCGGCGCTGCTCACCTACACGCTGCTGGCACAGCACTTCTCGCTGTCACACGTCCACGTCGGCGAAACGAACCTTCGCGACGGCGTGCTCCACGACATGTCGGTCGGGGGCCGGTGGACCGCCGAGTTCCGCACCCAAATCATCCGCTCGGCGATCTCCCTCGGTCGCAAACTCGATTTCGACGAAGCCCACGCCCGCGCCGTGGCGGAACTCGCTCGCCAACTTTTCGACGAACTCCGAGACGACCACCGGCTCGATAGCCGTTACGAAGTGATCCTGTTCGTCGCGGCCCTGCTGCACGAGGTCGGCCTGTTCGTCAACGTGCGAAGCAACCACAAACACGCGCTCTACCTGATCCGCAACAGCGACCTGTTCGGACTCTCGCGGCACGATAAGCTGCTCGTCGGCCTCGTCGCCCGCTATCACCGCCGGGCGTTCCCCCAGCCCACCCACGACGTCTACCGGTCACTCCACCGCGACGACCGTGTCGCCGTCGCCAAGATGGCCGCCCTCCTCCGACTGGCGATCGCGCTCGACGACACCCGCAGCGGACGCGTCCGCGAAATCCGCTGCAACCGCGAACGGAAACGCCTCGTGATCACCGTCCCCGGTGTCAAAGACGTTTCGCTCGAACAACTCGCGATGCGACAAAACGCGGGCCTGTTCCAAGAAATCTACGGCGTCCCCGTGCTGCTCCGCGGCGGCGGATGACCGGACGCCGACAAGCCGACCCTCCTCGCGGAACCGAGACCATGATCACCCACCGGCCGCTCGCGACCCTGCCCCTCCTGTTGGCCTGCCTCGGCATGCATTTCGGATCCACCCCCGCGGCCTCCGCCGACGACCCGTACGCCGAAGCCCGTGAAAAACTCGTTCGCGACCGGATCGCTTCCGACGGCGTGAGCGACCCCCGAGTCCTCGATGCGATCCGCTTCACGCCCCGCCACGAATTCGTGATCGAAACGGAACGGCATCGGGCTTACTTCGACATGGCACTCCCGATCGGACACCGGCAAACGATCAGCAGCCCCTTCATCGTCGCACTGATGACCGAATCGCTCGAACCGAAGCCGAGCGACAAGGTGCTCGAAATCGGCACCGGCAGCGGCTACCAAGCCGCCGTCCTCAGCCCGCTCGTCGATCAGGTCTACACCATCGAAATCGTCGAAGAACTCGGCGTCCGAGCCGCCGAGACCCTCGAGCGACTCGGCTACGACAACGTCACCACCCGCGTCGGCGACGGGTTCCTCGGTTGGCCCGAAGCCGCCCCGTTCGACAAAATTATCGTCACCTGCAGCCCCGAATCGGTCCCCGACCCGCTCGTCGAACAACTCCGCGAAGGGGGCCAGATGATCATCCCCGTCGGCGAACGCTACCAACAAACCCTCTACCGGATGACCAAGCAAGACGGCGAACTCGTCCGCCAACCGCTCCGCCCGACCCTGTTCGTGCCGATGACCGGCGAAGCCGAAGACGGACGACAAGTCCAACCCGACCCGAGCCGCCCGCGAGTGGTCAACGGCGATTTCGAACAAACCGGCGAAGGCCAAAAGGTCGACCTCGAAGACTACGTCCCCGGCTGGTACTACGGTCGCCAAGTACGCCGCATCGAATCCTCCCGCGGCGAAGGCCGCGCCAAAAAAGGGCTCGCGTTCGCCCGCTTCAAAAACGAAACGCCCGGACTCAACTCACACTTGCTGCAAGGGATCCCGATCGACGGACGACAAGTCGCCATCATCCGGCTCGGCGGAAGCGTGCGAACCCGTGGCGTCAAACAAGGACCCTCCCCCGAAGCGGTGCCGATGATCGTGATCAGCCTGTACGACGAACTCCGTCGCGACCTGGGGACGTTCTGGCTCGGACCGTTCCGCGGCAACAACGAGTGGCGCGACGTCAGCCGCCTCGTTTCGATCCCCCTCGGTACCCGCGAAGCGATCCTCCGAATCGGCCTGTTCGGCGCCACCGGGACCGCCGACTTCGACGCGATCGAACTCGAACCGATCCGCTAGACCGAATCGCAACCCCGCTAACGGACTCGTATCCTTCTCCGAACTTCGACGCGTCGTGGTGGCCGAACGTCAGCTCCGGAAGAGCCACCCTTCGCCTCGAGCCGTTTTCTCAACTCATCCGGAAGCACCGCCCCATCCGCCCGGCAAATTCACGCAAGTTGCCAAAATATCCTCGTGCTCAAAATTTGCCCAAACTTCTTGATCCACGCATCCGCTACGATATCCTGACGTGCGGGGCCGCTCGACTGCGAATGGGGGGCGGCCGTCGTGCAGTTTCCCAGCCACATCGAGGATGCAGAGGAGTATTTGAATCATGACGTATTATCGAAGCTTGGTTTTCGTCGCGGCGAGCGCGGTCGCCGCAGGAACCGCCCACGCCGGCGGTTCTTCCGGGGGCTACATGGCGGCACACGGCTCGTCCGGCGGTTACGCCTCTTCCGGCGGTAGCAGCGGCGGATCCTCCGGTGGCAGCAGCGGCGGGTACGTCGCTGCCTATGCCAGCAGCGGCGGGTCCTCCGGCGGCGAAGCCCACGTCGGGCCGCTCCGACGTTTGATGGCTCGCATTCACGCCCGCCGTGATGCCCGCAACGCCAGCAGCGGCGGGTCCTCCGGCGGCAGCAGCGGCGGATACGTCTCGGCCTACGGAAGCAGCGGCGGATCCTCCGGTGGCAGCAGCGGCGGGTCCTCCGGCGGCAGCAGCGGCGGGTCGGTCTCCTACTCGGCCGCGGTTCCTATGTCGGCGGCTTCGCGCGGCTCGGCCGGTTACGAAGCGTCCGCCAACCGGGCCTCCAGCGACGTCGATGCCGACGCCGCGGTGCTGAACGTCACTGTCCCGGTCGAATCGGCCAGCGTCGTCGTCAACGGCCACAAGACGTCCAGCGAGGGCAAGATCCGCCAGTTCGTTTCACGCGGTCTCAAGTCCGGCCTCGCCTACACCTACGTGATCGACGTCAGCTTCGAAGTCGAGGGCGAAACCGAAACGCTCAGCAAAACCGTCAAGCTGCGCCCCGGCTCCGTCGAGCGGGTCGTCTTCGATCCTCCCGCCATGGATAACTCGCCCGAGTTGGCGACCGGGTCTGACGCCGTCGAAACGGTCGTCACCGTCCGCGTCCCCGCCGACGCCGTCGTCAACCTCGCGGGCAACGACACCGAAGGCGAAGGCGAACTGCGAACCTTCCGCACGACCCAGTTGAACCCCGGCGAAAAGTGGAGCGGGTACACCGTCCGCGTCACCGCGACCGTCAACGGTCAACCGGTGAGCAAAGAACGGACGCTCGACGTCGAGGCCGGAAACGATCACGAGTTGACCTTCGATTTCGACGACGCGTCGATCGCCAAACGCTAATCCGCTTCTCCCTCGCCTTGCCGGCGGGCAAATCGGTCGGAAGCAAGAAGCCGTGTCCGGGCGACGGATGCGGCTTTTTTCGTGCGCCCCCTTCGCTCAGCGCCGATCCGAAAAGGGGTCCGACCCTCTGTCGATTTCCAGCTGGCATCACGCTGAACGGCTTTTCCACGTCCTCGGTTGTCCACCGGCTCGCTCCACCAGAGGGTCGGACACCTTTTCGGACACGTGCCCCCCCTTAGCTCCGCAAGCCGGGGCTATACTCTGGCGAGATTCCGGCCGCGTTTCCACCATCCGATCCCCCCGAACGCCCGAACGCCCGAACGCCCGAAAAGGGGTGATCGCGACGGACGATTGCCACGATCCGCGAACGATGACGCCCCCGCCAATGCCCCCTCCCCGAGACCTTGCCGGACCGATGCCCTCGCCTCCCCCGAGCAACCTCCCACGCCCCGCCGTGCGACGTGTCCTGAGCCTCGTCGTCGTCTTCCACCTGCTCGCCGTTTTCCTCCCCCCGCTCGCGTTTCAGGCCCGCGGCCCGCTCGGAAGCTCCCCCTCGGTCCGATCCCTCTCCCAACCGGTTCGAGGCTACGGTGAGTTCCTCTATCTGAACCGAGGCTACGCGTTTTTTGCCCCCGACGCCGGCCCCAGCCACCTGATCCAAGCCGCGATCACCGACGCCGAAGGGAATCGCGTCGAACAGATGATCCCTGACCTCCAGCGACACTGGCCGCGGTTGCTCTATCATCGCCATTTCATGCTCGCCGAGTTCCTGCAAGACGCGTATCGCCCGCCGCTCCCCGCCGACGCCGAATCGTTGGCCGAGTCGGAACCGGCGGAGTATCGGGCGTGGCGGGCGGGCCGCGCGCGATACGAACGGATCCGAAGTTCGATCGTCGACCACCTCGCCGCCACCCACCCCGATCACGAGGTCGCGATCCGACGGATCGAACACGCGATTCCGACCTTCATCGATTTCAACGACGAACCGACGCCGCTCGACGACGAGCGATTCTATAACGTCCTGCTCGACCGCCCACTCGAAGAACTCCCCAGGTCGGAACTCCCTAGGTCGGAATTTCCCGGGTCTCCCGAAATCGATTCGTCTCCTGAAACCGATCCGTCCGCCACGCCGGAGTCGCCGTGATGGGGGGCGGCGCGTTGGTAAGCTCGGTGCGAAATTGGTGGCGGGACGGCGCGGCGTCTTGGAACGCGTTCTGGTTCACCCCCCGCGACCCGACGACACTCGCGTTGATGCGGATCGCCACCGGGGCGATGCTGTTCTACGCACACCTCGTGCTGGCGATCGACCTCTCGGCGTTCCTCGGCGATGCGGCGTGGATCGACAACGATACGGCGCGGTCGCTTCACGACGGCTCCTATGGCGACCCCGACTGGGGCCGCAGCTACCTGTGGTACCTCGACCGGCCGCCGACGATCTGGCTCCACCACGGGTTCACCATGCTCGTCACGCTCGCGTTCGCCGCCGGACTGCTGACCCGCGTCACGGCGCCGCTGACGTGGTTCCTGCAACTGATGCTGATCCACCGCCTGACCGGCGCCCTGTTCGGGCTGGACCAAATCGCCACCTACGTCGCGATGTACCTGATGCTGACCCCCTGCGGCAGCCGCTTCTCCGTCGACGCCTGGCTCCGCCGCCGGTTCCGAAACCGCCTCGGCGATCCCGCCCCGTCCGGACGCGTCCTCCGCTGGATGCTCCCCACGCCCGCCCCCTCGGTCGCGGCCAACGTCGCCACACGACTCCTCCAGATTCACCTCTGTGTGATCTACCTGTTCGGCGGATTGGCCAAGGCCCGCGGCCAAATGTGGTGGGACGGCACCGCGGTTTGGTTCGCGGTCGGGAACTTCGAGTACCAGTCGATCGACATGACCTGGATGTCGCGGTACCCGATCCTGTTCTCGGCACTCAGCCACGTGACCCTGTTTTGGGAAACGTTCTACTGCGCGTTGGTGTGGCCGAAATGGACGCGTCCGATCGTGCTCGCGATCGCCGTGGCGGTGCACGGCGGAATCGCGATGTTCCTGGGAATGATCACCTTCGGCGTGATGATGATCGTCGCGAACGTGATCTTCGTGGACCCCGTGTGGCTGCGAAACCTGATCGCGGCCGACCCCAACCCCGGGAGTCAACAAGATCGGAACGCTCACCGCGCCGAAGCCCCGGTGACCGCCTCCAGCTCTTCCCATCGCGCGTAAGCACCCGCGAGTTCGGCTTCCAAGTTTCGGAGCCGGCTCGTCGTCTCCGCGATCTCGTCGCTGTCCCGTTGGTAGAAATCGGCCGACGACATCGCCGCGTGCACCCCGGCGATTTTCGCCTCCAAAAACTCGATCCGCTCCGGCAACCCCTCAAGCTCCTGCTTCTCTTTGAACGACAACCGACGCGGCGCGACTTCGGCCGCAGCGGGCGAACCGGCTCCCCGCTCGCGGCCCCCTTTCGCACCCGAACGGCCCGCCCCCGAACGGTCCGCCCCCGAACGGCTCACCGCCGGCGGTTTCGCCTCCCGACGCCGGACCGCCGCCTGCCAATCGTCGTATCCCCCGTCGTACTCGCGAACCGTCCCCCCCTCGAACGCGAAGATGCTCGTCGCGACGTTGTTCAAAAACGTCCGGTCGTGCGTGACCAACAACAACGTCCCGGCAAACTCGACGAGCTGGTCCTCCAGCATCTCCAGCGTCTCGCTATCGAGGTCGTTCGTCGGTTCGTCGAGCACGACCACGTTGGCCGCCTGGGTCATCAGCTTGGCGAGTAGCGCCCGGTTCCGTTCTCCCCCCGACAAAAACTTCACCTGCGTCCGCGCCCGCTCCGGGGTGAACAGGAAATCTTGCAAGTAACCGACGATGTGCTTCGTTTGGTCGCCGATGCGGATCCGGTCACTCCCCTCCCCGACGTTCTCTTGAACCGTCTTCTCGGGGTCGAGCGTATCCCGCAATTGGTCGAAATACGCCACACTCAGGTTGGTCCCCGTCCGCACGCTGCCGGCGTCGGGTTCCAGCTTGCCAAGGATTAACCGCAACAGCGTCGTCTTGCCGGCACCGTTGCGTCCGACGATCCCGATCTTGTCGCCTCGCATCACGGTGGTCGAAAAGTCGCGGACGATCGGGCAATCGGGGTACGAAAACGACACGTCTTTCAACTCCGCGACGAGTGCCCCGCTCCGCTCCGCCTGCTGCAGATTGAGCTTCGCGGTCCCTTCCTGTTGGCGGCGGTCGCGTCGCTTCTCCCGCATCGCCTTCAACGCTCGCACGCGACCCTCGTTCCGCGTGCGGCGTGCCTTGATCCCCTGCCGGATCCACGCCTCCTCCTCGGCAAGCTTCTTGTCGAACAGCTTGTTCTGCTTCTCCTCCTCCGCGAGCGCTAATTCCTTTCTTTCCAAAAACGTCGAGTAATCGCACGTCCAATCGAATAACCGCCCGCGGTCGATCTCCCAAATCCGCGTCGCCAACCGTCTCAGGAAAGACCGGTCGTGGGTGATGAAAATCAGGCTCTTGTCCCACCGCGCCAGGAAATCCTCGAGCCACAAAATCGCTTCCAGATCGAGGTGGTTCGTGGGCTCGTCGAGCAACAACACGTCGGGCTCCGAAGCGATCGCCTCGGCGAGCAACACCCGCCGTTTCATGCCGCTGGAGAGCGATTCGAACCGCGCCTCGGGGTCGAGCTTCATCCGCGATAAGGTCGAATCGACCGCGTGTTCGATCATCCATACGTCCTCGGGCTCGGCCCGTTCCGGGTGCCGCGACGCGAGCACGACCTCGCGGACCGTCCCCTCGACCCCGACCGGAACCTCCTGAATCAGACGCGCCACCTTCACCCCAGGGGATCGCCACACCGACCCGGAATCGGGGGCGATCTCGTCGGCCAAGATTTTCAACAGCGTCGTCTTGCCGGCGCCGTTGCGGCCCAACAAACCGACCTTCTCGCCCGCCTCGATGTTGGCGGAAATCTCGTCGAGAAGCAGCGGGCCGCGAAACCCGATGCTCAGTTGGTCAAGAGACAGAATCGGCATGTTCGCCCGTCAAAGTCGGTAAGTGTCTCGGTTCTAAATTGGCAGTCGTCCGCCCCCACGCGATCGCCCGCCCCCGCACTGGCAAGGAGCCCGCCCCCGCACTGGCAAGGAGCCCGCCCCCGCACTGGCAAGGATACGTCCACAGCCCCAAACGGTCGACCTCGTGTCGTCGGCGACGCCACGACGCGTGTCGCCCGCCACGCCACGATCAGACCGCCGCCAACGAGCGTCGACTCGACTCCCGAAATAGACTCGCGATCACGTCTTCCAACGGCGGGTCCTCCACGCCGACGTCCTCGACCGGATTGTCCCGCAACGCCTGGGCAAGGACCGACGGGACCTCCGAACGGGCAACCCGAATCCGCACCTTCGGCCAATTCTCGTCGAGCACCTCACCCAACCGCGACAAATCGGGAGGGCGATGCCCGTCGGCGAA
>JAWLFY010000040.1:0-34554 GCA_041685355.1 Pirellulaceae bacterium | reverse complement strand
ACGAAGGTTTACGAACTGGCGAAACTCGAGCCGCTGCCGCCGATCTCGTTGTCGAACGAACAGGCGGAAACGGTCGCGAACGAGGACCTGAACCGGATCGACCCGCAAGGGATCGATCGGCCGACCCTGGTGTATCTTTTGCAACGGGCACAGCAAGTCGCGGCGACGCCGGCGGCGCGACGGTTCGCCCACCAGATCCTCGAATCCGACATCCCCGAAGGGGACGAGGCATCTCAGCAGGAAGCCGCCTCGGCGCGGATGTTCGCCTTGGTCTCATTGGTCCAGGCCTCGACGCGTATCTCCGACGCGCTCCGTTGGCTGGAAGAGGCGAAGGGGCATGCGGAGAAACACGGCCTTCCCACCGCGGACCTGCTGATCAACGAACTCGAATTGCGGATTCAAAGCGGCGATCCCGAGGGCTTCCAGCGGGCGGTCGAAACGTTGACTTCGCGGTTCGGTAACGACCCGGAAGTGATGGGGCAGGTCCAGCAGATGTTGATCCAGTACGGGTTCCTCCGCCCCGACGGCTCGCCGCAACAAGGTGGCCCCGGCGGGGGCGCCCCCGTGGCCGCCGGGAACCCGGCGGCGATGTCCCCCGGCGGTCCCGGGGCAGGGCCGGGCGACGGCGGCGGTGGTAGCGGACTTTGGACACCTGACTCACCGGGCGGCGAGCCTCCCGCGCAAGGTGGCGGCAAGCTCTGGGTCCCCGGAATGGATTGACGCCGGTGTCCGGCGTTCAGCTTCACGATGCCCCGGTTTGCCGTGATGACGAGGCGTGGATGCGACTCGCGTTGCGGTTGGCGGCACAAGGCGAAGGGTTGGTGGAGCCGAACCCGATGGTGGGCTGCGTCCTCGTCCGCGACGGGGAGCGAATCGGCCAAGGGTTCCATCGTCGGTTCGGTGGCCCGCACGCCGAAGTCGAGGCGCTCCGCGACTGTCACGACCCGCGCGGGGCGACGGCTTATGTCACGCTCGAACCGTGTTGCCATCACGGGAAGACGCCGCCGTGCACCGAGGCGCTGTTGCGGGCGGGGGTCGGGCGAGTCGTCGTGGCGGTCGAAGATCCGTTCCCGAGTGTCGCCGGCGGCGGGATTCGGCAACTAAGAATTTCTGGCGTCGACGTCACCGTCGGGGTGTTGGCGTCCGAGGCCCGCGATTTGATCGCGCCCTACTTGAAACGGGTCGCGACGGGCCGCCCGTGGGTGATCGCGAAGTGGGCGATGACGCTGGACGGCAAGATCGCGACCGTCACCGGCCAAAGCCAATGGATTACCGGTGACGCCTCGCGGCGGGAGGTCCATCGGCTGCGGGGACGCGTCGACGCGATCGCCGTCGGGATGGGGACGGTCGAGGCCGACGACCCGCGTCTGACGGCGCGAACGGTCGACGCGTCCGGCCAAGCCGTCACGCCTCCTCGGGTCGCCAACCGGGTCGTGTTCTGCTCCCATCGGACGCCGCGTCCGACCTCCCGCGTCGTTCGCTCGGCCCGTCAAACGCCACTCACCCTCGTCGCCGGCCCACACCTCGACGAGCCGAGACTCCAGGAGCTGGGCCGACTTGGCGTTTCCGTTTGGCGGTGTCCCGCGTCGAGCCCGACGGCGATGGTCGAGGAGGCACTTCGTCGGTCGGCCAGCCCAAATGCGTTGGTGACAGACTTGTCGATCCCGGGCACCCCGGTCGCGGAGGAGGCGGTCCCCGCGGAAAGTCGAGTCCCCGCGACCAATTGGATGCTGGAAGGGGGGGGGGGATTGATCGCTAGCTTTTTCGAGGCCGGCCAGGTCGACGAGTGCCACGTCTACGTCGGACCGATGGTGTTCGGCGGATTGACCGCGGCGGGACCGGTCGGCGGATCGGGGGTCTCCCGTTTAGCGGACGCCGGACGCTATCGGTTGCTGCGGACGGACCGATTCGACGACGACGTGCGGCTGGTCTTTCGGCGGACGACGGCCGATTGAGCCGCCCGCGAGACGCACGCTCTCCGCGTCGAGGACCCTCGCTCTCCGCGTCGAGGCCCCTCGCTCTCCGCGTCGAGGACCCTTGCTCCGTGAAACTTTTTTCGGCGAAGGGCCCGTTTCGCCGGTTCTTCTCTTCATCTGAACGCCCCGTTTCGACGATATTCTTGAAACGGACTCGTCGGGCTGTGCCCGACCAACGGGCCGGCTCGTGCGTCCACGACAACCAGATCGACCTCGACCGAACGATTCGGGTGGGAGGGTTCAGGGATGAAGTGGCGTCTTTCGATAGTCGTGCTACTCGGCTTGTCCAGCGTGGACGTGGCGTCTCTTGCACAGAGACCGCCCGACGGGGAGAGTCCCCCCACCGCTTCTCCCATTCCGCTCGCCGATGGCTGTTTCTCGTCGGCCGGGATCGTGCGTTTCCGGATGATCGCGGGGCGGGTTTCGCTCGACCCGCCACGGCACCGCAAGGGATCCGAGTCGCGTGACGTCGACGGCGTGTACGAAAGCGTTCGGGTGACAGCGGAACGGGGAATCCCCTCGCTCCATTACGTGTGTCACACCCCGTCACAGCAATTGACGCTGAGTGTCCGCGACGCGACCGAGCTCCGGATCGAGTCGTGGTTTCCCGAAACGGGGGAACGGGGCATGTTGGAACAGCCCGAGTATGACGAGATCCGGTGGACGGTCGGCGACGCGGGGTCCGAGCGTCGCTTTACCGGTGCCACCCTGTTGCACGTCCGGGAGGCGTCACCCCGAGAATTCGACCGCCACTTCGGGCCGATCATGACATGCATGTTGCACGGCCGATCGCTCGCGGCGATCAGCGATGCGACCGTGGTGCGTTTGCTCGATCGGCTCGACGCGGCGGAGCCGACCGATCACGACCAGATCGTGGCGGCGGTCCAGGCACTCGGGGCGCCGAGCCGAAAGGCTCGTCGCGACGCGGAGGCCGAATTGCTGCGAAGGGGAACGTCGGCGCTCCCGATCATCACATCGATCGACCCGGACGACTTGGGCGTCGAGCAGACCGCGCGGGTCGCCGACATCCGGCGACGTCTCCGCCGCACCGCAGACGACACCCCCGCGTCGCTGGCGTGGCAGTTGATGAACGACCGCGAGCACTGGAATCGCGTCGCGACACGGCTCGACGATCACGAGATCGCCCGCGTCAGCGCCTACCTCATCGCCGGCGGGATCGGCCCGATCGAGACCGACCGCGGCGACGATCCGCGAGTCGCCTCGACGCCATAACCTTGGTGAGCAAGGGGGCTTCATCCTTACCACCTCCTCACTCACCTCCACCCGTTTGACGGACGTGTTCGTACACGGCGATGCCGACGGTGGTCGCCAAGTTCAAGCTTCGGACCGGACCGGTGATCGGCAGCCGGAGAGACCGGTCGTCGTCGGGATCGAGAAGTTCGGGCGGCAGGCCCGAGGTTTCGCGTCCGAACACGAACACGTCACCGCGGCGGAACGTCGTTTCCCAGATCGTCTTGCGAGCCGATTTGGAGAAAAAGAAGTACCGATGATTCGGGAGCGATTCGGTGAGCGCTTGCCAATTCGGGACGTCTTCCACGTCGAGGTGTTGCCAGTAGTCGAGTCCGGCGCGGCGGAGCCGTCGCTCATCGAGCCGAAATCCGGCAGGACGGACGATCCAGAGTTTGGCCCCGACGGCGACGCACGTGCGACCAATGTTTCCCGTGTTTTGCGGGATCTCGGGTTGGTACAGGACGACGTGCAGCGGGCTCGCACGGGCGGCATCGTCGCGTTGCAGGGGGGCGTCGTCGGGTTGCAGGGGGGCGTCGGGGCGTGAGACACTACGGCCCGCCTTGTCGCTGTCGTTCCCGGGGTCTTCGCTATCGCTCATGCCGATCCAAGTCACTTGTCCGAAGTGTTTCAAGCGGTTCCAGGTCAGCGAGAAGTTCGCCGGCAAGACGGGGCCGTGTCCGAACTGCAAGCAACAGATTAAGGTTCCGGACAAGTCGGAAGAAGTCGTCATCCACGCGCCGCAGGATGACGCGCCGAAGGACCGCAGCGGCCAAAGCGTCCTCAAGCCGATCAAGCGTCGCGAGACCGAGGTGACCCGCAAGGGATTGATCGCGACGGTGCTCTCGGTGATCGCCGTGTTCGGCGTCGCACTCGCGTTCCGGTTTAGCGGGGACGGTCCGGGGGCACCCCTGTGGGCTCAGATCGTCGGTTTGGTGTTGCTCGCGCCCCCTTTGGTCTGGGCGGGGTACCAGTTCATTTACGATGCCGAGCTCGAACCGTATCGCGGGACCGAGTTGTTGATGCGGGTGCTGGTGCTATCCGCGATCTACTCGGCGTTGTGGCTGGTCTACGCGTTCGCCCCCGCCTACGTGATGGAATTGGACCACGCGAACGAAATGCCCTACACCGTCGCGGGGATCACGTTTTGTGTCATGGTCGCGTTAGGTGCCTTGGCTTCGGTCGCGACGTTCGAGGTCGAGTTCTCCGGCGGTTTGACTCAGGCGGGGCTCTATTTCATCGCCGTCGTCCTGCTGGCACTGGTTAGCGGCGTCACCTTGGCGGGGATCGAAGCGAGCGGGCCGCTCAGTCCGCTGGCGCCGTGACCCGCCGGACGCCCCGACCGGCGGGGCCGCTTCGACTCGTGAGGAACGACGGGGAGCAAACGCATGTTGCCTGAAGTCGAGGCGTTGCGAACGCGGGGAGCCTTGATCCGCATCCCGGGGGGCCAGGACGTGCCGATCACCCCGCGGGTTCGCCGGCTGATCGACACCGCCGCTTTCCGGAGGCTGGCTTCGATCAGCCAGCTAGGGATGGTTTCGCTTGTCTATCCCGGGGCAACCCACTCGCGGTTCGAGCATTCGCTGGGGGTGTATCACAACGCCCTCCGATTGCTCGCCCGATTCGACGCGGACCCCGCGTTTCGCACCCATGTCGACCCGACCGCGGCGGAGGCGTTCGTGTTGGCCGCCTTACTGCACGACATCGCGCACTGGCCGTTCTGCCATCCGATCGAGGACATGCGGCTCGATCGCATGCGGGGTCACGAGGCGCGAGTGGTCGACTGGCTCGCCGAGGATGAAATCGCCGAGTGCCTAAGGAAGGACTGGGAGGTCACGGCCGCTTCGGTCGACGCGGTCCTCCGTCCCCCACCGGCAGACTTATGCGGACAAAGTCCTTCGACACCGGCGACGGGGGAACGGGAAATTCGTTCGGACACCGTCGGGTTGCTCCACAGTTGTCTTAGCGGCCCGATCGACGTCGACAAACTCGATTATTTGCAACGGGATAGCCTCCACGCGGGCGTTCCTTACGGATGCAACTTCGACGCCGCGCGGCTGATCAGTTCGATCTGCGTCCACCCGGTCTGGCCCCGATTGGCGGTCGGTGAGAAAGGCCGGACGGCTGCCGAGATGATGGTCTTCGCCCGCTACGTGATGTTTAGCGAGGTTTACTGGCATCACACCGTCCGGGCCGCAACCGCGATGCTGCAGCGGGCGGTCTTCCTGCTGCGAGACCGATTCGATCTGGAGGGATCGCTGCGGATGGACGACGCGAGTTGGGTGAAGCGGTTACGACAGGTCGCGGCGGGCACCGATTCTCTGCCGCTGGTCGATGGGCTATTCGGACCGCAACGACTCCTCTACAAACGGGCGGCGGAGTTTAGCGTGACCGAGGGTGCCGAGATCCACCGGCGACTCGCGCGGCGTCCGTATTGGTGGTTGGTCACCTGTGCCGAGCGCCTCGCCGAGCGACTCGCCCCGCGGTGCCCCGACGGTTTGCTCGGGGCAGACGTCTTGATCGACGCGCCGCCGGTGAAGTTGGAGGTCGATATCAACGTCGACGTGGTCGGCCGCGATGGCAACGTCCGCCCGTTGGGGGATGTTTCCCCCGTCGCCTCGGCGCTGGCCCGCGAACAGTTCGACGACCAAGTCAAGCGAGTCCGCGTGTTCGTGCGGGTCGATCGCCGCGAGGCGATCTTGACCGCGGCCGGGGGACGGTACGGACTCGCCGGCATGTTGACCAAGGTGACGGACGAGTTGGAACAGGAATTGGTCTGAAAGAGAAGGTCGAATGGTTCGCATCCAGAAAACGCCCGACCCGCCCCAGGTGTTGGTGCTCCCGAGTGACGCCGCCGCGTCGATCAAGGTGGCCGAGATCTTTGACCAGGCGGTCAGAGAGAATCCCGAAATCGTCCTCGGCTTGGCGACGGGAGGGACCCCGGTCGGCTGTTACCGTGAATTGGTTCGTCGCCATCGCGAAGAGGGGCTCTCGTTCGCATCGGTCACCTCGTTCAACCTCGACGAGTACGTCGGCTTGCCACCGGATCACCCCCAGAGTTTCCGGCACTTCATGCAAACCAAGCTGTTCGATCATCTCGATATCGAGTCGGCACGGACCCATGTCCCCAACGGGATGGCATCCGACCTGGCGAGTCACGCGGCCGCCTACGAACAGGCGATCCGTCAAGTCGGCGGGATCGAGTTGCAATTGCTCGGGATCGGCCACAACGGCCACATCGCGTTCAACGAGCCGGGGGCGTCGTTCGACAGCCGGACGCGCGTCGTCGATTTGACCGAAACGACGATCGAGAGCAACGCCCGGTTTTTCGATCGTCCCGACGAGGTCCCGCGCACCGCGATCACGATGGGGATCGGCACGATCCTCGAGGCGAAACGGATCGTGTTGCTCGCGACCGGGAAAGACAAGTCGGAAGCGGTCCGTCTTTCGATCGAAGGCGCGGTTCACACCGACCATCCCGCATCGCTGTTGCGGACGCACCCCGACGTCACGTTCGTGCTCGACGCCCCGGCCGCTTCGGGGCTGAGCGGATGATTAGCAGCCGTGGCTCGGTCATGTGTTCGATCGCCCAACGGATCCCTTCGCGACCGATCCCGGAATCTTTCACCCCGCCGTACGGCATGTGGTCGATGCGGTAGCTGGGGACCTCGTTGATGCACACCCCGCCGACCTCGAGCCGGTCCCAGGCGAGGTGAATCTTCTCAATGTCGCGGGTGAACACGCCGGCCTGCAGCCCGAACGCCGAGTCGTTGACCCGACGCAACGCCTCCTCGAAATCGTCGTACGGCGCGATCGACGTGATCGGGCCGAACACCTCATCGCAAGAAACCTTCGCGTCGACCGGGACCTGTTCGAGCACCGTCGGCGCGTAAACGTTGTTTCCCTTCCGTTCGCCACCGGTCAATACCTTCGCCCCGGCGGCGACCGCCTCGTCGACCCACTCCGCGATCCGCCCACATTCGTCGTCGCCGATGATCGGCCCGACGAACGTTTCTTCTTCGCGAGGGTCTCCCGCGGCGAGCGCCGCAACGGCGTCCACGAAACGCCGTTTGAATTCGTCGTAAACGTCCCGGTGGACGTAGATCCGTTGCACCCCGATACACGATTGGCCCGACTGGTAGTACCCGCCGACGAGATTCCGGGCGACCGCGTCGTCGAGATCCGCATCGGCATCGATGACACACGCGGCGTTCCCGCCGAGCTCAAGCACGACCGCTTTCTTCCCCGCCTTCGCCTTCAATTCCCAACCCACCGCGGGAGATCCGGTGAAGCTGAGCAGTTTGAGCCGCGGGTCGGTGGTGAACCGGTCGGCCGCGTCGCGGCGGCACGGGAGCACCGAGAACGCACCGCGGGGGAGATCCGTTTCCGCCAACACTTCGGCGATCGTGAGCGCCCCGAGCGGAGTCCGTGAAGCCGGTTTCAGAACGAACGGGCATCCCGCCGCGATCGCCGGGGCAATCTTGTGGGCGGCAAGATTCAGCGGAAAGTTGAACGGGCTGATGAACGAGCAGGGACCGATCGGGATCCGCTTCCACATCCCCCGGTACCCTGCGCCGCGGGCGGAGACGTCCATCGGCAGGACCTCGCCGTAGATCCGCGTCGCTTCCTCCGCCCCCACCCGGAACGTATCGATCAGACGCGTCACTTCCCCGCGTGCATCACGGATCGGCTTGCCGGCTTCGACGCAAAGGGTCTCCGCCAACTCGTCGGCGCGTTCGGTGAACCGTTGCACGCAGTGCGTCAGCACGTCGCGCCGTTGATACGACTTCAACTCCCGCATCGGCTCGGTCGCCGCGGTCGCCGCGGCGATCGCCCGATCGATCGCTTCCGGGTCGGCCAACGCCACGTTCGCCGCGATCTCACCGGTGTACTTGTCGGCTACCGCAAGCTCCGCGTTCGGCGATTCGGGCTTTCCGGCCAAATAGTAAGGCACGTTCGGCTGAGAGACAGATCGATTCGTCACGGGGTGGTCTCATGTCGGGGAGGGGAAGACAGCGGACGCCTTCGTTCAGGAAGCGGTCCGATGCCGCGTCACGTCTTTTGCCTTCTGGTAAGCTGATGGACATGATTCAGAACGACAACCGGAAAAGCGAATGGCGGGCCCTCGGACTTCTCGGTTGCTTGCTCGTGTTTGGGGCCTCGGTCGCGACGGCGTCCGACGTCATCCCGATCGATCAAGCCCGGGCGTGGCGTGACCAAAAGGTAACGGGGATCGATCATCGGCTCGAATCGGTCGGTCGCGACGATGCGATGCCGGACGAGTGGCGTGCCCGGCGGGAGTGGCTACACCGGTGGGAACCGGGCGAGATGCCGACCGGACGGGCTGACCATCCCAACGGGGCGGCGGGTGATCGTGCCGAGTTGGTCGCCGAACCTGTCCTGCTCCGGTTGATCTCGAACCTCGGGGCCGCGGATCCGAACCGGGGGCTAAAGCGGGCCGCGATGCTGCAAGACTTTCTGCACCTCCTCGACACGCCGGAATCACGCAAGGCGAACCTTGCCGCGACGGTTGACGTCGCCGAGATCGTCGACGCCGCCCTCACCGGGTTGATCCGTGACGCCGAGACTCGGGGTGAGTTGTCACGCAGCCCGTCGAAGGGGAATGCCTCGGAGGGGAGGGCGTCTTCGAAGACCGAAGCCGGCGTCGAGGTCGATACGCTCCGCTGGACGCTCGCCCACACGCGATATCGTCGCGCGCGGGCGATCGCGTATCGAGAACTCCCGGACGTCCTCGAGACCACGCCGATCGAGAACCCACGTCGACACGAACGAGAACTGCGGCTGGCCCAACGCCGGCTCTCGAAGACGTTTCCGGAACCGCGTCCCGAGTTCGTGTTGCTCGAAGTCCGAATGCTCCGTCGCGACGGGCAGCACGGTCAGGCCCTCGAGCGTCTCGAGCGATTCGTGTGGGCGATCGACCGCAAGTGGTATCTCAAGAAGCGACGCGATCTGCTGGATGAACTCGGCTGGGAACTTCCCCACCGAGAGGCGGCGGCGATTTACCAGGCCGCCGGCTATGCCGATGGCGGATCCGCGGCAGAGGACTGAACGCCGTCATGATCCCCGGGGCGACGACACCGCGCCGGACCGACTCAGGTTCCGAGGTCGCCGAATAGCGGGGTACTGAGGTAGCGTTCACCGAGGCTGCACATGATCGTGACGATCCGCTTCCCCTTCATTTCGGGCCGCGCGGCGACTTGCGCGGCGGCCCACATGTTCGCCCCGCTGCTGATCCCGCCGACGATCCCTTCGGCCTTGGCGAGTTGACGCCCCCACTCGAACGCGTCCTCGTCGTCGACCTGGATGACATCATCGACGAGGCTGGTGTCGAGGTTCTTGGGGACGAACCCCGCCCCGATCCCTTGGATCCGGTGTTTACCCGGATCGCCTCCGCTGATCACCGGCGAGTGCTTCGGCTCGACGGCGATCGCCTTAAAGTTCGGATTCAGTTTCTTGATGTAGCGGGCGACGCCGGTGATCGTTCCGCCGGTCCCGACACCGGCGACGATCGCGTCGATCTGGTGTTCGGAATCTTCCCAGATCTCGGGGCCGGTCGTCGATTCGTGGATCGCCGGGTTGGCGGGGTTGTCGAACTGTTGGGGCATGAACGAATTGTCGGTGGAATCGGCCAGTTCCTGCGCCTTGCCGATCGCCCCCTTCATCCCGTCGCCAGCCGGCGTGAGGACGAGGTTGGCGCCCATCGCGCGGAGCAGCGAACGTCGTTCGACCGACATCGATTCGGGCATCGTGAGGGTCAGCTGATAACCTTTGGCGGCGCACACGAACGCCAACGCGATCCCCGTGTTGCCGCTCGTCGGTTCGATGATGTGGGTATCGGGACTGATCCGCCCGTCCCGCTCTCCGGCCTCGATCATGGCGACGCCGATCCGGTCCTTCACGCTGTTGAGCGGCTGAAAAAACTCACACTTGGCGAACACCGTCGCGGCTCCCTCGGGGACGAGCCGGTTGATCCGGATCATCGGGGTGTCGCCGATCGCACGGGCGGCGTCGGGATAGGTCTTACCACGGGGCATCATCAACTCCTTGAAGGCAGATCACCAAGAATCATTCATTGAACTTGCCAAGTGTCACCGCCGGCGAACAACGCTTCCAACTCTCCGGCACCCCGGTCGGCGATCGAGCGGGTGACCTGTTCGTTGATCTGCTCGTCGTAGGTGGCGACGCCGTCGACATCGCGGAACACCCCGATCGGCTCCGGCATTTCGGGATAAACCATCCGGGCCATCATCATCTGGATCGACGGGTTCGGGTCCTTTTCGTCATGAATCAACAAGTCATCGGCCGGGACTTCGTCACGGACCACGACTTCCAAATGGTTCCCCGTCATCCGGATCGCCTTTTCGCCGTTCTTGCCAAACGTCAGCGGCATGCCATGCTCCAGCTCGATCACGTTGTCGGCACGCTGCGAACGTTCCTGGGCGTAAGCCATCGCCCCGTCGTTGAACACGTTGCAGTTCTGGTAGACCTCGACCAGCGACGTCCCTTTGTGCTCGGCGGCCCGTCGGAGCGTTTCCGCGAGGTGTTTGACATGCGCGTCGATGCTTCGCGCGACGAACGTCGCCTCGGCGGCAAGGGCGACCGACAACGGACTGAGGGGGTGGTCGATCGAACCGAGAGGCGTGCTCTTGGTGACATGGCCCTCGACGCTGGTCGGGCTGTATTGCCCCTTGGTCAACCCGTAGATGCGGTTGTTGAACAGCACGATGTTGACGTCAAGGTTGCGGCGGATGCAGTGGATAAAGTGGTTTCCGCCGATCGACAATGCGTCGCCGTCACCGGTGATCACCCACACCATCAGATCGGGGCGGGTCGATTTCAGCCCGGTCGCGAACCCGGGAGCCCGTCCGTGGATGCTATGCATCCCGTATGTGTTCATGTAATAAGGGAATCGGCTGCTGCACCCGATCCCGCTGACGAACACGATCTTCTCGGGCGGCACACCCAACTCGGGAAGTACCTTTTTCATTTGTGCCAAGATCGAGTAGTCGCCGCAGCCGGGGCACCAGCGGACGTCTTGGTCGGAGGCGAAGTCGGCGGCCTTCAGGACGGGAAGTGGCATGGCGATTCGAAGGGAAGGATGGGGACGGTTCAAAGTGACCGAAAGCGGTTTGACGGGATCCAGGCGGCGGTCAGCCCGCTTTCGATTGACGGACGCTGACCGCGTGCGATTCGATCGACTCGATCAGCTCGCTGATGCCGAACGGCTTTCCTTTGACCTTGTTGATCCCGACACAATCGACCAGGAACTCGGAACGCAAAAGCATCCGCAGCTGCCCCGTGTTGAGCTCCGGGACCAAGACGGTCCGGAAGCTGCGGAGCAACTCGCCGAGGTTGGCCGGGAGCGGGTTCAGGTAACGGACGTGGGCGTGGCTCACCCGATGTCCCGCTTCTTGACATCGTCGCACCGCGGTGTGACAGGCGCCGTAGGTCCCGCCCCACGAAACGACCAAGACGTCGCCGGTCGGATCGCCGAAAACCTCTTGGTCGCCAATCCGTTCGGCGATTTTCGCCACCTTCGACGCCCGCGTGCGGACCATGTGTTCGTGGTTGTCCGGGTCATAGCTGACGTTGCCGGTCCCGTCCTCCTTTTCGAGCCCGCCGAGCCGATGCATCAACTCGGGCGTCCCCGGGATCGCCCAAGGCCGTGCGAGCCGGTCGTCTCGCTCGTACGGCAGGAACGGACCGTCGTCGGTCTTCCCCGCCGGGTGGGAAACGGGGATCGGCGTGAGCGACGCGACGTCGGGAATTTTCCACGGCTCGCTGCCGTTGGCGATGTAACCGTCGCTCAGGATCATCACCGGGCACATGCACTCGGTCGCGATCCGCCACGCCTCGATCGCGATGTCAAAACAGTCGGCCGGGGAACGGGGGGCGAGGATCGGCAGCGGGGCTTCTCCGTTGCGGCCGAACATCGCCTGCAGCAGATCGCTCTGTTCGGTCTTCGTCGGGAGCCCCGTGCTGGGGCCGCCCCGTTGGACGTTGATCACGATCATCGGCAACTCCATCATCACCGCCAACCCCATCGCTTCCGCCTTGAGCGCGATGCCCGGACCGCTGCTCGCGGTGACCCCCATCGTCCCGCCGAACGCCGCCCCGATCGTGGCACAGCACGCGGCGATCTCGTCTTCGGCTTGGAAGGTTCGCACGCCGAAATGCTTATATCGGGTGAGCTCGTGGAGGATGTCCGAGGCCGGGGTAATCGGGTAAGTCCCGTAAAACATCTCCTTTTCGCTCAGCTTCGACGCGGTGATCAGCCCCCACGCGAGCGCCTGATTCCCCATGATGTTCCGATAGGTCCCCGGCTCGAGCTCGGCCGCTTCGACCTGATAGCTTTCGCCAAACGCCTCGGTCGTTTCGCCGAACGCCCACCCGGCGCGGAGCGCCGTGATGTTGGCCGCGGCGACGTCCGGCTTCTTGCCAAACTTCGCCTCAATGAAACGCAGCGTCGGATCGAGCGAGCGGCCGAACAGCCAGTAGACAAGCCCCATCGCGAAGAAGTTCTTGCAGCGATCGGCGACCTTTGTGCTCAGCCCGTGCTCGGCAACCGCGTCACGCGTGAGCCGCGTCATCGGGACTTTCACCACGCGATAGGTTTCGTTCAAAACGTCCGCCTCGAGCGGATTCGATTCGACCTTCGCGAGTTTGAAATCTTTCTCGGTAAAACCGTCCTCGTTGGCGACCAGGATCCCCCCTTTGCGAAGATCGCCGAGGTTCGTCACCATCGCCGCCGGATTCATCACCACCAACGCGTCGAGCTGATCCCCCGGCGTGAAAATCTCCTGACTCGCGAACTGCACCTGGAAGCCGGACACCCCCGCCCGGGTCCCCTTCGGAGCCCGGATCTCGGCGGGAAAGTCGGGAAACGTGGCGACGTCGTTCCCCGCCAACGCGCTCGTGTTGGTCAGCTGGGTCCCGAGCAATTGCATTCCGTCACCGGAATCGCCACATAGTCGCACCGTGATTCCGGGGACCGATCGGACCGTTTTCGTCGAAGGGGAAGTCGCCGTCATGGGATATCCCACGCCAGGTTGCGGCGTGGCGGTCAAAGCTTGGAGCAGATTGTAGGGGTGGTATCGATCATTCCGGTGCCGGAACTTGCCTAAATTCTAAGTTTCGTCCTCCGATTTCGACACCGTCCGACCGAGGCCAATTCGACAGTTTATCGGAGATTTCGTCTATCTGGTTCGAGAGCAAACCGGCCACGCGGGTTCGCCAACCGTTTCTTGATCCGCAAAACGGCCGTCACGCCAACGACGCCTCAGCCCACAAAGAGGGGTCCTCGGTGACGGGGTACTCCGGGCCGAGCGCGAGCGTCTGCCAACCGAGTTCGCGATCGGTAACCGCGTAGTAAAGCCCGATTCGGGGCTGATCGGCGGGCGAAAACCCGGTCAACGCGTCGGCAGGCACAAACCCCGAAAGCTCGTAGCCGTCGTGACGCGGCGCCGCAGCGACGGCGAGTTGGCCGGGGGGGATCGGTCGAGGATTCTCCCGCGCCCGGTGGATCGGGATCGCGGCGGCCATCGGGCGATCCCGCTTCGGGCCCGCACCGCCGGGCATCCATAAAAAACGGTGACAATACTGAGTCGCCCGATGAATGTCGGGACTGCAACGGGTGTCGATCCACAAGTGGACCCCGTCGCTGTCCTCCAGCCGCGTCTCACGGCACCACGGGAGCGTCCGTTTCCCCGTGACCAGGATGTGAACTGCTAAACCCCGCTCGCTCCACCCCAGCCGGAAATCGGCGAATACCGGCCGCCCCGCGAGTTCCCCGAACGACGGCAACCGGTTCGCCTCCGCCAGTTTGATCCCCTTCGGCGCCCACGCCGCCTCGCAACGCCGGATCGAGATTTCGAACCGAAACAAGAACGTCGGATCGATCAGGCGAGACTCGGGTTCGGTCACGGCGGTAAGGTCGGTGGAGATCGAACGTTCGGGGCGAACAGGGGTTCGCGGCGGCGGCACTCGGTGTTCCGCCATCGCAACGCACCCCCGCAGCCTAACCGATCAAGCCGCCAACTTCCCAGCGGCCCCATAGTATTCGCCGACCGCCGCGACGACGCGGCGCTGCTCGTCCGCGGTAATCCCGGGGAAGATCGGCAAGTTCAAAACTTCTCGGCTCGCCCGCTCCGTTTCCCGAAGCCGGTCGCGATCGATCTGCAAATGGCGGAAACATTCTTGCCGATGCATCGGCACCGGGTAATAAATCTCGGATCCGATGTGACGCTCGCCTAAATGCGCCCGAAGCCCATCCCGCTCGCCGCCGGAGACGCGGATCGCGTACTGGTTCCACACGTGGAACGCGGCGGGATCGCTTGCCGGAAGCGTGATCCGCTCTCCGTCGGCAAGACCCGCGTCTTGGAACAGCTCGGCGTATCTCGCGGCGTTCTCGCGACGTGCCTGCACCGCGTCCGAGAGATGCCGAAACTTGACCCGCAAAATCGCCGCCTGGATCGTGTCGAGCCGGCTGTTGATGCCGACCTCTTGGTGATAGTAGCGGGGGCGCATCCCGTGCCCGGCCAACAGCCGAAGCCGGTCGGCGATCCCTTCGTCCGAGGCGGTCAGCATCCCGCCGTCCCCCATCCCGCCGAGGTTCTTGGTCGGATAGAAGCTGAAGCAGCCGATCTTCCCCCAACTTCCGGCCGGGCGGGAATGATACGCCGCCCCGATCGCCTGCGCCGCGTCTTCGACCACCGCGACGTCGCGGTCCCCCGCGATCCGACAAATCCGATCGATCTCGGCGCACTGACCAAACAAATGAACCGGGATCACGCATCGCGTCCGTTCGCTGATCGCCGACGCCAACTGGTCGGTATCCAGGTTGAACGTGTCGGGTCGGATGTCGATGAATACCGGCGTCGCCCCGAGACGCGTGATACAGCTTACCGACGCGAAAAACGTAAAGCTCGGCACGATCACCTCGTCGCCGGGGCCGATCCCGAGCGCCATCAACGCTAGCAACAACGCGTCGCTGCCGGACGCACAGCCGACCGCATGGTCGGCCTGACTCAGCCCCGCGACCTCCCGTTCGAGCTCCACGACGTCGGGCCCGTAAAGGAACCGACCGCTGTCGATCACCTCGGTAATCGCCGCGACAAATTCGTCACGGTGCGGCCGGTTGTCGCGGTTAATATCCAAAAGCGGAACGGCGGAAATTTCGCTGGTCATCGGTAACCTTCCATGGTCACACCCACGCCCCTGGGAACGAGGCGACGGGCACATTGAACTTGAATAACGGTCGCGTCTCTCTGGTATCCGCGCCCCGCCAACCGCGTCAAGACCGCCGATCCGAAACCCCCCGTCGGGCCCCGCGAACCGAAGTCCCGCCCGCCGAAGCCCACTTCGCCTTCCGAAGCCCCGCTCGCCCGCTCAGGAAGCCATCAGCCATCGGATCAACGCCGGGGCGATGAGCGTCACCAGGGTCAACGCGACGGGGTAAGCGGCGACATAACTGACGACCGGGACGCTCGAGTCGGTCTTCCCGGTGACCGCGGCAAGCCCCGGCGTTGACGTCAGCGCGCCGCACGCGGCCCCGATCAGCCGCAGCGGCGACATCCGAAGCGCGTAGCGGCCGACCGTCGCCGCGACGATCATCGGCGCGACCCCGATCACCGCAGCCGCCACGAGAAGCTTCGGGCCGTAATCGCCCAGCACCTCCGTGAACGTCGACCCGGCCCCGACCCCGGCGTCGGCCAGGAACAACGCGAGGCCGCCGTCGAGCAGCAACGTCCGCGCGGCGATCGGTAAATGTCCGACGATCGGCCCGATGCGGCGAAAATGGGCCAACACCAGCCCGGCGACCAATGGCCCACCGGCCAGCCCCAACGAAACCGATTGCCCCAAGACCTCCAACCGGATCGACCCCAATCCCAATCCGATCAGCATCCCGGCCGCGAGCGATACGATGTCGGTCTCGTCCAACACCTTCGGCCGATGCCCCGCGACTCGGCCGAATTCGCGAAGCGGTTCCGGTTGGCCGACGACCGTCAACGTGTCGCCGAACTCCAGGACCGTCTCCGAACTCGGGACGAACTCGACGTCGTAACGTCGCACGCGGGCGATCGTGATCCCGAACCGGGACAGCAACCGCAATTCACGGAGCGACTTGCCGACGACGTCGGGGGAGGTGACGACGACGTGCCGACGCTGGCTCACCCCGTCGAGCGTCGTGTCGTCCCGTTCGATCATCCGGCCCAACACCTCGGTGGCGACCACCGCGTCATGCTCCGCGGCGATCACCAAAACCTGCTGCCCGAGCTCGAACGTGAAGTCGGGACCGATCGGTTCCAAACGGTTCCCTTGGACGACCCGCGATACCTGGCACCCCGATACGGCGATCGCCGACACGCTGCTCGGTCGCTTCCCGACGACGCTCGGGTTCTGCACCTCAACGAGCCACCGCCGGATCCTGGGATGCCCCGGCCGCAACCGTGAATCGATGCCGTCCGCCTCGCTATCGTCGTCGCCGATCCGCCGTCCCAAGATCTGCACGAACAGGACGACCCCGATCACGCCCAACGGATACGCGATGCCGAACCCGACGGCGACGTCGGACGACCCGCCCGTCGCGTCGGTGACGGCCCCCAAAGCCGGGGTGCTCGTCATCGCGCCGGCGAACAACCCGCCCGCCAACGGCGGCGGCAAATCGGCGAATCGGGTCACGCCCCACGTCGTCACGGCCCCGGTCAGCACAACGACGACGCTGAGCACCGCCATCGACATCCCGTCGCGGGCAAGACCCCGGAAAAAACTCGGCCCCGCCGTGATCCCGACCCCGTACACGAACGCGACCAACCCGAGCCTCCCGACCCCCTCCGGAATCTCGCCGCCGAAATGGCCGGCCACCAACGCGACAAACAGGATCGCCGAGGTGCCGAGCGACATCCCGCCCCATCGGATCCGGCCGAACAACACCCCGACCCCGATGATCGCGGTCAGCGTTACTAACGGGTCAACCGAGGTGGCGGTCAAGCCGCCTCCCCCTCGGTGCGGATCTCGCCGTCTTCGCTCACGTCTTCGAACCGGATCGACACCTGTTTGCTCACCCCCGACTCCTGCATCGTGACCCCGTACAGCGTGTTGGCCGCGGTCATCGTCTTCTTGCTGTGCGTGACGACGACGAACTTCGTCTGGTCCAGGAACTCCGTCAAGACGGTCACGAAACGGCCGATGTTCGCCTCGTCGAACGGCGCGTCGACCTCGTCGAGCACACAGAACGGGCTCGGTCGGTACTGAAAAATCGCCATCAACAACGCCACCGCGGTGAGCGCCTTCTCGCCGCCGGATAACAACGAGTTGTTGAACGACGGCTTGCCGGGCGGCGTCGCGACGATCTCCACCCCCGCCTCCAACGGGTCGTCGCTCTCCTCCAAAATCAGATCGGCCGTCCCCCCGCCGAACGACTTGCGGTACAGCTTCTGAAAGTTCTGACGGATCGCCTCCAAGGTGTCCAGGAACAACCGCCGGCTGTCCGCGTTGATGCGACCGATGATCCGTTGCAGCGAATCCTTGGCGGCCGTCAAGTCCTGATACTGGCCGTGCAACTCGTCGTAGCGGGTCTGCAACTCCTCGAGCTCCTCGAGCGCCTCCATGTTGACCGAACCGGTCTTCTGCACCTGTTCCCGCAGCGTCGCGATCTCGGCGTCGGCCGCTTGCCGATCCTCGGGGGGATGCCAGTCGTCGGGACGTTCCGCGTCACGCAGATCGATGTCGTAGTCCTCACGCATCCGGTCGGCCAACGTGTCGCGGCGGAGCTTCGCGTTGTCCCGTTTGGCCGTGATCGCGTGCACCGCCTCGCTCGCCTCGTTCGCCTCCCGGATCACCGATTCGTTCGCCTTCCGGTGTCGCCGCATCTGCTCGCGAATCGACTCGGCCGCCCGAGCCAGCTCCCCGAGCTCCGCGTCGTCCCGCTCCGAGTCGGCATGCAAAGTCGCCAGCCGGCTGTTCGCTGCCAAGATCCGACGGTTCAGCTCGGCGAGCCGACTTCGGGCCTGCGCGGCTTGCCCACGCACCTCGGCGACCGCCGCCTCACGTTGGCTCTGGTCCCGTCGTTGTTGCTCGAGCGTCACCCTGAGCGCCTCGAACTTTTGTTCCGCCCGGGCGACCTCGACCGAAACCGACATCACGCCGGATGCCGCCTGTTGATACGCGTCCTGAGCTCCCGAGTACATCTCTTCCACCTCGGACGCCTGCAGCTCCAACGTCTCCACCTCGCGGCGACCTTCCGCCAACTCGGCCAAGGTCTCGCGGCGTTCGGTGTCCGCCGTCTCCAGCTCCCCGACGGTCGTCTCCGTCTCCCCCGCGAGCTCCTCGCACGTCACCCGGTGCGACTCCAAACGTTCCCGCAAATGCCGGTGCTCCGCTTCCGCCGCCGCACGCTCCGTGATCGCCCCCCGGTGCCGCTGCTCCAAACGCCCGAGCTCCGCCGCTTCCTGGTCGACGCGTTCCGCCATCCGTGACGACTCACGCTCCGATTCGGATAGCTGATAACGGTAGTGGCGAATCTCCTGTTCGGCCGCCGCCAGCTCGCTGCGGCGACTCACCAAGTCCCCCGCGACGCCCCCCGGCCCGACCACGATCGCCCCGTCGGTCTCGAGCAACTCCCCGGTTGCGGTGACAAATCGAAGCCCGGCGCCGCTCAGCTTGCGAAGCCCCCACGCGGTTTGCAGCGAATCGACGAGCCACGTGCCGCCGAGCAAATGGCGGGCGAGCGGTTCGACGTCCGCTTCGCATCGGATCATTCGGTCCAGCCGCCCGATCACCCCGCGAAGTCCGTCGAGCCGGATCCGGTCCCCAGGACGCCGACTCGGCAATTCGTCGAGGCGGAGGATCCCGACCCGGCTGGCGATCTCGATGTGACGGTCCAAGATCGCACGCTGAAGTGCCGGCCCCTCGCACACCAAATACTGGCTCCGGTCTCCGAGCGCCGCGTCGACCAACGCCGCGACCTCGACGTCCGCCTCGAAACAATCGGCGACGATCCCGCGGAGCGACTCGGCCAGCGACGCCGAGGAAAGCGAGGCCTGTTCGAGAACCGCCCGGACCCCGCCCGAGATCCCCTCGCGACGACGCTGCAGGTCCTCCAACACGTTTTGACGCTCGACGACCCCCTGCAATCGGACCTTCAACGCTGATCCCTCGTCCCGACGCCGCTGCAACGTCCGACGTCCTTGTTCGAGCGCCGCCGAGGCGAGCTCGATCTGTTTCTCCAAGTCTCGGATCGACTCGTCGAGCGATCCGACACGCGCGGCCGCGTCCCGTGTTTCACGCTCGGAATCCCGAAGTAACTCAGCCGAATGGTCCGACCGCGAACGCAACTGTTCCAGCCGGCGACGGGTCTCGCCGATCCGCTGCTCGACACGCTGACGCTTGGAATCGAGGTCCGCGACCCGTCGGACCGCCGCCAAGTGACCCTGCCGGATCGTGTCCCGACGCTGCTGAACCTCCGCCACCTCCGCCTGCAACGTGTCCCGCTCGGCCTCCGCCCCCGACAACCGCCCGCGGACCGCGTCGAGCTCGTCCCGGTACGCGTTCAACCGCTCGCTCGCCGTGCGGAGTTCGGCGGCCGCCGATCCGGCTCGGGTTTGCAACATCCGGACCCGCCGCAGCGACGCCGCAACCTGACCTCGCAAATCCGTCACCGACCCCTCGTCCGCGACCCGTCGGCCATGTAATTCCGCGATCTGCCTCAACGATTGCCCGCGTCGCTCCTCCGCCCCCCGGGCCCGGTCGGCGATCTCCTGTAACCGCATCTCCGACGCTTGACGCTGCTCCGCGATCCGCCCCCGCCGGGACTCCAAATCCCGGTGCCGCTCGATCGCATCGGCCAAGTCACGCTCCCCCGACTCGACCTCTTCCGAAAGCGTCGTCCAGTCGGTCCACGCCAGCTGCACCCGCAACTCCCGAAGCCGCTCGGTCGCCTGTCGGTAACGCTCCGCCTTGCTCGCTTGGCTCTTCAAACTGCGGAGCCGCGACGCCACCTCGTCGACAATGTCCCCGAGCCGCGTCAAGTTCTGCTGGACCCGCGCCAATCGCCGCTCCGCCTCGACCTTCTTCGCCTTGAAACGGCTGATCCCCGCCGCTTCCTCAAAAATCGCTCGGCGGTCCTTCGCGTTCGCCTGCAGCATCCGGTCGACTTTGCCCTGCTCGATCAAGCTGTACGCGTCGATCCCGATCCCCGTCCCCCGGATCAAGTTCTTGATGTCTTTCAACCGGACGGGCTGGTTGTTGATCAGGTACTCCCCCTCCCCGCTCCGGTAGACACGCCGCGTGACGTGCACCTCGGGGGCGTCGATCGGAAGATCCCCCGCAGAATTGTCGAACACGATCGTCGCCTCGGCCGCACCCGCCGCCGCTCGAGTCTGCGACCCCATGAAGATGACGTCCGCCATCTCCTTCCCCCGCAAACTCTTCGCGCTCTGAGACCCCAGCACCCATTTCATCGCGTCGACAATGTTCGACTTCCCCGACCCGTTCGGGCCGACGACGACCGTGATCCCATCGGGAAACTCGAACCGAGTCCGATCGGCGAAACTCTTGAACCCGGCCAGCTCGAGCGCGATCAGCATGCGAAAAGGGGATTCAGGATCGATCAAACGGAGAAATGCGACAGCCCCCCAGCGTAAATCAATCGCCCGACCAGTCCTAGACATTCTCCGCGCCGGCGTTCATACCCCCAACCACCATCGGCCGACGGTCAACCATGCCGGGATCAAGACGACCGCCGACAACGACGTCCCCAACACGACCCGCAACGCCGTCGTCGTGTCACGGTCGTACAAGCGGACGAGCACGATCGGAAATACCGCCGACGGCATCGCCGCCTGAAGCAGCAATACCTGACGCATCTCGATCCCCGACGCGAACACCCCGGCGACCGTCAACATCAGCATCGGCATGACCCCCTGCCGAAACGCGACCGCCGTCAAGATGGTCCGCCATGCACCTCGCCAATCGGTGTCGCGGACGAAGTCGATGATGATCGCCCCGCTCAGCAATAGCCCCATCGGGATCGCACAGTCGCTCAGCCAGCCGATCGAGTTGACCACCGCCGCCGGGACCGATCCGGCCCACCCCAACTGCTTGATCGATACCGCCACCGCGACAGCAACCAACGGCGGGCTCGACAACAACCGCCGCCACGACGGTGGGTCCCCCCCTCCCGTCCCCCCCGTGATCACCACGATCCCGATGCTCCACAACGCCAAGTCCACCCCGACGTTGTGCAGGATCAAATCGACCTGAGCTTCGGGATAAAAAATCTCCGCAAGCGGTAGCGGGATGTACCCGTAATTGGCGATCCCCGCACACACCGCGAACGACCTCTGCTTCGCCGGGGTGTCCAAACCCACCCACTTGCCGAACGCTCGAGCCAATAGCCACGCCAACAAGAAACCGGCGGCGGTGATCGAAAAACCGAACAGCGGCGGCTCCCAAGCGGCCGCCATCGAATCCATTCGCCCCCCCTGAACCACCCGGTCAAAAAACAACGAAGGCAACAGCACGTTCGCCGCCAAACTCGCCAGCGATCGGTCGGACTCACGCGTCAGCCAACGTCGCTGGCGACAGAACGCCCCGAGCCCCATCACCAAAAAGACCCCGAGGACACTCGAGACGATCAGCCATCCGTCTTCGTTCATCAGATCCGGGGTCAACGTCGCCAGGATTCAAACTCGTCGGCCCCGGGAACACCCCCCCGCCGAACTGCACCGCTGATCGAGGAACGCCGCCGAACCTCGCCGATCGGCGAAAGCCGCCCAGATCACACCACACCAAAACGGACCGCCCAAAACGCACCGCACCAAAAACGTACGGACGCGATCGTAACCGAGCCGGCCCGAATTGCCGATGACGCCCGCCGCCCAAGCCACCCCCAAAAAAACGAGTCCACCCGGGAATTCCGTGGAGTGGGGAATTCCGTGGAGTGGGTCCAGGGCCGGGATTTTCGGAGGCATGGCTCCCGTGTCCAAAAGGGACAACGGGCGGGGGCCAAAAGAGTCGCCGGCCGCGTCGCTGGTGGCGACCGACGAGCACCTTTGCCGCATGGTCGACCGGGCGATTTCTTCCGAAATGGGGATTCTTCCGACATGGGTAAAGCCCCGACGCAACCCGATCGGACCCGAAAAAAATCACCTCCCCGCCGGCGGAGATCCCGAAGCCCACGGGTCTCCAAAACCGCCCGATCCCGAAGCCCGCCTTTGACTCCGCCGCGGCACCCAATACACTAGAGATACCGTGACGGCAGGGTGCCTTCGCGGTTCCCACCCCCGATAAGTCGGTTCTGGAGGTGTTCGGATTCCCGCCCGACGGGCGATCCGTTCGACCTGCCCGCTTTCGCCGGATGATTCGTGAGGGTTCTAGTTGGAGAGCCTCCTTTGCGAGAGTGGATCGATGTCTATGACTTCTAATTGGTTGGCCATCGGCTTTCCCGGCATGCCGGAGATGCTGATCGTGCTGTTCATCGCGCTGTTACTGTTCGGCGGCGCAAAATTGCCCAGCCTGATGCGAAACCTCGGTCGCAGCGCGAACGAGTTCAAGCGGGGAATGAACGACTCGGGTGACGACGACGAAACGTCTCAAAAGCCGAGCGAAACCGCCTGAAATGTTTGGCCTCAGCCCTTTTGAGCTGATGGTGATCGGCGTCATCGCCGTTGTCCTCTTTGGCGGAACCCTTCCCGAAGTTGCCAGGAAAATCGGCGGCAGCTACCGGGAATTCCGTCGCGGTTTGAACGACATCCAACAACAATTTCGAATGGCCGAATACGAGGCCAGCCGGGCGTTGTCGATGGACGAAACCCCAAAGACGAACAACGACGAGGACGAACCGGAGGAACCATCCGCGCCGAAATTCAAGCCGCCCGAATGACCCGCCGCTCGCGGCATCCCGCGGGCCGCGGTGGGCGGTGAACCGAACCCACACCCCGGCGGCGATCTCCCGCGTCGCCGCCGGGCGTGCCGGCTATCGCCCGGCCGGCAGCGACGTCCGACCGGCCGACGCCGCACGCCGGATCAACTGCCGGTTTAAGTAACCCTGGACCAACTCGCCCGAACGAATCTTAAGCCGTGAACGGTCGGACCGTGTCTCGCCCGGAGGGGCGACGACCAACACCGCGTTCCCCTGCCACGCCCGTCGAAACGTGGCTGCCGAGACCCTCAGATTGCCGCGGATCGGGTCGGCGAGATAGACACAGTCGTACGCGATCCCGCGGACAACGACGAAGTGATCCGTCCCCCCGAGATCGACCACCACGATCAGCGGGACCTTGCTCTCGGTCAGTTTCGGGTACTCGAGCTTCCCCACCGTCGCCCGATATCCCATCTCGATCGCCGCGTCCGCCACGTCGGCCATCGTCAGCCCCTCGCTCTCCCGCTCGCGAAGCTGATCCTCACTCAACATCGACTCGATGACCGCCAACACGGTCTCCTCGCCGATATCGTGACCCCAGTAATAACGCAACAGCGTGGCGAGCGCCGCGGCACCACACGAGTAGTCACGCTGCTGCATGACGACGTTTCGATTCTTGATCTCTTGCCAACTCGTGACCGGGCTCGCGAAGCGAAACGCCGGGTCGCGGACCACGCTGCGATCTCGCAATGGGGTCTGACCGAGCGCCGGTCCGATCGCGGAAAAGGTGAGGAACGAGATCGCCAAGACCCGCAACGTCGCGCGACACCGACGGGAACCGTTCGCCCTCACCTTAGGATTCACCAGGTCCATGCGACTCATCGTGTCCATACCACCCCCAACTCCACCGACGGCGCCGTGTCCGTCAAGCCAAACGTGACGAACGGCTCGACCAACCGACGCCGCTCCGCGATCGTCGCCGCCAACCGAACCCGGATCGGTTCGATGTCCGTCCCGGCCAAGTTCTGCCCGTCGGTCTCCGTTTCGTCGAGGTACGAGCCGAGGACCGCGGTACTTAGCGTGACCCGCTCGTTCGCGGCAAAGCCGAGCCCGAAGTTGTACGAAAACTGCTGTCCCAGTCGCACGTTCCTGTCGCCGAATCGATGCTCGAAACTGTAGGTGTAACCGAGCCCATAAAACAAAATGACGGGGTCCAACGGCTGAACCCACAACAGATCCGCCCCCAACCGCCATACCCCGTTCCCGAGCCCGCTGCTCTCCAGCACTAGCGGGTTGAGCGCCTCGCCCGTCGGTGCTACGGCGCGGACAGTTCCGATGGTTGATCGCCCAGACGACGGGTCGCGTCGCAATAAAGTCGTCATCCCAAACGTCGCGTCGCCCAATCCGCCCACCGATCGACTCTCGTCCGTCAACGGGTTCGCGAGCTCCGTGTCCGACCAGCCGACCGGCAGATTCAAAAATAACTGAACCCGGTCGGTCCATCCGTATCGTACCGCAAGCGGCGTGAACCAGGCGCGCCGGCGGATATCGGTCCGCACCAAGTTCGATCCCTCCAACGCCGGGAAATTCGTCTCCTGAAGGGCATACACCATTCCGTAGTCGAACTGACATTGCCCCGGCCGAAGCAGCGGTGTGACCTGCCGAAGAAATTGCGGCGTGCGATCGACCGGGGCCTCGCCGTACCGCTCGATCGGCGATTCACCCTCCGCGATCACCGGCGGGGCTAGCGTCTCCGTGGACGGTCCCGGTTCCCCAAGTGGCGACCCCGCCGAACCGAGCCGCTCCCCCGAGTCAGCCTGCCCGCCCGCGGCAACCGGCTCGCTCGTTCCGGCCGACGCCGCCTGCCCGACGCGATCAAACGATTCGGTTCGGGCGTGCGTCGATCCGGGCGTGCCAATCACAAGGGCTGCCGCCGCAATGGCCCATCGGAACATCGATCCGTCCATGGCTTGACCGCTTACATACAAGAAAACGAAACGCTTGACGTGCGTCACTGAGCCCCCGGCATTCGGCCCTTCGAACCCGGGGCGACCCACGCGACAACCCAACCGATCACCAGCTAAACCCAGACATCACCGCGAGACCGATCAGATGAAAATCGTGATCGCCTGCCCACGCCCTGGCGAAACCGGTACTGCTTCCACCCGTCCCGGAAAATGATTCCGCGAACGCCTCGCCGCCCGATCCCGTCCAATACTGATACTCCACCCCCAAACGGGCAAACATCCGACCGTTGAACCCACGCACGTCCCGGGACCATTGCAGTCCCGCACCCGTCTCGAGAATGACCAACGTGTCGTCGTTGTAGCCGGTGGCACCGTTGACGCTCCCGGCGGTGCCGCCCGGACCGCTGAACGAAGAACTCGCGAATGCCCGACTCTTCGAAGAGCCGAAGACGGGCGAGACGCGGTTGGTGGTGTAAAAGGAAACCCCACGGCACGAACGGACCGGCCGCAACCCCGACAGACCGAACGTCAAGCCGGTGCCATGAAACGCCTCCCCCTGGGAGGAACTCAACGTGAACACGTCGCCGTTCACGGCGCCGAACGCGCGGCTCGTCCGAGACCGGTCGTACATCGCGTGGCGAACCCCGAACGCGCCCAACCAATCCCACCCGTATCGGCAGAACTCCTTGGTGAGTTCCAAATCGAGCGCGTACGCCTCGAACGAGTCGTCGCCCCCTAACGTTTGCAGCTGGTCCCCGACGATCGAATCGGGAAACCCCGTGCTTCCGGCCGCGTTGTTCAGCTCCCAATAACGCAGCTGAATCCCGATCCCACGTTGCCCCGTGTATCCGAGCACCACGCGAGGAGCGCCGGTGAGCTGTTCCGCGGAATCGAAATCCGAACCGACCGAAAGGCTCGCGGGCGCGATCTCGTCAACGAGCGTAAACGACGTGTCGCCTTGACCGTACAACGGCGCTAAATAGGTCGCCTCGACCCCGAGATACCAACCCCTCGGGTCGTTCCCTCGCCCCAGCGACCGAAACCGCTGAGACGAACCGTACGGCACAATCTCAGCCGTCCCCGCCGCCAACCCGGCTGCCTCCGCATCATGCCCGGCCGTCCCCGCCGCGGCGTTGGCGTTCGGATCGATGCCGTCGGCTTCGCCCCGGACGACCCCCGACAGAACGCACGCCGCGATGGCCAACGTCCTTGCAATGAATGTCATCCTGCGCATGGTTGCTCCCGAATCCTTGAGAGTGATCACCGGCCCAAACCGTTCCGGCGATCCTAAGCTTCGGTCGCCGGGCCCCCCAAAAATGACAAGTGAACCCGACGGCGGAGTTTTGCGCTTTTCGAAAACGACCGCCCCAAGAGCTCGAAGCAAACCAATCGATGCAAGCGTCATGAGCGACGAGACGAAACGAGCCGGATCGGTGACCCGGCTCGTCTAACACTTCACCGCTTTCAAGCGAATTCGCGATCAGCGACCGCGCGCGAAAGCCGAGCCCCCGGAGAAGACCTGCAGGAAGTTCGTCCCCGCGAACGCGTCCGACCGAGCGGTCGCGAATCGAGAACCGGTCGCCGCGGCGCCGCTGATGTTGAACCCGCTTCCGCCAAACAGAACCGGCCTGTACGCGTACGAAAGACTAAACGCGATCGCGCCCTGCCCGCGGATCTGCTCGCTTTCGCTTCGCGACACCGCCTGCATGCCACCGAGCCCCATCGCCTCGAGCGCCGAATCACTGACGCTCGTCTCCCGGCTCTCACGAAGCGGGTCCCCCGCGCTCGCTTGACCTGCCGTCAACGCCAACATCGCCGCCAAACCAACCATTCCGAACGCACGGACCATCGTTGAAACCTCATTCAATTCGGTGAAAAAGAGTTGTCCCCCCCAACCAAAAAGAGCTAACCGCTCCGCCGAGGTAGGTCTCTCCCATCACAGTTGCGACCGACGGCCCCGTCAACATGCAGACCCGAAAAATCAGGGAAATCCCCGTGAACCGTCAAACACATCCCGACCGGCGGGACTTTCGCTCCAGGCTGATCAGACACTTTCAACGGGTCAAATCGAATCGAGGCAAGATTTCGACAACGGCGGATGCGGGGCCCGTCCAAACGACCGAATCGATACAACCCGAATTCGACGTCTGCCCGGCCGACGCCGGACTTGACGTGGCGGAGCACGTTTTTCTAGACGATTCCGCTGGTGGCCCTCGTTGCGAGGGCCGTATCGGGATCGGGATCGCCGAAGCCGGCTCCCGAGACTCCCTGGCGGAACGGAGACCCCAAGGCCCATGGGCGTTCTGAAACGAATCGCGGCGGAATTCAACTATCGTCGCGGACGCCGCCGTCGCGACGCCGGCAGGTTATCACGGGCGACGGAACAAGACCGGTACGCGTTTCGCGCGGCGCTCGAGTTGAGCCGGATGGGTGATCCCGGACCGGTCCTCGACCTGCTCATGGTCGCACTGGCGTCTCTCCGTGATTCCGGCGATTCCACCCCGGTCACCCCCGGCGTGCACGCCTTCCTCGACCATGTGCTGAACCATCTCCACGCGACCCACAGCCAGTCGTTTCAAGACCTGGCGGCCCATTTCGTCTGCGGCGGAAAACGGAACGGGACCTTCGTCGAAGTCGGCACCGGCAACGGGCGGACCCTCTCGAACACCTACTTCCTCGAGCGGGAAGCCGGTTGGTCCGGCGTGCTGTTCGAACCGGATCGCCGGTTCCACGAATCGATCGCGAAAACCCGCGGCGCGAAACTCGACACTCGCGCCGCCTTCCGCGAGTCCGGCCGGAACCTCGACTTCTTAGAAGTCGGTCGCGCCGGGGAACTCTCGACACTCGACGCGAACCGAAACTCCGACGGCCGTCGGCGAACCGGAGCGGTCCGCCCGGTCCAAACGGTGGCGTTGTCCGAAGCGTTCGACGAACACGGGCTGCCCGCCGAGATCGACTACGTTTCGATCGACACCGAAGGCTCCGAACTCGACGTCTTGCAAGGGATCGACTTCACGCGTCACCAGGTCCGGTTCCTGACCGTCGAGCACAACTTTGTCGCCCCGCACCGGGCGGCGATCGTCTCGCGGTTGGAAGGACACGGCTACCACACGATCTTTCCGAGTCTCTCCGGCCAAGACGTGTGGATGGTGCGTGGCGATACGCCGGGTGTCGAAACGTGGCGGTAGGCATCCTCCCCTACGGCATGCCCGATCGGCAATGCGTCAGGATCGCGGACGTTCCCCTCGATTCGCTTCGGTTTCACCCGGAACGTCCGACGGGACGCCAGTCAGACGTCTGCGGCGGAGTCGTCGGCGATTTGGGACCCGACGACCACTTGCTAATGGCCGCGAGCTCACGCGCTTTCACAGCTTCCCTCCGCGGCCTCCGCTGTCCGGTTTCGATCGTGATCATGGAACCGCCCGCGATCCAACGACGCTACTACTCGATCGCTCGGGTCATCGGTCGACGCTATCGCTACGTCTTCACCTACTCTGAGCGACTGCTCCGCACGCTCCGCAACGCGAAACCGCTCGCCCATGGCGGGGCAACGGTGAACCTCGACGGTGACGACCCCCCTGACAACAAACGCGCAAACGTTTCACTGATCGCGTCGGCAAAGCGAACGACGCAAGGACACCGCTTGCGTCATCAAGTCGTCGCGTTGGCACAACGACACGAAGTCCCCCTCGATCTGTTCGGCCGGGCGTATCGCCCCGTCGACAATGTCGCCGAAGCACTCCTCCCCTTTCGCCACTCGGTCGTGATCGAAAACAGCCGGTTTCCGGGGTACTTCACCGAGAAACTGATCGACTGCCTTCTCTGTCGCACGATCCCGATCTACTGGGGCGACCCGAACGTCGCGAAACGCTTCGACACCCGTGGCATCATTTGCTGCGACTCACCCGAAGATATTCTCCGCGCGGTCCGTGATCGAAACCCCGACTCCTACGATGACCTTCGCCCCGTCATCGAAGAAAACCGTCTCCGCGCGTCGCGGTATCGAACTTGGCCCTTGCGAAGAGCCGCCCAACGCCTGCACGTTCATGACATCGAACCGGTCCTCAGCTAAGCCGACTGGCGGTAGCCGCCCGGCGGAAGCATCGACCGTAGGTGCAAGCCGATCGACGTCTTGATCGATTCTCGCCACGACAAGATCCCGAACCGTCGCATTCGTCTCACCGCCCGCCGCCGTTCCCACATCCTTCTTCGCGAACTGGTGACGATCTCCGAGTGAAAAGCGTCCATGATCGCTTCCCGATCGAGGCCGCCGATCTCGATCAGCGTCTCGAACATTCGCCGTTGGCGGTCCCGGTAGGCCTGCTTGTCCGCGGCCGATTGCTCGACGCCATAGTGCCCGTTACTGCCATGGACCCGATACCCCACCGTCGGCTCCCCAAGGCGAAACTTGTGCCCGCCCAAAATCGAACCGGCGAACACCAAAACGTCATCGGCGCGTAAACGCCAATCTTCCAAGAACGAATCCGGCAGCGAGTCGAGGAACGACAGGAACGCACGGCTGCTCACCAACGCGCTGGTGGGCGCCCCGATCCACTCCCGGGTCACGGCGACGTGCCGCGTGGTGCCATAATCGATGTCTTCGCGACTCGGGTAATAACGCCCCTCCGCGCCGCCAAAACGCTCGCAGTTCCCGATCACGAAGTCGACACCGGGATGGGTCGTGAGTACCCGTTTGACGGTCGACAGGTGATTCGGAAACCAAGTGTCGTCGGCGTCCAGAAACGCCACATGCTCCGCCGTCGCGGACCGGCACCCGACGACAAACGCGTGCAACTGCCCACGATTTTCCGTTTCGATCAGCTTCACCGTGTCGCCAAACCGACGCCGCACGACCTCGGCCGATCCGTCGGTGGATCCGTCATCGACGACAATGATCTCTTCCGCCGGGAACGCCTGCGCGAGCACACTCTCGATCGCCTCGCCGACGAAACGGCCGTAGTTGTAGTTCGTCACGACGACGGAAAAGCTGGTCATGGTTTCTGCACCCCTGCGACGTGTCCCTGTCTTACCGCGGTACCACGCGAATACTCGCCCGAATCGGCCCCCGGTGTCCAGAGCGATTCCCCCGATCCACGCGCTCTCTCGCCATCGCGCTCTCTCGCCATCGCGCTCTCTCGCCATCGCGATCGACCCGCCATCGCGATCGACCCGCCGGTTCGCCACCGGACGAAACGTGATCTCGCCTGACCAACCGGTGGCACAACTCGTCGATTGGACTTGCAACGTCCCGCGAGCCAAACCTATGAAGCCATCCATTGGCGGCGTTCGCTCGGGTTGTCACGCCGCCGACCCCAAGCGAAAGCCGGAGAATCTCGATGTCCGTGGCCGCCTTCGTGATCGCGATGCGATCCGCCGTCGAACGTGCCGACCAAGTCGATCGGCTGATCGCGGCGTGCCCGGTCCCCTGCCGCCGCTGGGACGCGACCGACGGCAGGGCGATGTCGCCCGAAGAAACCGCCCGCCACTACGTCGCCGACCTGTTCACGCCGCACTACGGGTTCGGCCTCACCCCCGCCGAGGTCGGTTGCTTCCTTAGCCACCGCCGTGCCTGGCAGCAGATCATCGACCAATCCCTCTCGCACGCCCTGATCATGGAAGACGACCTGGAGTTGTTACCCAACTTCGACGACGTCTTCCGCTTCGCCCTTCAACAATCGCCACCGGCCAGCTTGGTCAAGTTCGACGTCCGCGACTTCGTTGGCCCCTGCTCCCCGGTCTGCGGCGACGACGAGATTGCGATCGTTCGCCCCGAAGTGATCCCGCTTCGCGCGACCGCCCAACTGGTGAGCCGCGCCGCGGCCGAACGGCTGCTCGAAATGACCCGCCGCTTCGACCGGCCCGTCGATACGTTTCTGCAAATGCGGTGGATCCACGGCGTCGACATCTTGGTCGCCCGCCCGCGATGCACCGCCGAAGTCTCCGAGATGATCGGCGGCAGCATCATCAATCGGTCGCAAAAACGACAACCGCTCCTGCGTGTCATGTACCGGGAATACAAACGCAAACTCTACCGACACCACATCGACAACCGGTCACGTCGGCATTTCGCCGCGTAGCAGGGCCACGGCTCGGCACGACAACAACGTTCGGCTCGCCAACGGAGTCGACCGACAAGGGTTTCTCGACCGTCGCTAAGCGGCGCGCGAACCGGGCAGCCCTCGCCACATCCGTTCGATCACCTGACCGTATCCGGCGGCCTCCGCCTCCAGCGAGAGACGGGATTCCGCGATCCGGCGGCAGGCTGCCCCCATCGATCGAAGCCGGTCGACATCGACGGTCACCCGCAGCAGCGAGCCGGTCAGGGCCGAAAGGTCGTCGATCGGGACCAAATCGCCAACGCGACCGTCGATCACCTCCGGGTAAACGCCGGTCCGCGACGCCACGACCGGCACCCCGCTCGACATCGCCTCAAGCGGCGTCATGCCGTATCCCTCGTACCGCGCCGGGGCCACCAGTAAGCGGAGCGATCGGATCAGCTCGGGCATCGCGTGCGGCGGGACCTCGCCCGTAAACACGAATCGGTCTCCGAGCCCTGACGCCTCGATCTTCGCACGCAACCGCGCCATGAACGCCGCGTCGGATGGCATCGCCCGGCCGATCACCACCGCGGTGAACCCCGGACGTTGCGGCAACACGTCGAGCATCGAGTCGATGAACAAGTCGGTTCCCTTCTCGGGCCGGATGCGACCGACGATCCCCACCCCGTACTCGCCAGGAAACCCGGTGGCACGCCAAGCCGCGGTGACATCCTCGGCCGGACAAAACCGGGTCGTGTCGACCCCGTGCGGGACCACGTCGGCGACGTTCGGGACATACCCGGACGCCGCCCGAGTCGTCGCCACGACCGCGTCCATCCGCGAAATTAACTCGCGGGGGACCCGTGAATGCAGACGCTGGGCCGCCGACGTGAACAACGTCCGAATCGGAAGCCGCAGCACGTCGCGGGCGAAAATCGCCGAAGCCATCTCCAAGTTCCGACGGACATGCCAAACCGCGAACGGACGTCCCCGCGGAGGAGTCCGACAAAGGCGGATCGCGTCACGAAATCCGACCGGCTCGGGACCGCTCGAAAACGGATAACCGACCAAGCAAACCCGAAACTGCGACACCTGACGCGAAACCACCCCCTCGGCCGTCGCCGACACGCCGGTGAACCGAGGGTGAAAGTTGGTCACGACCAATTCGGGGGCGGAAAACGTTTCGGCCGGCATCTGCGAATCTCAAAACCGGTGCCGCACAACGTGACCCCACGCCGGGCGCCGGCAGCAGCGTGATGGTGGTGACATTCTGAACCGGCCCACTACCGAACAGCCGACACGGTCCACAACCCCAATTCGGATGGCCCCCCATGCCTAGGGCCCCGAATCCACCTCCTGCGTCACGCCGCCTTCGTCGTCGGCCGAGCCGACAAATCGCGAGATCGCACGCACGAAATCGTTCGCCCCGTCAAACTCCCGATAAACGCTGGCGAAACGGATGTAGGCGACCTCGTCCAAATCCGCCAAATGACGCATCACGATCTCGCCGATCCGCGACGCCGGGATCTCCGATTCGAACGCGGTATAAATGTCGGACTCGATCGCCTGCACCACCGACTCGATCCGCTCACTCGTGATCGGCCGCTTCGAACACGCCCGCTCGATCCCCCGACGAATCTTCTCCCGGTCAAACGGCTCCCGACTCTCTTCCCGCTTGACCACCCGGACGTTCAACTCCTCGACCGACTCCAACGTCGAAAAACGGCGGTGACACGACGTGCACATCCGCTTCCGCCGAATCAGGTACCCTCCCTCGGCCGCCCGGGTCGACAAAACCCGGTCGTTGTCAACGTGGCAGTACGGACATCGCATCGTGAAGCAGGCCGGCAAAATGACGTGGCGAATCAAAGTCGATATGATAGCCGAGGACGAACCGATTGACGTCCCCGGCCCACACGCCGAGGCCAACCCAGGAACCAACATGCCCGATCGCGAAACGAACCAGGACCCGCCGCTGACGGATTCCGACGTCGACGATCGCCCCCAATGGGACGATCAAACTCGATCGGACGGTCAAACCCGACAGGACCGCCAATCCCGCGACGACGATCACCCCGGACGGGAGCAGCGTCCAAACCGGCACGGACACGAATCGGACTCGCCCCGACACGCGGACGACTCGCCGCGTCCCGACCAACCGCCCCCCGCCGGCGGCCACGACCAGACCGCCGCCGACCGGTTCCGAAAACTCGCCTCCCAAACCGGCCAGTCCTCCGAATACGAACAAGAGCAATCGCTCTGGTCCGGCAGCTACAGCCATCGCTCGATGGTCGGCGTATGGATCGCACTCGGATTCGCGACCGTGCTGCTCGTCGCCGCCGCCGTCATGTTCGAACCGATCTCGATCTGGATCGCTCTCGGCCTGATCGTGCTGATCTGGGGCATCGGCATCCTGACCTACCTGTGGCGCCGCCTCGGCATCCACTACGAACTGACGACCCAGCGGTTCATCCACAAAGACGGCTTGCTGACCCGACACACCGACCGCATCGAAGTGATCGACATCAGCGACGTCAGCTACCACCAAGGTCCGGTCGAACGCATCTTCGGCGTCGGCACGATCGTGATCTCCAGCAGCGACCGGTCACACCCCGAACTCGTGATGGTCGGGATCGACAACGTCAGCGACGTCGCCACCCTGATCGACGACGTCCGCCGCAAAGAACGCCGCAAACGCAGCCTGCATCTGCGACAGATGTGACCCCCGGTAACGCCCAGGCAGAGTGTCATTCGATGAGCGATTGGTTCGTCCAGGGTGCCGAAGGCGACCTCGGCCCGTTCCGGCCCACCGAACTCCTGAAACTGGTTCGCGCCGGCAAGGTGACCCCAGAAACCCAAGTCCGAAAAGGAAACTCGGCCTGGTTCGAAGCCAGCGCCGTGGGCGGCCTGTTCGAAGCCGCCATGCGGCCGACGATCGAATACTTCTGCCCCGGATGCGGAGCCCCCGTCCGTGAACCGCCGTGCAACTGCCACCAATGCGACAAAGAAATCTCGCGGGCAAAAGTTCGCATCACCGAAAACACGATCGCCCCAAGCGAACACGGCACCACCGAAAAACCTGCCACCCCCTCCGTCCAACGCTGGCTCAAAAAAGTCCGAGGCAACCGACACACCTGACCCTCTCCCCCGCCCCTTCTCCCCCTCCCTGTGTCCACTGTGCCTCTGTGTTTCAATTCCCCCGAACCCGCCTCCCACCCACCGTCACCCCCGCTGCTCCCCAACCTTCCGCCCGCCTTCTCCCCCGAGAAAAAACCGACTCACCGCCCAAAAACCTCTCCCACCGGGTTGGCACGCGAAAACCGATCGTGTTAAGATTCGCCCGCGGGATGGAGCAGCCCGGTAGCTCGCGAGGCTCATAACCTCGAGGTCGTCGGTTCGAATCCGGCTCCCGCAACTTCTGTAACTCTTGCTGAAACCTAAGC
>JAWLFY010000182.1:5629-9079 GCA_041685355.1 Pirellulaceae bacterium | reverse complement strand
CCCCCGGCGAGACCGCCACCCCTACGTCGACCCTGGCCCCCCTCTCCCCCGGCTTTGCGGGGGAGAGGGGCTGGGGGTGAGGGGCCTTCCAACGCCACCCCTCGGCCCGACCCCACCAACAACCGCCCCCGCCCTGATCCGCCCCAAATCTCCCCTCAGGCCGCCGCTTCGACGCGGTATCCCACCCGTTCCTGCCGAACCTCCGTGATCCCCTCCAGCACCGACTCCGACTCCACGCCCGCCTCAGCGATCCCCTCCATCGCCACCATCCGCTCCCGATCCAAGATTCCCTCAAACCTCGTCTCATTTGCTCCCGCATCCTGCCCCCCCGCCCCCGACCCGCCCGATGCCACCGCAACCTGCCGCCGCATCCCCTCAAGCCGATCGATCGCGTCCCCGGCGACCTGGCGAGCAATTTGCCGGTCGTGGACGTTCGCGAGCTCCGCGAGCGCGGCGATCTGTAACTCCATCCGCCGCAATTCATCCCCCCAATCGTGACCACGCTCCACTGCTCCGGCCCCCGAGCTCGCTTTGGCCCCGTTCGCTAACGGCCGCGGTTGATCCAACCCCTCGCCTCCCCGCCCCGCCATCTCCCCACGCCGAACCCGAACCGTCGCCGGCGCCTCGATCCCCAACTGCACCCGACTCCGCTTCAACTCCGTCACCCGGATCACCACCCCCAACCCTGGAAGCTCCACCGTTTGGTTCACCTTTCGCGATACCACCAACATCTCATCACCCCTGTGAGGAAGACCCAGTTCTCGATTCGACCCAGTTCTCGATTCGACCCAGTTCTCGATTCGACCCAGTTCACTCCGCCGAGCGGGACCCCCCGCACAACGCGCAAACGAATGTATACACAACACCACGTACGCACGCAAGTACATCTGAACACAAAACCCGCCCCAAAATAAGCTTCACCCCACCCCACTCCCACACATGCTCGTGCTCGTGCTCGTTCTCGCTACACCCGCACCCGCACCCGGACTCACATCCCCATCAACCGACCCCAAAGTGATGGTGGCCCAAACCCGTTTGGACTAAAGTAAGCGTCGCGCCGCGCGCACGGGCCGGAACGCCTCCCGTGCGGGCGCCATCGCCAGCCCCCTCCCGCCTCACGCCCCCTCCCGCCTCACCCTCCGACCCCGCACCTCCCGGGCGCCCCCGCTCGTCGGTGCCCGGTACGCGGATTTCCTTCATGATCGAGAACCTCGCTGCGCCGCGCCCCCCCGCCGGGTGCCCCCCCCTTTCACTCGCGCTGCTGCTAGCCACCCTGGCGTCGCTCCCATTGGTCCCGACCAAGCATTCCGCCCACGCGTCGGACCCGGAACCGCTCCCCAACGTCACCGCCCGACCGGTCCAGCTCCAACAGGTCCGCTCCTCGGTCCGGCTGCTCGGTACCGTGAAACCCTACCGCTCCGCGACCATCGGCTGCGCGGTCGCCGGACGCGTCAAAGAACTGATGGCGAAACGGGGCGACCCGGTTTCCGCGGGCGATCCGGTCGCGGAGCTCCAGACCGATGTGGTCAAAATCGAGATCGCCTCGGCGCGGGCCGAACGGAGACTCGCCGAACAGCAACTCGCCGAACTGACCGCCGGTTCCCGCGAAGAAGACATCGCCGAAGCGAAAGCCAAAATGCAAGCCGCTGAGGCGATCGCCCAACGGGCCGACAGCCAACTCAAACGGATCGAACGGCTGATCGATTCCCAAGCCGCTTCGCAAGACGAAGTCGACGTCGCCCGCGCCGAAGCGGAATCGCTCGCCCGACAATTTGACGCCGCCGTCATCGCCCACCGACGTCTCGTCGCCGGCCCACGCAAAGAACAGGTCGCCCAAGCCCACGCCCAACTCGATCTCCAAGCCGAACAAGTCAAACTGCTCGAAGACCGGCTCAAAAAACACACCATCGTCGCCCCCTTCGACGGCTTCGTCACCGCCGAACACACCGAAGCGGGCGCGTGGATCGAAGCGGGTGGCCCCGCGGTCGACCTGATCGAATTGGACGTCGTCCGCGTCGAAGTCGCCGTCCCGGCTCCCCAAGTCGTCCCGCTCCGCCGCGGCCAAGAAGTACGAATGGAATCCGAGGAACGACCGAACGAACTGCTCGTCGGTGAACTCGAACAGATCGTCCCCGCCGCCGATACCCGCGCCCGTACTTATCCCGTGCTGATTCGCCTCGAGAACCGCACCGAACGAGGAAACCCGATCCTGATGTCGGGGATGCTCGTCCAGGTCGACCTCCCCGCCGGCCCGCAAACCGAAGGGCTGTGCGTCCCCACCGACGCGATCGTGCTCAACCAGTTCCGCAAATCGGTGTTCCTCGTCGATCCCGATGACGACGAGCAGACCGGCGTCGTCCGCGAAGTCCCCGTCACGCTCGGCGTCGCCGACGGCGGCATGATCGAAGTCCGAGGCGACCTGCTCCCCGGACAATGGGTCGTCACCCAAGGGAACGAACGGTTGAAAACCGGCGAACAAGTCGATGTTCACTTTTCGCGGGAATAGGACCGTCCGGTGACACTCTTCGAAATCCTGATCCGTAACCCGGTCAAGGTCTACGTCGGCGCGATCCTCGCCGCCCTGTTCGGCGGGCTCTCCGTCGGGCTGATCCCCAAACAACTCGTCCCCGACGTCGAAAACCCCGTCCTCTCGATCGAAACGAGCTGGCCCGGCGCCAGCCCCCAAGAGATCGAACGCGAAATCGTCATCGAACAGGAAGAACAGCTCCAAGGGATCGAGGGGCTCGTCAAACTCTCCTCCTCCTGCCGCGTCTCGTCCGCCGAAATCACCCTCGAATTCGAAATCGGGACCGACATCAGCGACGCGATGTCGCGAGTCAACGCCCGCCTCCAACAGGTCCGCGAATACCCGCTCGACGCCTCCGAACCGATCATCGAAGCGTCCAACTTCAACGACCGCCCGATCGCGCGGTTCGCCCTCACCCCACGCCCACCCACCGCCGACGAGATCGCGGCGTTCCAATCCGCCCACCCGAAACTCGCCGAACTCGTCGAACCGGTCCGCGTCGCCGCCAACTCCGCCCTCCGCGTGTTCCGGCTCCAAACCGTCCTCGAAGACCAAGCCGAACACCATCCCGAACTCGAAACGCTGCGGCCCCTCCCGATCGACCTCGAACGGCTGCGAAAGTTCTCGGAAAACTTCGTCGAACCACGCCTCGAACGGGTCCCCGGTGTCGCCGATGCCGATACCCGCGGCGGTCGCCAACAAGAACTCCAAGTCATCGTCGATCCGGCCAAACTCGCCTCCCGCCAAATCACGATCGCCCAAGTCCGCGACGCGCTCAACCGACAAAATAGCGACACCACCGCCGGTAACGTCTACCAAGGCAAACGGAGCTGGGTGATCCGCACCCTCGGCCAGTTCCGTGACCCCGAACACGTCAAACAACAACTCCTCGTCTCCGACGGGAACACCCGCGTCTACGTCGG
>JAWLFY010000182.1:0-5619 GCA_041685355.1 Pirellulaceae bacterium | reverse complement strand
GGCCACGGCGGCGCCGCCCCCCACGTCCACCTGGGCTACAAGCAGACCGATAGCATCGCCCGACGCTACGGGACCGAAAGCATCGGCATCGGCGTGTACCGCGTCACCGGATCGAACGTCCTGCAAGTCATGCGGGGACTGCGAAAGGCCGAACGCGAACTCAACGAAGGGTTCCTCGCCCGCGAAGGACTCGAACTGTTCCAGTACTACGACGAGACGGAGTACATCGAATCGGCGATCGACCTCGTCCTCCAAAACATGCTGATCGGCAGCGCCGCGACGATCATCGTGCTGATGCTGTTCCTGCACTTCAGCCGCGCCACGGTCCTCGCCGGGATCGCGATCCTCGCCACCGCCGTCGCCTCGCTCTACCTCTCCCCCTGGATCTACCTCGGAACCCTCGCGCTGATCCTCTGGTCCGGTCTCCGCTTTGCCCGCGGGGCCCTCGTCGCCGCCGTCGCGATCCCGATCAGCATCGCCGGCGCGTTCCTCTGCATGACCCTCCTCGGCCGCTCCCTCAACGTGATCTCGCTCGCCGGAATGGCGTTCGCCGTCGGGATGCTCGTCGATAACGCCGTCGTCGTGCTCGAAAATATCACCCGCCGCCGTCAATCGGGCGAATCCGCACCCGTCGCCGCCGCCCGCGGCGTCAGCGAAGTCGGCGGCGCGATCGTCGCCTCCACCCTTACCACGATCGCCGTGTTCCTCCCCGTCATCTTCGTCGAAGCCACCGCCGGACAACTCTTCCGCGACATCGCCATCGCGATCAGCTGCGGCATCGCGTTCTCGATGCTCGTCTCGTTCACCGTGATCCCCACCGCCGCCTCGCGACTCCTCCGCCGCATCGACACGAGTGACCCGAACCACCTCCACGCTTCCAGCAAAACCAACGCTTCGGAACACGGACGCGACGACCCCGCCGCTACAACCCCCGCCGCTACAACCCCCGCCCGTAAACACCGACGCCCCGAAGCCAAAACGCGGGCCGCCGCCGCCGCGCTCGTCACCGCCGTCGTCGGCTTCAACGCCTGGATCCTCCGCTCCCGATTCCGTTCGGTCGCCGTCGCCCTCGTGATGACCGCGACCTCGCTCGGCCTCAGCTACCTGCTGTGGCCCAAGGTCGAATACCTGCCAACCGGCAACCGCAACTTCGTCTTCGCAAGCTTCTCCCTCCCACCGGGATACAACCTCGACAAGGTCTCCGAGATCGGCGCGACGATGGAACGACGCCTCCAACCCTACTGGGACGTCGACGCCGGCGGCCCCCCAAAAAACGACGCCGATGGCCCCGCGGTCGATTACTACTTCTGCTCGATCCGCGAACGCCGACTCTTCATGGGCTTTCGCGCCCGTGACCCCTCCCGCGCCAAAGAACTGATCCCGCTCGTCCGAGAAGCCGGCGCCGACCTGCCGGGAATCCGCATCGTCGCGGCCCAATCAAGCCTGTTCAGCCGCGGCCTCAGCGGCGGTCGGACGATCGATATCGAAATCTCCGGCCCCGACCTCGAAGAGATGACCGACATCGCCGCCCGCGTGATGGGCGACGTCGACCGACTGATCCCCGACGCCCAGTCCTCCGCCGTCCCCAGCCTGGAACTCTCCAGCCCCGAAATTCACCTCCAACCGAAACTCCTCGCCGCCGCCGAAATGGGCTTCGACACCGCCGAACTCGGCTACTCGATCAGCGCCCTCGTCGACGGCGCCTATGCCGGCGACTACTTCGTCGGCGGCGAAAAGATCGACCTCACGATCAAAGGCCCCGGCGACCGCTACCTCGAACCGCAATCCCTCCTCTCCCTCCCGCTCGCCACCAACGACGGCGAGGTGATCCCGCTGATGGCCGTCGCCGACATGCAATACGGAAGCGGACCCGAACAGATCCAACGACGCGAACGGCTCCGGGCGATCACCGTCGAAGTCAACCCGCCTCCCGAAATGCCGCTCGAAGCCGCCATGGATCTGGTCAACCAGCAAATCATCAGCCCGCTCGTCGACGAAGGGGTGATCGGAAACGACTACTTCGTCGCCCTCTCGGGAACCGCCGATAAACTCCGGCAAGCCTGGGACGCGTTGCAGTTCAACTTCCTGCTCGCCCTGCTGATCACCTACCTGCTGATGGCCGCCCTGTTCGAATCGTGGCTCTACCCGCTGGTCGTCATCTTCAGCGTCCCCCTCGGGGCCGTCGGCGGGATCGTCGGCCTCTGGCTGCTGAACCTGTTCGTCCCGCAATCGCTCGACGTGCTCACGATGCTCGGCTTCATCATCCTGATCGGGACCGTCGTCAATAACGCGATCCTGATCGTCCACCAATCGCTCACCCACATGCGCGAAGAACGGATGACCCCCGTCGAAGCCGTCCCCGAAAGCGTCCGGACCCGCATCCGGCCGATCCTGATCACCACCCTCACTACCGTCCTCGGACTCCTCCCGCTCGTCCTCTTCCCCGGCCCCGGCAGCGAACTCTATCGCGGACTCGGCGTCGTGTTCCTCGGCGGGATGATCGTCTCCACCTGCTTCACCCTCGTCCTCGTCCCCGTCGTCTTCGTCCTCCTGATGGACCTCCGACACGCCCTCGGACTCCGCTTCGAATTCGAACCCGAAACGACCCACTCCCCCGCCCCCCATGTCGCAGAACTCGCAAAGAACTCTGACCACCCGCGAACCGCCCCGACCACAACAACTCGACTCCCTTAACCCCAACAACCATCAACCATCAACCAACAACCATCAACCAACAACCAACAACGACCTCCTACCGAGGCTCAAGGAACGCGCTAAAGTCGAGCTCCCCCGCCCCCTCCGGTAACGCCTCCGGGTCCGCCCGGTCCGACGGCGACTCCGGCCCGTTCGGCACCCCGTCAGGAATCGGCTCGCGCCCCGCCTCGACGCCCGTCTCAACCGCCTCACCGACCGGCGGCGGCGAAATCCACGACTCGGCCACCGCCCCGAACGACGTGATCCAACCCATCGCCGACGACGCGTCCCGACACGCCCGGTGCTGGTCGCAACATCGCGAACACGTCTGACCCGAACGCCAAAACAACAACTCGTCCCAGATCGATTGACGAGCCACGAAGATCCGGTCCCCCGGACGCAATTGGTAGTTCGTCGTCGTGTCTCCGATCTGCGTGATCACCCGGTAACAAACCGGCATCGTCACCCGGCACGACCCCGGCTCGCTCGGCCGCGCGAGCAACATCTCGCATACCGCCGCCCGAGACGTCAGCCCCCCCGCCGCCATCAGCCCGTCGAGCACCGTCTCGTTCCCGGTCAACGGATACGAACCCGGCGAATTGACCTCGCCGATCACGTAATACCGGTCGCCCGATTCGATCAGCCGCACGTTGACCACCGTCGGCTCCACCCCCGATTCGAGGAGGATCTCCTGGATCGCCCCCTCCGCCTGCTCCAGCGTCAAACCGGCGACCACCACCCGGCCGAACTCGGATAAGTCGATCGTCCCGTCCCCCATCACCCGCTGGTCCGCCGGCACGCGGACCTCCGAATCCAACTCCGGGGTCTCGATCAGCAGCTCATCCCCCGGCTCCAACGACCGCGACGGCAACACCTCCTGGCGAAGCTCTCGCGGTACCGCCGGTCGCCGCGGCGACGCGTCGAGCACCCGCTTCGTCTCGTGGGTCATCAAGTGCGACGACGGATAACTCGAAAACCCCAGACTGCTGCACCCCGTCCCGGCGACGCACAACGACGTCACTAACAATCCGATCCACCGATTCATCGCCATCCCCTCCGCGTCGCGAAATCCGCCCATGCCGGTTCAGCATCGGCCATCCCCCGTCGCGTGGATCGGCCCAACTTGCCGCCCGCGTATAACCCCTACCATCGCCATCTTTAAAACCCCGTCGTCATGGCGTTTCGCGACCGATGGACCCGGCGAGGCGATGGACCGTTATTTAACGACGGTTGCTGACCCTTTGGACACCGGAGCCATGCCTCAAAAATCCACCGCTTTCGTCCGTATGCGTCGACCCACGACGGATCACTTCAATCGGCTGCCCCGCCCGGGTTCTCGTACCAAATCACCCCCAACTGGTCCCGCTCCTCACACGTCACGACGTCCAAATCACCATCGCCGTCCAAATCCACTAACTGAACCAGGTCAAACTTCACCCCCTCCGGCCCGCTGATCTCGTGGTACCGCCACTCGCTCTCGCCCGGTTCCCCCTCCGCCGATAACCAAAACAAACCGCTCTTCCCGTCCGTCGCGTTCTCGCACGACACGACCAAGTCCGACCGGCCGTCACCATCCAGGTCCGCCACGCGGACCGACTTCCCGGTCCCCACCCGCGGCGGCATCTCGATCTCATGGGTCTCCCACCGAGTACCGCTCGCATCCAACCGTCGATGCCACAAAATCGGCCCGCCACGAACCGGCACGATGACGTCCTCGAGCCCGTCGCCGTCCAAGTCCGCGTAATCCAAAAACATCACCTCCGCCCCCCGCGCACCGATCCGGTGCTCGTTCCACTTCCTCTCCGGAAACTCCCGCATCACGTCGCGTCCCGGGTTCTCCAGCCACAAACATCCGCTGCGATCCGTCTTCCGGTCCGACGCCAACAGGTCCAAGTCCCCGTCGCCATCCATGTCGATCGCCTCCAACGACATGATCCACGTCGCGTCGAACCACGGGTACCACGTCCAATCGTCCATCCGCCGCGGTGACTGCGGCGACCGCAACCACCCGATCACCCCGTCGGGATGCTTGCTCCCCGCGATCAAGTCGACGCCATTCACCCCGTCGATCTCCATCGGCAAACAAAACATCCAAGCCGATGCCCCCGCCGTCACCGGAAACGGCTCCGTCCTCCACGCGTCCGCGTCCAGATATCGCTCCGAATCCGCCGGCGCGAAATGCGCGAACATCGTCCGCACCTTCCCCTCACAACTCGACACCACGTCCACCGACCCGTCGCCATCCAAATCGACGAGCACCGCATCCTCCGGCGAACCGACCTCCCCCACCGTCACCGCCGCCCACCGCTCACGGACGTTTTCGAAGCCGGGATGCAGATAAACCCGAATCCGCTTCCCTTCCTCCCACCCCGTCGCGATGTCCGGCAACCCGTCCCCGTTGACGTCACGCAGCCGCGCCCCGTCCGCCCCGATCGAAGAATCGTCAATCGTGTGCCGAACCCAACCACCCTCCTCGCCACTCGCCACGCCACCCATCGCGCCGACAAACCCCAGCACCAACCCACCCCAAATCGACATCCGACCCACCATCGCGACTACCCTCCCAGCAAAGCCACCTGAAACCCCACAACCCACGAGCCTCACATCCTACCCCACCCACCCTTCACCCACTCCCGATAGCGGATGTCGTCAAGACTTCCGACCGTGCCCCTTTGAAAACATGCCCCCCCTCTCCCCCGGCTTTGCGGGGGGGAGGGGCTGGGGGTGAGGGGGTCAATCCGCGAAACCATGAACGTCAGACCCCACCCAAAACCGCCCCCTCCCACACCAGCTCACCTCCCCAAATCCGCCCCCTCCCTCACCCCCGAACACGCAATACCCCGGAACACGCAATACCCCGGAACACGCAATACCCCGGAACACGCAATACCCCGGAACACGCAATACCCCGGAACACGCAATACC
>JAWLFY010000181.1:0-9112 GCA_041685355.1 Pirellulaceae bacterium | reverse complement strand
TTACGGCACGCCCAGGTGGTGGAATTGGCAGACACAGGGGACTTAAAATCCCCCGGCCGGATACGGCTGTGCGGGTTCGAGTCCCGCCCTGGGCACTCTTGACGTTGAAATCCGCTACAAGTTTCAGCCACGTCGCTGACCGGTGTCGATCCGGGGTCATCGGTTCGCGATACCTCCGCAGCTCGGAAGGTCATGCGTCGCTCAACGATGTCCCACGACGGCGCCACGTTGCCCAACGCGACCTCGGACGCGATCGGCCGGTTCGGTCCGATCACGAAATCACCCGATCCCGTGCGCGGTCAAGAACGCAAGACACGTCCAGGCCGAGGTGGTCAGGGCAAAAAGCGATCCGATTTACGGTGTTTTGAGACCGAACAAACGCCAGGTCACGCCACTCGCCGCACCGGCATGGCGGGTAACGATTCGTCGGCGGCGCGGCACAGAACGGATCTCTCGCCGCGGCAGACGGGAGCCGTCCCGCCGCGTTACCGCTGGACCCGAGCGCTGCCACCCTTCGCGAACGCTTCGACTTCGGGCAAGACCGCCCGCGACACGTCCCCGGGGAACGTGGTCAGCAAGGCACCGTGGGCCCAACCCAGTCGCAGCGCGTCCTCCGGCGACCTCCCGTCGAGCAACCCGTAGATCAACCCCGAGGCGAACCCGTCGCCGCCGCCGATCCGATCGATCACGTCAAGCTCCGCGGTCGGGGCGACGAACCGCTGACCGTCGTACCAAAGCACGGCGCTCCACGAATGCCGGTTGGTGGAGTGGACTTCGCGGAGCGTCGTTGCCACCACCTTGATGTTCGGAAACTTCTTGACGGCCTCGTCGATCATGTGAAAGAAGTTGTCGGTGTCGAGCTTGCCCTGTGACTTCTTTTCGACGTCGGGCCCCTTCAAACCGAGTCCCTTCTGCAGGTCTTCCTCGTTCCCGATCAGGCAGTCGACGTTCTCGACGATCTCGGCGCACATCTTTTGCCCCTGCGCGAGCCCGCCGATCGTGTCCCAAAGTTTCGCCCGATAGTTCAGGTCGAACGAACGGATCGCCCCGACTTTCCCGGCGGCCCGCATCCCTTCGACGATCAGCGGGGCGGTCGTCTCGGACAACGCGGCAAAAATCCCGCCGCTGTGGAACCATCGACAACCGCCGCCAAAGATCTGATCCCAATCGAAATCGCCCGGCTTGAGCATCGCACCGGCCTCGTTCGCGCGATTGTAAAACACTACCGGGGCGCGGACACCTTGGCCCCGGTCGCTATAAACCGTCGCCATGTTCGGCCCGCGGACGCCGTCATGCTTGAAGTGCTTGTAAAACGGTCGCACGCCCATCGCCCGCACCTGCCGCCGGATCAGCTCGCCGATCCCGTTATCGACCATCGCCGTGACGATCCCGGTGTCGAGCCCGAAACAGGACGCCAGATTCGCCGCACAGTTGTATTCTCCCCCCGAGACGTGCACCTCGAACTGGCTTGCCGTTCGGAACGGGGTCACCCCCGGGTCGAGCCGATGCACCATCGCACCGAGGGAAACGAAGTCGAGTTCCTTGCCGCTTTCGGGAATTTGAAGTCCGCTCATCGAATTTCAGCTCTCCGCCGCCAGCCACGACAGCCGGCGATGTGGGGGTTGGGATAAAGTTGGGAAAAGTGGACACGGCGGGTGACTCGTCATCAATCGTGACCGAATCGATCAGATCGTGACCGAGGCGAACCCGCCATCGACCGAGACGTTCTGGCCAGTGACGAACGACGACGCCCGGCGACTCGCCAACCAGATCGCGACGCCGGCCAGCTCTTCCGGTTTCCCAAAGCGGGCCATCGGAGTATGCCCGATGATTTGGCCGCCCCGTTCGGTGTAGCTTCCGTCGTCGTTGAAGAGAAGCTTTCGATTCTGTTCGGCCGGAAAGAACCCGGGACTGATCGCGTTGACGCGGACCCCGCTGCTCGCCCACTCGCGGGCGAGCCAGCTCGTCAGGTTGATCACGGCCGCCTTCGCCGCCGAATAAGCGACGACCCGCGACAACGGGATGATCCCCGACATCGACGCGATATTGATGATGCTGCCGACACCCGCGTCGACCATCCCGCGGCCAAAGACCTGGCTGGGAAGCAACGCCCCGCCGACCAAGTTGAGGTCAAACACGTCGCGCCACGCGTCGAGCGGTAGTCCGCAAAAATCGCCCCCCGGCCCGATCGTCGCCTCGGGACGATTTCCCCCGGCAGCGTTGATCAGGACGGTCGCGGTCCCGGCCCACGATTCGATCGACAGGCGGGCCTCATCGAGCGATTCCGCATGCAGCCCGTCGGCCGCGAAAAATTGTGCCTCGCCCCCCGCGTCGCCGATCCGTTTCACGCGGGCCTCGCCCCGTTCGACACTGCGGCCCACGACAGCGACCTTCGCGCCGGCCGACGCCAACGCCTGCGACATCTGTCCGCCCAACTCTCCGGTCCCGCCGATCACCACGGCGACGTCATCACTGAGGTCAAATAGATTGTTCATGGTGGAGGAGAATCTATCCGAACCGCTCAGGCCCGGCCAGGGAGGGTTCATGGTCGGCTTTTGCCCGCAAAAGTTCGGTGCGCCGCACGCCGCAGGCTTCGATCTGCAAAAGGGATCGGGCGAGCGACACTCCGCGGAAAGAAACGGGCGCCGTCAAACTAGCTCGCCGCGCCCCCTTGGCCCCCCTCCGCCGCTTCGGGCAACCGCAGCAATTCGGGCGGCAGCGACCGGACGTGCAAATCCCGCTGCGGGAACGCGATCTCGATCCCCGCGTCCCGGAATCGCTGGTCGATCATCGTGTGCAAGTCGTGAATCGTCGCGAGACGCCTCTCGAGGTTCGGGAGGTAGCATCGCATCACAAGATTCAGCGTCGAATCGCCGAAGCCCTCGAACGTCACGATCGGGGCGGGGTCGGTGGTCAAGTTCGGATGGTCGGCGCACACCTCGTGGAGCAACTGACAGGCCAGATTCGTGTCGCTCCCGTATGCCACCCCGACCTCGACCACGATCCGGTTCAACGCGTCCGACAACGTCCAGTTGATCAGCCGCCCGGTGATCAAATCCTTGTTCGGGATCACCAATTCCTGGCGGTCATAATTCGTGACCGTCGTCGCCCGGATCCGGATCCGAGAAACCGTCCCGGTGGTGTCGCCGATCGTGACGATGTCGCCGACCCGGATCGGCTGTTCGAACAACAGGATCAACCCGCTGACGAAGTTCGCGAAGATCTCCTGGAGACCGAACCCGAGCCCGACGCCGAGCGCGGCGACCAACCACTGAATGTTTTGCCACTGAAATCCGAGCGTCCACGCCGCCCAAATCAATCCGACCATCACCAACGCGTACGTCGTCAGCGAAACGATCGCGTAACGGGCCGCCTTTTGAAGCGGCAACCGCTCGAGCAACATCCCCTCGATCAATCCGGGCAGGTTGCGAACGGCAACCACCGTCAAAAACAACACCGGCATCGCCTTCACCAGGCTCGCCAGCGTGACCCACCGCTTGTTCTGGTCCTCGTCGACCCCCGCCGGCCACAATTGGACCCGGTCCAGATAGTCGATGGCGGGAAACACCGGGGCCCACACCCAAGCCAATCCGATCAGGGCGGTGACCGTGAATACGGTCCGCAATAGCCGCGAGGTCTGCGCGTTGATTTCCGAAATGTCGAGCGTCGCCTCCTGCGGTTGGTCCTCCTCGATCAACCCCGCCTCGATCGCTTCGGCCCGTTTTTGACGGGCCGCGACGGCGAGCCTGCGACGGTGCGTCAATAGCCATCGCTTGATGAACCCGAACGCCAACAGCGTCAAGATCCCGAGCCACAGCGTCCCGTACAGGCACTCGACCAACGACGCCGCGCCGAACGAATAACCGGCGATCGTGAGACCGGCGAGGACGAGCGGGAAGCCGATCCCGAGCGTCAGCCAAACGCCCCGCAACCGCGACAACCAACCCTCCGGGTCGAGTTCCAGACGCCGGCATAAGACGCCCTTGTCGGGATGTAGCGCCACCCACATCTCGTACGACAGCAAAAGCATCCCCAAGCAGAACACGAGTCGCCCCAGCGTCGCGTCGACGCCCATCGACACCAGTCGCTGACCGACGCTCCAAATCACCACCAACGGCAACCCGACATCGATCAACACCCGCAACCCCATCCGCAGCGACTTCACGCTCCGGTCGGCCACGCCGAAATGGGCGGTCAACAGCCCGTTCGGACGGATGATCTGACGGAGCAACTCGATCGGCCAGATCAGCAGCGCGGCGAGTTCAAGCCCCGGAGCGATCGACATGTCCGCCCGGTCCGCTTCCAACCCGACCCGGATCGCTTGCCCGAGTACCCATAACAATAAAGGCAGCGGAAACGATTGGATCACCGTCAACAACAGCGCCAACCATGTCGGACGCAGCGACACCACCTGCATCGGCGAAGCCTCCTTCCCCAACGCCGCCAGCTTGCGTCGCACCCGCGGGCCGCCGAACGCGAGCGTCCCGATCGACACGACCGCCAACAGCAACAGGTCGGGCCGGCGGAGCAACCCCGTGATCAACGCCGCCCCGGTCCGCTTCAACTCCGTGGGGTGAAACAACCGCTCGGTCGCCACCCAGGCGCGACGGAAATCGTCGAGCCGGAATCGCGGATGATTCGGAACCCACAACACATGCGCGTCGATCTCCGCACGCAACTGCGCGACCGCGTCCCGCTTGTCGTCGAGCGTCGCCTGCAGGTTGATCAGCGTCGAGTAGTAGACACGAATGTCCTCCAAATACTCCTCGAGCAATCGCTCCTCGGTCGGGTGGACCCCCCCGTCGATCCGCGGCAGGACGAACCGCATCTCGCCAGAGAAATCCTCGTCCGAACTCCGCCGCGCCGACTCCAGAACCAGCGTCGCCTCGGACCGCTTCACCTCCGCCATCTCGATCTTCGCGTCGACCTCCGCGATCTCGGTTTGGATTTGCCGCACCGTCGGCAGTGAGTTCTTCTCGAGCCGCAGCCGAAGCCCGAGACTCCCCCCCAACGCTCGGCCCTTTTCACGGTGCTCCGCGATCTGCTCCCGGATATCGGTCAACGAGTCTCGATATTCCTTCGCCCGGCTCGCTTCCCGGTTCTGCTGCTGGTCATACTCCGAAGTCTCGCCGACGATATAGAACCAGTACTCCTGCAGGTCTTTGCGGCCCAGCAAGAGTGACCGGTCGGGGGCGATCCCCTCTCGCTCCAACTCCGCCCGGTAACGATTGAGCGACCCCTGGAGCTGCGATTCCCGCCGCTTGCTCAACGCCTCGGCCCATGCCTTCGCCTCCGCCTCCGCCTTCTGAAGACGCGTCTTGGCCGCTTTCTCCTGAAGCGGCAACAGGTCCGTTTCCGCCTCGATCAGCCGTTGATATTGGGTCAGCCGCTCCAGCCGTTGACGAGCGGCTTCCAAATCCGCCAGCCGCTTCGCCTCACGTGCCCGCCGCAGCCTCCCCTCGGGGTCGTCCGCTAACTCCGGGACCGCGCCGGACTCCAAGTCGGCGACCCGGCTACGGGCCTCCTGGATCTGGCTCGGCAACGAATCCTTGACCGACTGCCGCTCCTGGATCGTCTTCTGGACCCGCTGCAACTGGTCCCGCGCTTCGGCGACCTCCGTGTCCGCCGCGGACTTCCCTTCGCGGACCCGGGTGATCGGCAGGTACGCGGGCGGCCCCTCGACCGGATTCGACGCCGCCTCCGCCTCGGCCCGCGCCTTCGCCATCCGTGACGAGACGTCCTCCAACGCCGACTTGTGCCGAGCCGCCTCCTCCGCGTCCGCGACTCGCTGACGCAACGACTCGAGCGTGCCGCTCAACGTCTCCACGAGCGGTTCCTTCCGCAACGGGTCGATCGACTCGTCCCCCTTCACCGCCTCCAGCCGCTTCGTGACCGAGTCCACCGTCACCGGTTCGACCGCCTCGGCCGCGGACGCAGGCTCCGGCTCCGCCTCCTCCGCCGCGTCGGCCTCCTGAAACCGCATCGCGACCAACATCCCCCCGTCGGTTCGATCCGCACCCGACGCCACGCCCACGACGAGAAGCCCCGCCACCGCAGCGCTCCACTCGAGCCACACCGGGAAACGCAATCGGGCCGGCCAAGCCACGAAACGCCGAACAAAACGTGACATCGGACACACACGGGGAAAGGCGAGAGGGCGCGATCGGACAAACACCCGCCGCGAAACGATCCTGCTCACCGAAGTGTCCGAAACCGAAGCGGCCTGGGGAAGGCCAATCCGCGCCAACCTTTCCCGGCCCCCACCCCAGCTGCGCCGCCCCGCACCCCATCACCGATCGCTCATGGAAAGCTTTCGACCCCGCACCCGCCGTTACCCCAGCCCCCCCCCGACCAACCGCCGAGCCAGGATCTCGATCAGCCCCGCGATGGATCGACCAGCCCGCAAAAATCGGCAGGGACACGCCCTCAACCGCTCTCGGCCATGAACCTCTTGCGAACCGCCCCTCACAATCCCACGACTGGCATTGACGAGCCGCCACCGACCGGCGACGATACGAATTCCTTCATCGGGGCGTGGCTCAGCTTGGTAGAGCGCTGCGTTCGGGACGCAGAGGTCGCAGGTTCAAATCCTGTCGCCCCGACTAGATATAATGCAGATCACCTTCTGAAGTGGTGCGATGCTCGTAAGTGATTGTGCAGCAGAAACTTACGCGACATTCCTGGGGTTGTTTCGCGAGATTGACGGTGCCCCCGACATGCGTTTCCTTGGCATTGTCGCACGAAACTCCGAGATTTTCGGGAGTTTCCGAGTTCAAATCTCGGCGCCCCTCTCGAGCTTGTGGAAATGAATACTCCCTTGTCAGCCGGCGTCTATAGCTCCAGCTTGACTCGCGTGTCTGTTGGCAATGACGTTGAGCGGCAGAAAGAGAGGGCGATGGCCGGAGCAACGGTTTCGGCCAGGAATGCGTAAGCGCCCACCGGCACCATGGTACCCCGGGGCGGGGCGGGCGGCGTGCAGCGCGTGAGCCGTGGTGAGAAGGACCGGGCCGTTATCGGCTCAGCTTGGCAAGTCGCCGCTCGAGACGTTGCCGGTCGCGACGGGCGCTCCGTTCTCGCTTCTCGTCGAGCCGGTAGTCCCGGACCGACTCCGGATGAGACTTCGCCCAAACGTCTGGGCGCAGCGAGTCGTAGTCCGTGCTACCGGCGATCAGTTGGTCGAGCGCGTCCTTCACGTACGCGAACACGTCCAGGTTGTTGCGAATCGCGCTGCTGCAAATCGTCATTAGGTCCGCGCTGCGATAGCCCGCACGAACGCTGCCTGTAAACAACCAGTTTTTTCTGCCCAGGGCGACCTGCTTCATCAACTGTTCGCAGTCGTTGTTGTCGATCGGGATGCGACCGTCCCACTGATTGAGCAGGTACGACTTGGCTTCGCCGATCTTCTCTTTCGACGACACCCTCTGCATGTCGTTTTCGAGGTAATCACGCAGCCGATTCCAAACCGGCACCGAGCGAACTTGCCGGAGTTCCAAACGTGCTTCTTCAGTCAGGTACCGACCTTCGTCTTCGATGTCGTACAGGTCGCGAAACGATCGCAGCAGGAACTTGGCATGCTCGGCATGGTTGTCCAGCGCGTATTCGGCCTTGCGACGCGCATGGGCGACACACGCGGCATGCACCACCAAGCCGTTTGAGCGAACGTAGATTCCGGTATTCGCGCCGTAACAGTCACCCAGCAAGACGCCGCGATAATCGTGATCGATCAAGAACAGGTCCGGGCCGTCTCGGTGACGGCTGACCGTGAAGTCGAACACATTGATCGGAACGCTCGCTCCCCGGTAAGCCCACATCTTGGCCAGGATGCTTTTCCTGTTCTCTGCCTTGGCTTTCGCAATCACCTCGGCCACGCGACCGCTCTTCGGGTCGTCGTCGTTGACTTTGGGAACGTCCTTGGGAAGCAGCAGTCGCACGCCGGTGTCGTCGGAGCCGACACAGTGATCGGTTCGCACCAAGTCGGCAAAGTGCTCAGCGAGCCGGCGGAGCACGTCGGCAGCCGCCTGCTGGATGTTTAGCAGCGTGCTGCGAGAGAGCCGGATCCCGCACCCGGCAAACAGGTCTTCCTGGCGGTAGATCGGAAGGTGGTAACTGTACTTGGCGGCGACGATTTCAGCGTCGAAAGACGTATCGTAACGATCGCGTGTGATCAGGGCCGGAGGACGTTCGGCCTGCTTGATCCCCGCATCGGGATCGCCCACTCGAGCGTACTTGGGAAAGACCTTCCGGAGGATGTAAACAATCGGCCGACGATAATGGGCGGTCTCTTGAACGTCTTCGCCGATCCGCACCAAACCCGCTTTCTCGTCTTCGGGCAAGTCGATGACGACCTCTTTGCGTTCCAGACTTTCCGGAAATCGTTCGCTTGGCTTGCGACGTCTCGGCCGAGGCTTGGGTTTCGTTACTTGTTCGTGTTCTTCGACAGCCTGCTCGATCCCTTCGCGAGCGTCATCGAGCTCGTCTTGACCGGCGAACTCGAACTTCAACTGGTCCTCGTCTTCGAAACGCTCACTTTTGCGGCCGAAGATGCGGCGGATCAACGCTTCCAGTTCGTTCTGGCTTTTGAGCAACTTGTCGCTCAGCTTCTGCTTCTCTTGCTTGAGCTGCTCGTTGTCCGCCGCAAGCGTCTTCGCTTCTTGCACGGGCTTCTCGTTCTGCTCGCGAAGTCTCCGTCGCCACTGATAGAACGAAGCGGTCGAGACGCCATGGGAGTCGCAGAACTGGGTGACGGTCAGTCCGGACCGCGGCTGAAGTTCGAGAAGGGACTGCCACCGTGATCGCACGGCGGGATCGGGTTGTCGAGCCAAGGCACACCTCCAGGCAAGCGGGTCGAAACCCGCCAGCCTACGCCCCGCGCCTACAATGGTTCCCTCGTGCGCTTACAGGAATGCGGCTACATCCCCGTGCTCTGGATCGCGTTTCTGGCTACACGAAGTCCTATTCCCGAGGAGGACGTTTGGGGGCAGAACTGCCTCGCTGGTTCTTCGGTTCGGTCGGGACCGGCTCCCTGTATCGGTTCAGCACGCGCGCACCGGACAAGAATCGTGCCGGCCCAGGGTTTTCCAAAAATCAGGACGTTCTCCCGGCGATAGAAGAC
>JAWLFY010000039.1:0-34972 GCA_041685355.1 Pirellulaceae bacterium | reverse complement strand
TTGCCTATGGCGACACGTTCAATTGATGGTCGCCGCGAACGCGTTCGAATCGGCAGAACATGAATCAGCCAGGCATTCTCATGACGACTGAATGCCCACGTGCGGGCCGAATACAAGGCCGCCCGTCGAGGGACCTCGCCTTGACCGGCGGCCTGCGTCGATCAGCCATTCCGTTGGCGTTTGGCCAAACGCATCGCCTCGAGTTCTTTCATCAGCGGCTGCCAGTAACTCCGATCAGCTTCAACTTCGCGGTGGCGTTCCCGCTCCAATTCCGCTGCCAACGCCGTTCGGCTGGTACCCAACGTTTCGGCCAGCAACGGACGCTCCCGGATCACCTCCCGGGTGATCTCGGGATGCTCCGCCGCGACGCGAATCAGAACTTCGGGAGTTCGAGATTCGCGAAGCCAGAAGCGGACCCGTGACTCCGTCGGGTCGTCACGGTTTTGGTCGTAGTGGGCGTCCACCAGCCGCCGGACCATCGGCCAATCCTTGTCCCGCTGCGTTTTCTTCGCCTTTACCAAGTCCTCGATGCCGAGTAGCTCGTAGATGACCCCCTCCACATCTTCGATCGTGGTCCGGCGGTCCCAGAGCTGTTGGAATCCTTCGCAACCCCGCATGGTGGTCATCACGTCGAGCCGCATGCCCGTGGCGTCCGGATGGTGGCAGCGAAAATGGATGGCGTGCCCGCGGTCGAGGTACTCCCACTTCGCCGGGGGAACCGCGATGCATTCGGCCTTCAGCTCTTCGAGGGCTGACGTCAAGCGATTCAGATTCGCCTCGTCGGCGACGACCACGATGTCACAGTCGCGGCTAAACTCCGCCGCGCCGTAGAACACGCACGCCTGCCCGCCCATCAGCAGGTGCTTGACCTCGTGGCATGACAGCGTCGAAAGGACTTTGACGATCGGGTTCGGGATCAAGCGTGCCTCCTACCTGAAGATAGAACTGCCAAATTTTTTTCGACTCTTCCCAGCGCTCTTGTGGGGTCAACCGATACCACTCGATCCACGAGTCCTCGTGGTCGCGGGCTTCGTCGAGTCGTTTCAATCGTTCTTCAGGCGTCATGAACCCAGCTTACCCGGTGAACCGCGGAACCGTTTACTCGTGCCGCTGAGTCTCTCCGCCGAGGACCTGCTTGTGGGCCCAGGCGGCGGCGCCGAGCACCGAAGCGTCGTCGCCGAGTTTCGCCGCGACGACGTCAAACCGGTCGCGGTAGACCTCCATCACTTGCTCGCGGGAGGCTTTCTTGACCCGGCTCACGATGAACTCTTCCATCGCCTCGACGAGTCCCCCGCCGAGCACGATCGTGTCGGGGGCGAGTAGATGAACGACGTTCACGACGCCGAGAGCGATCGTGTTGCAAGCGGTCTCCACTAACCGCCGGATCGCCTCGTCCCCCTGCTCGACCGCGTCCGCAATCGCGCCGCTCCGAATATCGGCCAAATCGGTCCCGGCCGCCTTGCGGAGATACGGGGCCTCGCCACGATAAGCCGCCTTCGCCGCCTCCGCCGCGATCGTCAACCGGCTCGCCTCCGCCTCGAGCGTCCCCGGCAAGTCGTAACCGCTCGCCCGGTCGCTGCTGCTGATCCGCGTGTGGCCGATCTCCATGCAGCTGATCCCCGCCCCCTGCAAGATGCGGCCCTCGTAAACGCATCCCCCGCCGATCCCCGTCCCCGGAAAAATCCCCACCACGCACCGCGAATCCCGCGCCGCCCCGAACCGGTACTCGCCATAAACGCCGGCGTCGACGTCGTTCATCACCATCGCCGGACGGTCGTACCGCTTGTGCAAGAACTCCCCGATGTCGACGTCGTCCCACCCCAAGTTCGGGGTCGTCAGGATCCGGCCGCGACGCAAGTCGATCGGGCCGGGACACCCGATCCCGATCCCGGCAATCCGCGCCGGATCGAGATCGTTCTCCTCGAACAACCGGTCGATCGTCGACGCGATCCGCTGGACCCCCGAATCGGAACCGTCTCGCCCTTTCGTTTTGCGGCGACGTCGACCGATCGGGTTCCAGTCTTCGTCGTAGGCGACCGCCAGCATCTTCGTGCCGCCCAAGTCGAACCCGATCCAAATATCCCGGGGATTTGATTCCATCTCTGCTCCACCATGTTCACGACGCGTTGGCACGTCAGCGGCCCGTCTCGCCCGCCGGGGGGCCAAAGCCGACACGGCCGTTCGGGCCCGCGGCCGAACTCCCGTCAAGCAGACTCCAACACGCCGGCCGCTTCAACCGGGGCGTCGCCATCGTTGAAGCCTCCGTAGACGACGGGGCGTGCCCAAAACCGTCACAAAACCCCACCCTGGCAAGGAATTCCGACGATAAATTCTCGTCACCCTGAAATAATGCCTGTCTCTCGCGCATCAGAATCCATAGCCTGCGGAAATGACATCGGCCCCCTCCCACTCCCGCAACCAGCTCGATCCCGAGCGTTGGGACATCTTCCGACAATCCGAGAACGGATTGCGGGCGATGTCGCGTCATCGTTCGTCCGAACCCAGCGACATCGATGACTGCGTCCAAGCCGTGCTTGTGAAATGGATCGAAACGATCGGTCACCGAGTCGACCGAAACGAAGGTCTCGCGAATGGTCCGCGAACACCTCCCCGAATTGTGGCCGATGCTCGATGACACGCGTCCGCGACGGGAAAGTCATCGACGCTCTATTCGCCTGACGCTCCGACCCAGCGGGCTCGCGAGTACCGCCGGCAACACGACGAGATCTCCCGCAAGCGCCAACGCGAGCAGCGTCGTGATCACCCATGCGAAACGCGAGATCGGCAAGAACGGACTCAACGCAAAGGCCAGCATCCCGAGACAGCAGATCGCCGTCGTCTGGATCATCGCCGGCCCGCTGTGTCGGAGCGCGTCGGCGATCGCCCCGCCCGTCGTCGTGACGCCCGACCGAATGTACGCGTGAATCAGGTGCAACGTGTCGTCGACCGCGATCCCGACGGCAACGCTGGCCGTTAACACCGACCCGATCTCGATCGGGATGCCGAACCACGCCATCGTCCCGAACAACGCCACCGGCGGAATCAGGTTCGGGAGCATCGACGCGACCCCCGCGACGACGCTGCGAAGTACGACCGACATCAACACCGCGATCAGCCCGACCGCGGTCACGAAACTCGTCCCCATGTCACGGAGCAACCGCCGCTGCATCTGGTCGAATACGATCGCCCCACCGCTGACTTGATACGCCGTCCCCGCGGGTCGCGGCTTGTCGCCCACTGCCTCCGCGACCGCCCCGTCCACCGCACGCCGCACCGCCGCGTAGTCCGGGTCCGACGACGAACGGATCCGCCCGCTGATCCGCCAGTGCCGATAACCGGGCTCGGCCCGAAAAAAACCGGTTTCGGTGAGCTGCTCCGCCGACTGCCGCATCGCCGACACGTACGCCCGCTTTGCGAGGACGTAACGAAAACCGGATCCCTGAAGCGGAGGCGACGGGATGAAGTTCAACGGCGAAACGACCGCCTCCACCGCCCCCGATCGCTGTAACCCCACAACGACGTCGCGGACCAATGCCAACTCCTCCAACCACGCGTCGTCACGCCCGCCACGACGGCCATCGTCCCCCGCGTCATCATCATCTTCTTCGGAAGACACCGCCGAAGACTCGCCCGGAACCGGCGCCGAAATCGTCACCTCCACCGGAACCAACGGCGCGACGTTCTCCTCGATCCATCGATAATCCCGCAAAATCTTCGCGTCCTCCGGAAACATCTTGAACACACCGAGGGCCGTTTGCAGCCGCGGCAATCCGGTCGCCGTCCCCGCCAACACCACCAACGAAACGCCGATCACCCACGGCCAACGCGTCGCCAACCGGGCTAGCCAATCCAAACAAAACAACGGGTCGGAACGGGACTCCCCGCCGTCCCGAACGTCGACCGGATCCGACTCGTCGAACCCCGACCGGTCAAGCCGATCGCGGCCGATCAACGTCCGGTGCCAACGACGGGCCGGTACCACCACGAACGAAGCGACGATCAACGAGGGCACCGTCACCCCACAAACCAACACCATCACCGCCGCATAGCCGCCAAAGTTCTGGACCGGGATCACCTGGCTCGTGGTCAGCGACCCGAACCCGATCGAGCTCGTGACCGCCGCTAGCGCCGCGGGACGCAACGCGGCATCGAACGCCGCGCGGGGCGCCGCCGACGGACCGACGCGGATCAAGGCTTCCCGTAAGTAGCGAAGGAAATGGCAGCCCGCCGAGATGCTCAACACAAACATCACGCTCGCCATCAATAACAACACCGCGTCGACCCGGCCCCCGGTCCACGCGACCACCGCGAGCGACAATTGCTGGTTGAAAATCGCGATCCCGAGCAACAACGCCGTGACCCGCAGGTTCCGTGACGCGACGAAAAGGATCACGCCGCACACCAGGAACGACAACAGCGTCAAACGCTCCAGCGATCTCCGGTTCGCCTCGTCGGTCGCGACGCTCTCGATCGTCGATCCGGCCAAACGCAACTCGTCGCGGGACAACCCCGTCGCCGCGGTCGCCGCGTCCCGCATCGCGTTGACCGCCGCGTGACGGTCCTCGGCGCCCGCCCCCGACACGAGCGCGATCGCCATCGTCGTCCGACCGTCGTCCCCCAACAGCCATCCGCGCAACCGCGCGAGACGTTGGCCCCGCGGCACCTCGGCCCCCGTGTCGGACCACCGATCGAGCATGTCGAGTACGTCGTCGGCGGTCACGATCGCGCGAAAATAGTGACGTAACCGCTCCCCCAAGCGTCCCCCCGACGCCCCCGACGCCCCCGACGCTTGCTCCGCCCCGACCGTCCCCCATCGACGCAGTCGCTCCAGCCGCGGATCGTCAAGCGCGCAACCCGGCCACGACACCGCCAATAACTCGTCGCTCCGAAACAGCTCGATGAATCGGTCGAGCTCCCGCGTCTCCGGATGCCCCGACGGAACCCAATCCTCGACCCGGTTCGAACTCGATCGCCAAGCCATCCCCGCATGATGCAGCACCAGCGGGAACGAAACGAACCAAACGGCCATCAGAACCGACGCGGCGAATCGCGACATCCGACCGGGTGAAGCCGTTCGGCTCATCGCTCGTCACATCCCAGGAGCCGGTCTCGCCACGCCCCCAGCATCCGTGCCGCGTCATCCGCCGTCATCCGCTGGTCGCTGATCAACACGTTCAAACCGACCCGACCGTTCAACTGATGAAGCAAAAAAGATGCGGGCATGTTCGGCCGAACCGGCGGCGCGGCGGCGAACCCCCGAATCGTCGCGTCACCGATCGCGACCACGCCCTCCCGACGTGAGACCCGCGCATGAAATCGACGCGTCGGGTCCCCCAAATTCGAAAACACCGTCGTCGCCACCCGCGCTCGGCGAGACGTCAAATGACGCATCAACCCGGGGACACGGGCGACCACCTCGAGAACCCCCAAAAACATCTCGGTCAGCCGCTCCGCGCGAATCACCCCGTTCTCCTGAGACAACCCCAACAACAACGCCTCCGGGTCAGCCTCGACGCTCAGGTCGCGATCGATAAACGCGTATCCGATCCGGTTGCAAGCGGGCATCCGATGGTGCCGGCGTTGACGCAGATTCACCGGAATCGTGATCCGGTACCAACGGCCGACCGCCCCCCGCCCGGCGTTCGCGTCCCGCAAAGCCAACATCAGCTCGCGGAGCGCCAAGTCGTTGAGCGTCACGCCCCGAGAACTCGCCGCCCGCCGCACCCGGTCCGAACCCTCCGCGTCCAGCTCCACTTGATAAAGATCCCCCCCCCGCCAGATCGCCCCCCCCGGTTCGCCCCCCCCCGCACGCTCGCCATCGGACACGATCGGCGTGACCTGGCGTAGAAAAAATCGGCGAACCTCCGACCCGATGGCAAACACCGCGTCCGACACCTTGCCGCCAGGATTCCCGGCCGCCGATTCCCCCGCCGACGACCTCCGCGAGGCCACGCCCCGCTCCGCCCGCGACGCGAGCAACGATTCGTCCAACCGAATCCACTTCGCCCGCGAACCGTCCCGCACGAGCTGGTCGTAACGGGCAAAGCAGTCACCCAGAAACTGGATCGCCCCGATCCCGTCCACGACCGCATGATGGAAACGGCAACACAAATCGATCCCGTCGCCGCGTTCAACCCACCGATAACGAAACGGCGATTCTCCCCTCAAATCGATCCGTGCGTCGTCGCGCGGATCCTCGCCTCGCGAAAACGCGTCCGTTGAACCCGCATCGCCTAACCCCGCATCGCCCCAATCGACCTGCCACCTCAACGATCGGCCCCGACCCGCCAAACGGCTTCGTAACAACGGGTGCCGCTGCAGCGACTCCACGACCGCCCGCCGCCACACCGCATGGTCGATCTTGCCGGCTAGACAGAACACCATCGGGAAAGTCATCGGCTCGTCGTGGCGGTCGTCGGCGAGCAAGTAACGCTCGAACGGAACGACCGGCCAAGACGACGGACGACCTTCGTCACTCATCGCCCCGACGCGACCAAATAATCCCGCACGTCCGCGAGCGTCGGAAAGTCATCGAGGCTCAGATCGTCCGACGGTGTCACGTCGAAGTGCTCGCGGAGTTCCCCGAAAAGCTGCGCCTTCTTGATGCTGTCGATCCCCAAGTCCGCCTCGAGGTCCGCATCCATCTCCACGATCTCCTCCGGGTAACCCGTCTGCTCCACGACGAAGTTCACCAGGAAAGACTCCAGCTCCGACCCGTCCAAACCCGCTTTCCCATGACCGCCACCCGGCGCCGCAACGGTGGCGGACGACCCCGCCGATACCGGCTCGACCGACGATACCGGCTCGACCGACGATACCGGCTCGATCGACGCGACCGGCTCGGCCTGCTCGGCCTGCTCGGCCTGCTCGGCCTGCTCGGCCTGCTCGACCTGCGACGAAACGCCCGGGGAAGTCGAAGAACCACCCTCGGCTCGCAAGTAGTCCCGCACGTGAGCAAGGGTCGGGAAATCGTCAAGACTCAAGTCGTCCGAAGGCGTGACGTCGAAGTGCTCCCGAAGCTCGCCGAACAGCTGCGCCTTCTTGATGCTGTCGATCCCCAAGTCCGCCTCGAGGTCCGCATCCATCTCCACGATCTCTGCCGGGTAACCCGTCTGCTCCACGACGAAGTTCACCAGGAAGGACTCGAGCTCCGACGCGTCCAACGCGGAATCGCCACCCGAGGCCCCAGCGACCGACGACGAAACGGCCGTGGACCAAGGCTCAGCCGTCACGGGTGGCGCCGCCTTAACGGAAGACGTGGTCGAAGAAACCGAACCGGCCGGGGTCGGTCCCACCGGCGACGACACGCGGGATGTTGCTGACCCATCGCGCTCGGACCGCAAGTAATCACGCACGTGGGCAAGCGTCGGGAAATCGTCGAGACTCAAGCCATCCGACGGTGTCACGTCAAAATGCTCCCGAAGCTCGCCGAACAGCTGAGCCTTCTTGATGCTGTCGATCCCCAAGTCCGCCTCGAGATCCGCATCCATCTCGACGATCTCCTCCGGGTATCCGGTCTGCTCGACCACGAAGTTGACAAGGAACCGGTTGAGTTCCGCCTCCGAATACCCCGGTACCGGGCTCGCACGACCCGAATCGGACGATCCCACGCCCACCGAAGAAGTCGGACTCGGGACGATCGATCCCGGCGATGCCGACTCCTCTTGTCGGTCCATACCACGCGTCACCGAGACGGCCACGGAAGACGGAACCGATTCGCGAGAAGACGTCGCCGGACGGGAAACGGCACGGCCCGACGTCGGCACACCGGACGCCCCACGCCCCGATCGGGCTGCCGCTGCAGGACCCGCCGACTGCCGACGCATCCGCCGCTTCCGAGCCCACGTCGCGTCCATCACCACGATCCCCTCGATCGTCTCCGGCGCGGGACGAGCCGCCGGGTCATTGAAATCGGATTCAATCTGGCCGTTTGCCGCAAACTTACTCAAGATTCAATCTCTCGGACAAAAGGATCCAAATCAGACCAACCACCCAACCCTGATCGATCGCGAATACCTCGATCGCCAATACCTCGATCAACCCCACGGCCCGATCGACCGGGCCTTCGAACTAATTCGCTGACGCTCGTAGACGAATCGCCGGAAACTTAGGGTAGATGCGGGAGACAGTGCGCTCAATCAGACGTCGACCATTTTCCCGGTTACACCGGGGCCCTGACGGCCCCGCCGATAGATCTCTCTCCAAATTGACCAAAGCTCCTATTGTTGCACCCGTTCTGGCAGTTACGATACGACCACTACAAAGAGGGGTTTCGGTAACGGATTGAGCGTCCACCAGCAGAATCTTCAGGGATGGTTCAGGCAAATCGCTTCCGAGGTGCGGCCGCGATCCCATGAGTTATCTCTTACTGACCGGAGCCACCGGCCTGCTCGGGAGCTACCTCCTCCGCGACGCCAGCGAGCGAGGGATCCCGATGGCCGTCGTCGCGCGGTCGTCGCGGACGGCGGGGCCGGCGCGGCAGCGGATCGAAGATCAACTCGTCCGCTGGGAACGGATCTCGGGACGAGCCTATCCCCGACCCGTCGTGTTCGAAGGGGACCTTTCGCTTCCCGCACTCGGGTTGTCGGAACCGCAACTCGACTGGGTCGCCGAAAACTGCCACGCGATGCTGCACAACGCGGCCAGCTTGACGTTCGTCGCGGACCACCCCGACGGTGAGCCCTACCGCAGCAACGTCGCCGGAGTCCGAAACGTGTTGGGGCTGTGCGCGCGAACCGGCATCGCCCAGTTCCATCATGTCTCCACCGCCTACGTGTGCGGGCTTCGCGACGACCGCGTGCTCGAATCCGACGTCGACGTCGGACAAACCCCGGGGAACGATTACGAACGAAGCAAGCTGGAAGCCGAGCGACTGGTCCGCAACGCGCCCCACTTGCGAAGCGTGACGGTATTCCGTCCCGCGATCATCGTCGGCGATGCGGCCTCCGGGTACACGAGCACCTTCCACGGCTTGTACGTGCCGCTCAAAGCGGCGTGCGGTTTGGTCCAGGCGATCGCGACCGGCGAACAGGTCGACCTCTCGTCGCTGCTCGATACCTTTTCGCTCGACGGGTCCGAGAAGAAAAACTTCGTCCCGGTCGATTGGGTTTCCGCGGCGATGACCGAGATCGTCGCCAACCCTTCGCTCCACAACCAAACCTATCACCTGGCGCCGCCGCAACGGACCGAGGTCGGGCTGCTCGCCGAAGTGATCCAGGAAACACTGCTGGAGGCGTTGATTCGCGAGAGCCAGGAGCAGAGAAATGACGAATCGCCGCTCCGCCGCAAACCGGAGCCCCAGCGGGCCGCAAGCCCGATGGCTTTCTCCGAATCGCTGAAGGACCAGATGGAGGTCTATCGGTCGTACTGGCGCGACGATCCCATCTTCGATATCCGAAACACCAACGCGGCGCTCCCCCGTCACCCCGCCCCGGTCGTCGATCGGGCCATGCTCAAACGGATGTGTGAGTTCGCGATCCGTTCTAATTTCGGTTGGCCAAAACCGCCCCCCCAAATTCCGCCGCTCGACACGGCATCGTTGATGGCATCGCTCGTCCGGGACTCGCCGGACAAAGCCCCCTTCCCCGAGAACGCGAAGCCGCGATCCCCAACCCGCTTCGTCGGCTTCTCGTTCTCCGGTCCCGGTGGTGGGGACTGGTGCTTGACGTTCCGTGACGGCGTCCCGGTCGGCGTCTCCGAAGGGCTCCGACACGGCAAGGGACCGGTAATCCGGATGAATACGACGACACTCGGCGACCTGCTGGCTCGTAAGATGGATCGCGAGACCGCCGTCGCCTCGGGACGGGTCCTCTGGGAAAACGACGCCCCCACGCCCCACCACGCGTCGCACCCCGTCAACGGCGATCCGAACGACATCGCGACCGATTCCGGCGCGGCCACCGATTCCACCGCGGCCGAACGCGCGGCCGAACGCGCGGTCGACGCGCTCCTCGACGCGGCGAGCCCGACACCCGCCGCCTCACACGGTTGACCGGCGAAAACCTCACAATTCATTCCACGGCTTCCTCCCAACGGCCCACCCGCCGAGGACCCGATCCCCATGGATAACGAACCTACCGCCCCCCACTCCGAATCACACGCCGGCGCGATACCGCTCGCGATCGTCGGCCTCGGTTGTCGCTTCCCCGGAGCCGACGACCTCGACGGCTTCTGGGATCTGATTTCCCGCGGCGGCAGCGACCTCGGCGAATTGCCGCCAGAGCGTTTCGATCGGGATCTGGTCTACGACCCAGAACGGGGAAAGCGGGCGAAGTCCTACTCCACGATCGGTGGGGTATGCCGCCCGATCCCGTTCGACGCGACCCGCTGTCCGGTCCCGCGGGAAATGGTGAAAGACCTCGACGAGGCACACCTCTCGTTGTGCTCGGTCGCGGCGGACGCGTGCCGGAGCGGCGGACTCGACCCGTTCAACCTCCCCGACCGCCGGGCGGGCGTGTACGTCGGACACACCCGGGGCACCCCACGTTCAGGCGATATCACCTACGCCACCCTCGTCGAAACCACGGCGCAATACCTCCGCGAGATCGACGCCTTTCGCGATGCCGTCGGCGACCAGATCGACACGGTCGTCGCGGAAGTCGTCGACCGTGTCCGCCGCGAAAACCCGCGTCGTGACGCCGACGGCGGACCCGACCTGGGCGCCAGCCTCGCGGCGGGACTGATCAGCAAGGCGTTCGGGCTCGACGGGCCCTACTGCGCCCTCAACGCCGCCTGCGCCTCCTCGCTCCAGGCACTCGCGATCGGCGCCCGCGCGCTCCAGCTCGGCCAGATCGACATGGCGATCGCCGGCGGCGCGTCGTACTGCAAATCCGACAGCCTCGTGCTCTTCTCCCAAGCCCGATCCGTCACCGAAACCGGATCCCGCCCGTTCGACGCCGATGCCGACGGACTCGTCACCTCCGAAGGCTTCGTGGTCGTCATCCTCAAAACGCTCGAAAAGGCTCTCGCCGACAACAACGAAATTTTCGCGGTGCTCCGCGGCGTCGGCGTCTCTTCCGACGGACGCGGAAAAAGTCTCTGGGCACCCCGGAAAGAAGGCCAGATCGAAGCGATCCGTCGGGCCTACGGGTCGGGCGTCGAGATGCAACACCTGCAGTACGTCGAGGCCCACGCGACGTCGACCCAGGTCGGAGACGCCACCGAAATCGCCGCGCTCGCCGAGGCGATGCGAGACCAACTACCCGCCGGTCAGAAGCTCCCGATCGGAAGCGTCAAGGCAAACGTCGGCCACACGTTGGAATCGGCCGGAATGGCGGGGCTGGTCAAGACCATCCTCGCGATGCGGAACCGAACGATCCCCGCTCAAATCAACCTGCGAAACTTGAACCCCAAAATCGATTGGGATTCGATCCCGTTCTTCGTCCCCACGCGACCGACCCGGTGGGACGCCCCACCCGACGGGCATCCCCGCCGCGCGGCGGTCAACGCGTTCGGAATCGGGGGCCTCAACGTCCACATCGTCGTCGACGAATTCCTCCCCGAACATGCCCGGCGGTTGGTCGCGGCGACGCCCCTTCCCGATCCTGCCCACCCGTCACCGGCGACCGACCGACGCGACGAACCGATCGCGATCGTCGGCGCCGGCGCGGTCCTCCCCGGGGCGCGAACGTTCGACTCGGTTTGGAAATTGTTCGCATCGGGGCAGCCGCAATTCGTCGACTTGCCCGCGGATCGTTGGGACCCCCGCGTCGCGATCGAACCGGGAACCCGACGGAACTGGCGGAGCCCCACCGGACTGGCCGGATGCGTCACCGACTTCGCCTACGACTGGAAACGCCACAAGGTCCCGCCCAAACAGATCGCCGCCGCCGACCCGTTGCAGTTCATGCTGCTCGATGCCGTCGACCAAGCGTTCACGATGTCGGGCTATCACGAAAAACCGTTCGACCGAAAACGGACCGGCGTGCTCGTCGGCACCGTCTTCGGGGGCGAGTTCGCGAACCAACTGCAAATGGGACTCCGCCTCCCAGAGTTCGGCCACTCCCTCGCCGAAGTGCTCCGCCCGCTCGGGGTCGACGACGCCGCGATCGGTGAGATCCGAGAACGCTATGGCGACCTGCTGATCGAACGGATGCCGGCCCTCGAAGACGAAACGGGTAGCTTCACGACCAGCACCCTCGCGTCGCGGATCACCAAGTCGTTCGACCTGATGGGGGGCGCCGCCGCGATCGACGGACACGCGCCCTCCGCCTTCGCGACGCTGTCGGCGTGCATCGATATGCTCCGCGTCGGTGACGTCGACATGATGGTCTGCGCCGCCGGCCAACGCTCGCTCGGACTTCCGACGTTCGAAGGCATGTCCCTCGCGGGAACGCTCGCCGGGGACAATCGCCGCGGACCCTTCGACGCCCAGTGCGACGGGTACCTCCCCGGAGAAGGCGTCGGCGTGGTGCTGCTCAAACGGTTGTCGGATGCCCACCGCGACGGCGACCGGGTACTCGGGATCGTTCACGGCGTCGGCGTCGCCCGCGCCAACTCCCTTCCCGAATCGATCGAACGCGGGGCGCGGCGATGTCTCCAGCGGGCCGGCGTGACGCCGCAAGACGTCACCTGCGTCGAAGCCGGTTCCCCAGGACTCGCGACGACCGATCACGACGAACTCCAAGGGCTCGCCGCGGCCTACGCCGGTCCCCGTGAAGCCCCGCTCGTCGTCGGCTCCGCTGCCGGCCAAATCGGCTACACCGGCGGCGGCTCGGGGATGGTCTCGCTGCTCAAAGGAATGCTCGAACTCGAACATCGCTCCGCGACACCAAACGTCGGACTCACCAACCCCGCCCCCTACGTCGCCGAACAGGCCGGATTCGCTCTCATCGACCCCGACGCCCACCCGATCCCGGTCACCAACCCCGACGGCAGACTGTTCGCCGCGATCGACTCGTTCGGCAAATGGAACCTCGCCTACCACGTGCTGATCGAACGACCGACACGCGTCCCGAACCGAAAGGACACGCCGCCGCCCAAACCCGCGACGAAATCTCGCGTCACCGAAAAACGCCCCGCCTCCGAAACGCGGATCGTCCGCTGCCAAGCCCCCACGCTCGAAGAACTACTCGGGACGACTGAGACGATCGCGGCGAACGTCGGCGACGCGTTCGAAACCGCCGGGTCCACCGACTCGTCCCGCTCTCCCGATACCTCCCGCCCCCAAACGTTCGAACTCGCCGCCCACCGCCTCGCCGTCGTCGCCGCCGACCCCGACGAACTGGCGGATAAGCTGACCCGCTTCGCCCAAGTGATTCGCGGCGGCGGTTCGGTCGCCCCGCTCGCCGACCGCGGCGTGTTCTACGGCCAACCGCTCGCGACCCGACCCCGCGTCGCGTTCTTGTTCTCCGGGCAAGGCTCCCAATACCCCGACATGCTGAAGCGGTGGGTCGACCAATCCCCGTTCGCGTCCCATCTGCTAGCGACGGTCGACGAAGACCTCCGAAGCCTCGGCTATCCGTCGTTCGCCGAATTCGCCTGGGGCAGCTGCGACGCGCTCGGCCGCGACGTGTTCTTGACGCAGCTCTCCCTGTTGGTCGCCGACACGCTGCTGCATCGCTCGCTCACGTCACTCGGCGTCGTCCCCGATCGTGTCGCCGGTCATAGCTACGGCGAGTTCCCCGCGCTCGTCGCCGCCAAAGCGTGGTCGTTCGCCGATGCCGCCCGCGCGACCGACGCACGCTGCCGATCGGTCCAAATGGCGCCCCAAAACGAAGTCGCGATGCTCGCCATCGCGGCCTCCCACGATGTCGTCGCTCGACACCTCGAACCGGTCGATGACGTTTTCGTGACCCACCGCAACTCGCCGAGGCAAACCGTCGCGTGCGGTAAGCTCGACGCAATCGCGACCGTCGAAACGGGCCTCGCCCGCGCCGGATTCGAATCACGCCGGATCCCCGTCCCCCGGCCGTTCCACACGCCTCTCCTGGCCGCCGCCCGCGGTCCGTTCACCGATGGCCTCCGCGGCGTCCCGATCGACCCGCCCCGCGTCCCTCTACTCAGCAGCGTCACGAACCGCTACGTCGCCGACCCCGCCGACATCCGACGTAACCTCGCCCAACAACTGGTCACACCCGTCCGCTACGGCGAACTGATCGAACGGCTTCACTCCGAAGGCGTCCGGGTGTTCATCGAGGTCGGGCCGCGACAAGTGTTGACCGGACTGCACCGCCAAATCCTCGACCCGACCGACACGTCGATCGTCGGCTGCGACCATCCCAAACGGGACGGCGTCGCACAGCAACTTCATGTCCTGGCCTGCTACGAAGCCGCCGGGGCCCGGACGTCATCGACCGCCGAGACAATACCGACACCGCCAGCCGCCGCCCCCGAGACTCGATATCGCATCGACGGCCGTGCGTGCGGTGCGGGCGCTCCTGTCCCGAAACCGCACCACCGCCCGGTCACCTCCCGATCCGACCACGCGAACAATTCCTCCGATCAACCTCGCGGTTCGAGCCACACCGCCGTGGCGGAACCGGAACCCCTTCGCGATGCTCGACCGACCAGACGCAACGCCCCATCACCCGCCGCCGCCCCATCACCCGCCGCCGACCCGTCACCCGCCGCCAGCACGTCTCCGGCCGCCGATACGTTGCCCGCCGCCGAATCCGAGCTCGCGACCGTCCTCGCCACGGGCTCTCCTTACGACCGCGGACTCGCACACGGTGCCGCCCGAAAGCGTGAGATCCGATCGGTGCTGCGAAGCTACGCCGACACGCCCCCGAGCCGACTCGTCGATCCGGTCGCCGTCGCCCGCGTCGCGTCCCAAGCCCACGAATACTTCGACGAACCCGCGCTCGAAGAAATCCGCGGGATCGCCGCCGGAGCCGGCGTTTCCCCCGAAGCCCTGATCGCACACAACGTCCGCATCTATCCCGACCTGGCGGCCGGTTGCTGCCACGTCGCGGTCAACTCGGACGCGAACGACGGACACGATCTTCTGCACGCCGCGAACGAAGATTTGCCCCTCGGCCTGTTGCTCCGCGGCGAGCTGAAACGACACATCCAAGTCACCGCCCCCACCCACGGACGTCGCTGCGTCACGTTCCCGATCGCCGGCCAAGTCGGCGGCCTGTCAGGGACTAACGACGCCGGAATCGCCGTCACCAGCGCGATGCTGCTCGACCTGCCACGTCGCCCCGACGACGCTCCCGGTCGCCTCCACGGGCTGATCGTCCGCGACATCCTCGAGCGGGCAACCGACCTCGACTCGGCTATCGCGATCGCCCGCGAACATGCCGGCGTCGGCGGATGGGCGATCTGCGTTTCGCACACACCCGGCGATTCGATCGTGTTGATCGAGTACGACGGCGCGAACTTCGAAATCCTCCGCGGTCGCCGATCGATCGTCGCGGCCAACCACACGCTGCGACACCCGCCGCGCGCCGAGACACCGTCCCATTCCCACAACCGGCTCGACCGGCTGGCCAACCAGATCCAAGCCGATGGGGATGCCCCCGTCGACGAGAACCGCGTCCGCCAAGCGCTCCGCGACCGGTTCGACAATCGCCGCGGACGGGAAGTCACGCACCCGACCATGAACACGGTCCGCCGCGTCGACAATCAATTGAGCGTCTTGTTTCGCCCCGCCACCGGATCGGCTTGGGTGAACGTCGCGGGCGCCCATCCCGGATCGCCCGACCACTACCTCGAGCTCGACCTGCGACGGCTCTTCGAATCTCCCTCACCTACCGATCCCGTCCCGCCGAACGGAAATGACGATCAACCGGTCGCCCCACCGCTGGACCGAACGAACCTGTCCCCCGACGCGGTCATCACCCCGGACGAGTTCGCCCGCCTGTCGCAAAGCGTCGACGGGGGGCCGCCGCTCGTCCGTCATCGAAGTGACATCTGTCAGCGTTTCGTGATGCGGGTGACCGAGACACCGATTCCCAATCCCGCCGGTCAAGCGACGCGCGACGGCGGGGCAATCGTCCTCGGCGACAACCCCCTCGGCCATGCGTTGGTCGAACGATTGCGAAGCGACAGGCTGCACGCGACACTCGTCCCCTCCGCCGACGACCCCGCCGAGGCGGTCCGGGCGATCGATGACGTCTGGCAAACCGTGTCCCCGCAGACCCTCATCCTCACAACGCCATTCGATTCCGACGCCGCCAACCTCGACGTCGGTTCCTACGTGGCCCGCCGACATCGGGGCGTGCTGACGCCCTACGCGGTCGTCCAACACTGGTATCGACGTTGGCGTGAAACGAAAGAGGACATACCGACGTCACTCGTCGCCTGTACGGCGATGGGAGGCGATTTCGGGTTCTCCGGATCAAGCGAACACGTCGAAGGAGGGGCGCTCGGAGGGTTGCTCAAGGCGGTCCGGATCGAAGTCGGCCGGGTCGGCGGCAAACCGATCCGGATCCGCTCCGTCGACCTCGCCAAGACGATCGATCCCCGCCGAGCGGCCGAGATCGTTCGATCCGAAATGACAGCCGGCGACGAAGAAATCGAAGTCGGCTACCCGCTCCCCACACGTCGACTCGTCGTCCGACCCGTCGTCGAACCGGCCCCCAAAAATCCTGTCTCGGAAAATACCGCCGGAAAATACAACCCCACACCCCGTCGCGGCGACGTCTGGGTCGTCACCGGGGGTGCCCGTGGCGTGACCGCCGTCGTCGCCCGCGAACTCGGTCGTCGGTACGGGCTGAACCTCCAACTCATCGGCTCGACCCGGCCAACCGATGTCGACCCCGCATGGCGAAACCTCGACGACGCCGCGACCCGTGAGTTACGCGCCCGCGTGATGAAGGAAGCCGTCTCACGCGGCGAGGTGCCGCTGCAAGCTTGGTCGACGGTCGAAAAAGGGATCGAAATCGACCGCAACCTGCAAGCCTTTCGTGACGACGGCGTTCAGGCCGAATACCACGTCTGCGACGTCAGCGATCGGGCCGCCTTGTCCGATCTGCTCGACCAGATCCGCACAACCGCCGGACCGATCGCCGGCGTCCTTCACGGCGCCGGGTTCGAACGGTCTTGCCGCTTCGACCGCAAACAACCGAAACTCGTCGAACGCACCCTCGCCGCGAAAGTCGACGCCGCCGTCTACTTGGCGGACCTGCTCCGGGACGACCCGCTCACAACGTTCCTCGCCTTCGGCTCGATCAGCGGACGCTTCGGCGGTAACGGGCAAACCGATTACTGCCTCGCCAACGAGCTGCTCGCCAAATGGGTCGACCGCTTCCGCCGTGATCGTCCCGACTGCGGTGCCGCCCTCTTCCACTGGCACTCCTGGGACGAAGTCGGGATGGCGGTCCGCCCCGAATCGAAACACATCAAACAACTGCTTCAGTTCCGTTACATGCCGACCCGTGAGGGCGTCGAGCATGTCGTTCGAGAGTTGACCGCAGGACTCCCCGAAGGCGAAGTGCTGATCACCGATTGGAGCTACTACAAACGATACTTCCCCGACGTCGAGCCGCCACGATCCGCGACCACACGCGACCCGGCGCCGGCGACCGCGACGGAAGCCCAGCCGTCCGGATCGGCCCCAACGATTCAATCGTCCGCGACGGCCAAAGCGGCCGCAACCGCCGACCGATCAACGCCCGACGAGTGGCCGACGCCCGCAAACGTCGCCCATCGACACGTGTTGCGGCTCGATCCCGCGCCGCTGCCAAACGACGCCCCCGGATCCGCCGCGTCGCCGACGCCGGTCCGCTTGCAAGGCCCCGCGATCGTGTTCGGAACGGGTCGGATCGCGGAACTCCTGGCGGACGCCGTCGAACGGCTCGGCCAAACCGCCCACGTCGTCTCGCCGGACGCCCCGATCGACGGATCGCTCGCCACGCTCGATCGCCTCACCGCGTCTGGCGTCCCCCCGCACCTGTTCTTGACCGCGCCCCGAGACGACGCCGCGATGAACGTGGACGCCGCGACGACCACGCGACGGATCGACGCGACGTACCGCTTCACGCAGCGTTGGGCGCAGCGGCTCGAAGCCGCTCGGCCCTTGTCGCCGACGAGCCTGATCGCGGTCACGTCACTGGGAGGCGATTTCGGGTTCCGATCACCCGTCACGTCCCCCGAAGGCGGAGCCGTTGCGGGAATGCTCAAGTCGATCTACGTCGAGGCCCGCCGCCAGTCTCGCGATACGTTCGTGGTCAAGGTGATCGACGCCCCCGCCCAAGAGCCGAACGAACACCTCGGCGACGCGATCCTCGCGGAACTCGCCGGCCCGATGGCCGACGTCGAAGTGGCGGTCCGCGACGGTCGGCGGTTCGTCGTCCGCGCCGACTACCAACCCGTGGCCACGGTTCCCCCGCAAACGGGCGAACCGACGGGCACCGGCGATGAGCATCTCGCGAGAAACGGTCGCGATGAGGCCCCACCGATCCGACCGGGAAGCACCTGGGTGTTGACCGGTGGCGGCCGTGGGATCACGGCCCGCGTCGCGGTCGGACTGGGACGTCGATTCGACTTGCGACTCCACTTGATCGGACGCCACGCGGCGCAGCCCGTTCCCGCGGATCGGCTCCAGCTCGACGAGCCGGCGCGTCGCGAGTGGAAACGCGAAGTCACCCGAAAGGCGATCGCCGAAGGTTCCTCGCCGACCCGAAGTTGGCAAAACCTGATGAAGGACGTCGAGATCGCCCACACACTGGCCCAGCTGCGGCGACACGGGATCGAAGCGAGTTACCACGCTTGCGACCTCGCCGATGGCGATTCGCTCCGCCGGGTCCTCGACGAAATACGCCAACAAAGCGGCCCGATCGAAGGGATCGTGCACGGCGCCGGGGTGCGGGCGCACGCCCGTTTCGAGAAAGTGTCCGACGCAGAGATCGCCGAGACCCTGGGGGCGAAAGTCGAAGGCACGCTGCGTCTGATCGAAGAAACACGCCATGACCCGCTCCGTTGGTTCGTCGGCTTCGGATCCGTCGGCGGCCGGTTCGGGACCAACGGCGGGACGCTCTACGCGCTCGGCAACGAAACCGTCGCGAAGCTCTGCGATCGACTCGCCGATCAACGCCCCGAAGTCCGCACCGCCTGTCTCCATTGGCACGGATGGGACGAAGTCGGCATGATGATGAGCGGGGCGAGTTTCGGCGCCCGCGGCGTGCTGAAGATGAACCTGATGCCGCCGGACGAAGGGGTGCGACACCTCCTCGACGAACTCCGTGCCGGGCTCCCCGAACGAGAAGTCGTCTACACCGACGGCGAACTGCACCGACTCTTCTACCCCACCGAAGCCGTCCGCGGCACGCCGCTCGCATCGGCCACTCCGAGCGACGCGGTCCCGGCAGTCCACCAACAAACCGGAATCACGACTTCGGACTCGGACGATTCGACGGTCAGGCCGCCACTCCCTCCGCTTGTCGATTCGCTGGCGATCGACAACGACAGGAACCGCATCGTGACGGAACGTCGACTCGATCCGCGCGTCGACCCGTTCTTGGTCCAGCACCGTTTTCGCGACCGGCCGCTACTCCCCATCGTGATCGCCGTCGAGATGATGGCCGAAGCCGCGTCGTGTTTCGAGGCCACCCCGAAACCGATCGTCTTAGAAAACGTGGAGATCGTGAACGGATGGCGGTTCTTCGACGATACTGCGAAGGTCGCCCGCGTCGTCGCCGAGCGAACCGAACAGATGATTCGCTTGCAACTTGTCGGCGATTTCCGCAACCGCGCCGGGAAGCTGGTCCAAGCGGACCGCGTCTACGCCCGGGCACAACTCCCGCTTCGGTCTCAGCCGGAGCCCCCGTTCTCGTCTTATCCGGAGAAAATCCCCTCGCTGCACGACGTCCAGTATCCGGCCGAGCGGGAAGAACTCTTGTACCACGGTCCCATCTTTCGGCGGCTCAAGTCCGTGAAATGCGAATCGTTCGGCGGGTGGGCCGAAATCTTGGCACCGGACCTTGCCGAACTGTCCGGGAAAGGCGATTCCCAAGGCTGGACACACTCGCCGCCGGTCCTCGATGCCTGCCTGTTCGCGTGCGGGATCTACCCCTGGCTCTACGCGGACAGGGTCCTCGCGATCCCCCACTCGATCGAACGGCTCACGTTCGCACGGCTCCCGAAGGCGGGGGAACGATGCCTGCTCCAGTTCAATCACTTGGGACAGGACGGCTCCCGATGCCGATTCGAATTCGTCTTGTTCGGCGACGACCGACGCCCCCTGCTGTGGGCCCGCGGTTTTGACGCGTCAATCATCACCAGCATGTCGCCGTCGTAGCACTCCCGACGCGTCCGTCAACATGTTCCTCAGCGAAACCCACCTGCCCCACGTGCTGACCCCCGACCGCTACCGGTCCGCGGATCAACACGCGCGCGAACTCGACGCGCTGTTCCGGCCAGCCTGGCACTGGGTGGCTCAAGCCTCCGAACTCCCCCGCGACGGGGACTTCAAGACCTTCGAGCTGAACGGTCTGCCGATCATCCTGTGGCGGTCCGAGGGCGAATTCCACGCCTTCCTCAACGTCTGCCCCCACCGCTACAGCCTGCTCAGCGGGCAACCGTGTGGGACCATGAAGCCGCTGCAATGCCAATACCACGGATGGCAGTTCGACGCGTGTGGGCGAACCCGTAAGATCCCCGACGCCCCAAGCTTCAAACCGCTCAAGGGCACGCAACTGGGACTCACCAAGTTCCGAATCGAACGACGCGGCGATCTTCTATTCCTTTGCACGCTCGAAGACGCCCCACCGCTCGAAGAGTCTCTCGGTCCCTGCGAATCGTTCGTGGCCGATTGGTTTTCACCCGAATCGCCCGCCGTACTCAAGACCGATGACCCGGTTCCCGCGAACTGGAAGGTCGTCATGGAAAACGCGATCGAAGGATATCACGTCGAGTCCGTGCACCCCCACACGTTCGGTAAGATCGCTCCGGAAGTGAGTTGCGAACACGAATTCGGCAATCACTGGAGTCTCTATACCGAACGGATCTCGCTGAGCAATCGAGACCGCAGACTACACCGCTGGCTCGGGATCGAAGTTGACGACCGGTATCGAATCTTCCATTGCTATCCCAACCTGCTGTTCGGACAAATGGCGTTCTTCCGATGGGTCTTCACGGTCATACCGCAAACGCCGACCGAGTCCCGATTGATCACGCACACGGTCTGCCGTCCGTCCCACCCCGGCCGGCCGGATCAACGCGCTCTCGTCCGAATCATCCGCCGCTGGGGGAAACGTTTCTTCCGCCGCGTGATGGATGAAGATCTGGGGATCATGCGATCGATCCAACGCGGTCTGAACGCACCGTTGCACGCCCCGGGCGGACTCATCTCCAAACGCGAAGAACGACTATTCCACTTCCAAAATCATGTCCATGCCGCGACGGCCGTGGATCCGCCGACCCACTCGCCCTCACCCACCCCTCGCTCTCGAGACTTCACACCATGATCGACCTGACCGGAAAAACCGCCCTCGTCACGGGCAGCTCCCGTGGCATCGGCCGCGCCTGCTCGCGACGTCTCGCCGAGGCCGGCGCCGACGTGATCGTCAACTACGTTACCTCCCGGAACGCCGCGATGGACGTCGCCCGCGAGATCCGTGACCTCGGACGGCGAGCCTACGTCGTCAAGGCCGACGTCAGCGAAGAAGACGATATCCGCTGCATGATCGAATTCGTCCGCGACCAAATCGGTGCCCTCGATATCCTCGTCAGCAACGCCGCCTCGGGCGGGTTCCGGCCCCTCATGGACGCCACCACCCACCACTTCCACGCCGCGATGGACCTCAACGTCCTGGCACTGATGCGGCTCGCCCAAGCCGCCGCCCCGCTGCTCGAACGCGGCCCGGATCGTGGCAAAATCGTCGCCATCTCCAGTCACGGGTCCCAAATCGCCCTGCCGATGTACGGACTCGTCGGCACCTCCAAAGCCGCCCTCGAAAGCCTCGCCCGACACCTCACCCTCGAACTCGGTGACCGCGGAATTAACGTCAACGTCGTCAAGGCAGGACTCGTCGAAACCGACTCCACACGCCGCTTCCCCGACGCCGAACAGATGTTCGCCGAACGACGCGCCAAAACGATGATGGGCAACCGCGACCTGACCGACGACGATGTCGCCGACGCGGTCCTGTTCCTCGCCAGCAATCTCGCCGATCTCGTCCAAGGCGAAACGCTCACCGTCGACGGCGGCTCCGCCGTCCACGTCTGATTCACCGCTCGCCCAGCCGTAAATGACTGATCTTCATCACCTGCTTCACGTCGCGGTAAACCCACGGGAGCCACGTCCGGTACCGCAACCCTCCCCATCGTGATCGGTGACGGTCGATGAAATACCACTCGCCGAGGAAACGATAAGACGGGTCCCACGACGCGACCTCCGCCCCATGGTCGACTCCCCACTTGAACTCGGCCCGCGTCCGGTTCACCGCCGCGACCTCCTGCTGCCGGTCCACGTACCGCCGCGAGATCGATTGAAATAAGATCTCCGCCCCCGGCCAGCGACCGGCGATCGCCGCCAACAAACCCCGCACTTCCTCCTCGGTGAAATAGCAAAACAACCCCTCCGCCACCACCATCACGGGCTCGCCGTCGGCCACCTCGACTTCGTCAAGCCAACCGAAATCGAACATCGATCTCGCCACATGCCGGTTCCGCGGCCCCTCCGAGAAGAACCGGTCCCGGAGCTCGATCGCGTCCGGCATATCGAGGTCAAACCAGTGGATCGTCCCGTTGTCCACGCGAGTGAACCGCCCGCATAACCCCGCCCCCAAATTGATCACGGTCCCCCGCGGGTGCCGCCGAATAAACTCCCGGACCCGTTCATCAAAAATCTCCGTCCGGATCACGATGTCGAGATAAACCGGTGTCGACGCGTCGAACTTGGCGAAGTCGTAATCGAGCGATTCGACGACTTGCACCGCGACCGGGTCGCGTAAGATCCCGTCCGGCCGACCGGTTTCGAGCGCCCGAAAATAGAGTGGGATCAGCAGCGTCTCCTGCACGACGCCCAACTGCAGCGATGACTCGTTCACGATCCCGCCTCCCGGCACACTCCCAACGAGCCGACTCGACACACAGCGACCGCAACGATCATCGGCCCCTCCCGCCCCGTTTCGATCACCGTCCGGTCGATTCCCGTCTCCCATTCGGTCCCGTTCGAGTCGCCAACTTCGTTCGCCCCACACCGCGCGGGCGACACCTCCCCGCCTCGCGAAGCACCACCAGTCGGACGCAACCGCCCGTCCGAGCCCCGACCCAATTCCATCCGACGCGGCTCGAACCGCGCCATCCCCGACGCCTTGAACCATGCCTCCTTCGCCGCCCACATCGTCAGCGGCATATCCGGCTCCCGTTCGGTCCACCCCGACCGCTCCCGTTCGCTAAACCACGTCTCCGCGAACCCGACCGGACACCCGCCCGCGACCACCAAGTCGATCCCCACGCGACACCCGACAACATCCGCCGACACGACCCCGACCCAACCGGCGGCATGGGCAATCGACAACGCCCCCGCCCACCGCTGGCCCGCGATCGATACCCTCGCGGGCGTCCCCCGCCCCGTCGACTCGTCCCGCGTCAAGATCCGGAGGTCCCGCCAATCGGAACTCAAGCCCCCGATCCGTTCGACGAGGTGCCGCTTGGCAAGATAACGGCCCCGTAACCAATCGTCCCGCCGCCGTGGCGAACGCCAACCCGTCATTTCTTTCCGCTCATCCGCCGCAAGCCACCCGTTCGCATCCGGGATCGATCGCGGCGACACCTCCGCGACCGTCCCGCGAACGCTCTCGGGCAACGAAAGCCTCAAGTCGTAAGCTCCCCGCATCGTGTCGCCATATCGTGGAATCATGATCGCGGGCGAGAGATGGTTACAATGAGCCCGACCGATGTCGAAAGCCGGCCGATGGGGAGGAACCGGGTCGGCACCAACGGGCAACAACAACGATTCCGTTTCAACGAGGATCCAGTGGAGGACCATTCTAATCCCATTCATGCCGCCGACGATCAAGAGCTTCTGACGCGTCTGAAGGTCGACCCCGAACACGGCTTGACGGAACAAGACGTTACCGAGCGGCGGCAGCAACACGGCGAAAACCGGTTGCACGAGGCCCGCCGCCAACCGGCTTGGCGGATCTTGCTCAACCAGTTCAAGAGCGTCGTCATCTGGGTCTTGTCCGTCGCCGCCGTGTTGGCCTTCGCGACCGCCCGCTGGCCCGAAGGGTTCGCGCTCGTCGCGGTCACAGCGATCAACACGCTGATCGGTTTCAGCAGCGAATGGAAAGCGGTCCGGTCGATGGAGGCGCTCCGCGCCTTGGGACAACACCGAACGCGAGTCCGCCGCGACGGACAAGAGTCCGAAATCGATGCCGAGATGCTCGTCCCAGGCGACCTGATCCTGATCCGAGAAGAACAACTCGTCCCCGCCGATGCCCGGCTGGTGTCCGCCCAACAACTCCGCGTCAATGAAGCGGCGTTGACCGGGGAATCGGTCCCCGTCATCAAACGACCTGAACCCGCCGACCGAAAAGCCTCGCTCGCCGAACGTCCCTGCATGCTCTACAAGGGAACGTCCGTCGTCGAAGGGACCGGCGAAGCGGTCGTGGTGGCGACCGGCATGCAGACGGAACTCGGCAAAATCGCCGAAATGGCCGAGCAAGCCGAAGGCCAAGCGACACCTCTCCAACATCGCCTGGATGAACTCGGGCGACGCCTCGCCTGGGTCACACTCGGCATCGCGGCCGTCGTCGCCATCGCCGGTGTCCTCGCCGGACGCGACACCGTGCGGATGATCGAAACCTCGCTGGCGCTCGGCGTGGCCGCCATCCCCGAAGGCCTCCCGATCGTGGCGACAATCGCACTCGCCCGAGGCATGTGGATGATGGCCCGCCAAAACGCGTTGGTCAATCGCTTGACCGCGGTGGAAACCCTCGGAGCGACCCGGGTGATCTTTACCGATAAAACGGGGACGCTCACCGAAAACCGCATGGACCTGCGAAAGGTCGTGACACCGGTCGCGACCCACTCCGTGCACGGGCAAGAGGACCCGTCCGAGATCCAGGACCCGCTGTTTCACCGAATCATCGAGATCGGAGTCCTCTGCAACAACGCCTCGCTTCGCGATTCCACAAACGACGCCTCACGCGGCGATCCCACCGAAGTCGCGTTGCTCGACGCGGGACGACGCCTAAACATCGATCGCGACCGAATCCTCGAAACGATGCCCGAACAACACGAGGTTTCGTTCGACCCGGACACGATGATGATGGCGACCTTCCATCGCGACGACGACGGGAACTTCGCCGCCGTCAAAGGCTCCCCCGAAGCGGTCTTGGCCGCCAGCACCCGGATCGCCTCGGGGACCGACAGCGACGAACTCGGCGATTCGGAACGCCAACAGTGGCGGCAACAAGCCGAAGAACTGGCGCGCGAAGGGCTGCGTCTACTCGCGATGGCCGACCGGCGCGTCGAACGGGTCGACGAAAACCCCTACGAAAACCTGCGGTTCCTCGGTCTGGTCGGCCTCCTCGACCCGCCACGCGACGACGTCCGCGAAGCGATCGAAGAATGTCAGCACGCCGGGGTTCGCGTGGTCATGCTCACCGGCGATCGCGCCGACACCGGTCAAGCGATCGGCGAACAACTCGGCTTGGCAACCGGTGGCGGCGCGGTGCTCGGCAACGAACTCGAATCGGAAAGCGGGTCGCAAGACGATTCGTCCACGATCTCGAACGAAAGACTCCTCCAAGCCGGAATCTTCGCCCGGGTCACGCCCCAACAAAAGCTGAACCTGATCAAGGCGTTCCAGGACCGCGGCGAAACCGTCGCCATGACCGGCGACGGCGTCAACGACGCCCCGGCGCTGAAACAAGCCGACATCGGGATCGCGATGGGGAAACGGGGAACCGACGCCGCCCGACAAATGGCCGACATGGTGCTCCGCGACGATCGGTTCTCCACCATCGTCCACGCCGTACGGCACGGCCGGATCATCTTCGCCAACATCCGTAAGTCGGTCGTGTTCATGCTCTGCACCAACCTGGCGGAGATCATCGCGGTGACCCTCGCCTCGGTCGCGCAAGCCCCGATCCCCCTGCTCCCCCTGCAAATCTTGTTTCTCAACGTCGTCACCGACGTCTTCCCCGCGCTCGCCCTGGGCGTCGGCCCCGGAGGCAAAGACGTGATGAAATTGCCCCCGCGAGATCCGAAAGAACGCCTCCTGACCCGCCACCACTGGCTCGCCATCGGGGGCTGGAGCGTCGTCGTCAGCAGCTGCGTCCTGATCGCCCTCGCCGTGGCCATGACCGGCCTCGGGATGGACGAGTCCCGCGCCGTCACGATCTCCTTCTTAACCCTCGGCTGCGCTAAGATGGGGTTCGTGCTCAACCTCCGTGACCCCGGTTCCTCGATCTGGAATAACGACGTCGTCCGCAACGGCTGGGTCTGGGTCGCGCTCGCGGCCTGCGCCGCCTTGCTATTGTTGGCCGTCTACTGGAGCCCGCTCGCCAACCTGCTCGATACCGTCGACCCCGGTCCCCAAGGTTGGGCACTCGTCGTCGGCATGAGCCTGATCCCCGCCGTCCTCGGCCTGTTCGTACCGGGCATCCGCTTCTACACCGTCAAGACGACGGAACGCTAAGCCATGATCTCGTTGATCTGCTTCGTCGCGATCCCGACCGGACGGTCCAGCGGGATCCCCACGCAGGTCAACAAAGTGGTTAGCAAGTCGCCCTGGTTTCCCTGCACGTCCGGTAAAAAACGTCCGCTCTTGATCGATCCGCCTCCCCGACCCGCCAGAATGAACGGGAGGTTCTCACGGGTGTGCTTGTTGCCGTCCTCGAGCCCAGATCCCCACATCATGATGCAGTTGTCCAACAGCGTGCCGTCCCCTTCCCGCAAGCCGTGCATCTTCTTCACCATGAAAGCGAACTGCTCGATATTGAACGCCGTGATCGCGGCGACCTTCTCGACCTTCTCCTCCTGGTTGTTGTGGTGAGTCGTCGAGTGATGCTGGTCGTTGAAACCGAGTTCCGGGTATGACGCACCGTTCGGGGTCGAGCCGATGTACGTGCAAACGCGGGTCGTGTCGGTCTGGAACGCCAACACGTTCAAATCGCACATCACCTGCATGTACTCGCTCCGCCGGTCCCCCTCCGGGATCTTGATCTCGATGGGCGGGGAATCCGACTCGTGGCGACGGCTTGATCGGACCCCCGCCTTCTCCATCGCCGCCTCCTTTTGACGCATCTCGATGGCAGCGATCCGCCGTTCCACCGAACGAACGCTGTCCAAATACTCGTCCAACTTCCGCCGGTCCGTCGGCGACAACGTGCGCCGCAAATCCCGTGCACCGCCAAGGACCAAATCCAACATGTCGCGGTCCAAAGGGCTCATCCCGGTGGACGCACGCCCGCCGTCTTGTTGCTTCTTGTTGAACAGGCGGTTCAGCACGTTCCGTGGATTGATCTCGGCAGGGACCGCTTGGGTCGGGGAACGAAAACTGCAATGCGAATAATAAGCCTCGTTCAGCCCCGCCTGATTCTCCTTCCACGTTTGCGGCATCGTCGCCAGTTCCAACGAGGGCAACGTGGTGAACGCTCCCAACGAATTGGCGGCAATCTGATCGGCAGAGATCGCGATGTTGATCTCGTCCCGTTTATCCGGGTCCGGCAAAGCCGCCGTAAGCCACGTCGACAGCTCGAGCGCGTGAGGAGCACCCCGGTACGGACCGTTGGAAACCCCCGAGATGCCCTTCATCAGCACGCACTGGTCAAGCACCGGCCGCAGGCTATCGAGCGCCGGTGGCGGCGACGTCAGAAAACTCTCAGCATCCGCAGGCCAAAACTGATCCATGATCACGCCGTGGGGCATGTACATGAACCCCAACCGGACCGGAGGCTTCGAAGCGTTCCCCTCCCTCTCGTCTGCCCAGCCCATGGAATCCAACAGGGGCAATGCGAGCGCGGCTCCCACACCTCTCAGGTAAGTTCGACGATCAAGGGTCGTGTTCTTGCTCATTGAATGCCCTTTCAGGACCTTCGGTAACCAGATGCTCTGCGGCTTCTCCATCGAGCGATCTTTTAGTGTCGACTTTTGCTCCGCAAAAGTTCATGAAATACAGCTCGCACGGAGCGAAAGCCGACATTCGTTTTCCGCTCGTTGTTTAGTTAGCATCGCTGCCTAATCCCCGGTTCGACGATGCGTGAACGGATAGCTGGTGACGACCGCGGTGACCAGCGTCCGCATGCGGTGCCCGTCCCGAGCGATCTCCCGCGTCAGCTCGTCCACCACGATCTCGTCATACCCTTCCAGCTTTCGGCACAAGGCATACGCTAACAGTTTCTCTACCAGATTACGAGAAAACTCGTCGAGGCGTCCGGCGATCATCCCCTTCAACTCTCGCGGCCCCGAAAAACGGATTCCGCCCGGAAGCTCACCCGAGGCGTCAATCGGCTCACCGTTTTCGTCGTGATCACGCCAACGGCCGATCGCATCGAAGTTCTCCAAACCGAACCCGATCGGGTCGAGCAACCGGTGGCAATTGGCACACACCGGATCGGAGCGGTGCAATTCGGTCCGCTCGCGTAAGCTCAGATCCGCGACCGACTGCTGGTCCTGGCTCTCCAATGCCGGAACGTCGGGCGGGGCAGCGGGCACATGATCACCGAGCACCTGCTCGAGTACCCACACGCCACGGTTGACGGGGCTGGTGCGGTCCGGAAAAGAGGTTGCCGCGAGTACACCCGCCATCCCCAAAAGTCCTCCACGATTCTCATCGGTCAACCGGACCTTCCGCATCTCCGCGCCCGCGACAGCTTCTTCCTCACCGTAGATCGTGGCCAGGTGTTCGTTGAGAAACGTGTGATCGGCATCAAGAAACCGGGAAATGCTCTGGTTCTCCCGGACGACACTCTCAAAAAACAAACGCACTTCGTCATACATTGCCGACCGCATCTCGCCAGTCATTTCTGGGAACTTCGAAAGATCAAACGCCTTGCTCTCCAAGTCCCCGAGCCCAAGCCACTGCGCGGCGAACCCGTCGAACAACGCACGCGAACGTGGATCCTCCAGCATGCGTTTCACCTGCGCTTCCAGGATCGCCGGCTCGTGCAGCTTTCCGGCATCGGCCAACCCCATCAGCTCCTCGTCCGGCATCGTCGCCCAAAGCAGATAGGACAAACGTGACGCCAGTTGATAATCGTCGAGCGGAACGATCTCCGCCTCCGGGTCGAACCCTTCGGCCGGAGTGATGAACAAGAACTGGGGCGAGACGAGTATCGCCTTGAGCATCAATCGCAGCGACGCCGGATAGGAGAGCTCGCCCTCGCGCGCCACGTCGAATACGTCCACAAGCACCTTGAGCTCGGCATCGGACGCAGGCCGACGATAGGCCTTCCTGGTCAGCGAAGCGGCGATCTCTCGTGCCGTCCCCCGGGCCTCATCCCCCGACGCCGGAGGTTCACCCAAGAGCCGCTGTTGCAACTCCGGCCGCGGCGAATCGTCAGGCGAAAGAACAAGGTCCAACACCTCATCGGCGACCGCGAGATACTGCTCGAGCTGAAGCGGTGAGAGTGAATTGAGATACCCCTCGCCGCTGACCTCGTCCGGCAACCCGTCGGCAACCTTCGGATCGACTCCAAACAAGTCGCGGAGCGTGTTGCCGTACTCCGTCTTGGTCAACCGCCGGATGACAAACGGCCCCGGATCCTTGGGACTCAGATATTTGACCTGATCCAACCATTCCAGGAACATCTGACGTTCCTCATCGGTCGGCTGCTCCAACCCCTCCGGCGGCATGTCATGAGCCTTCACCCGAGCCGCTGCCTTCTTCCACTTCTCGCTGAACGCAGCAGCACCTGGGCTCCGAAGCGCCGGCGTGAAACTCAAGCCAGCCTCCGTCGGGCGTCGGTTCTGATGACACTCCAAGCAGTAAGTCTTGATAAATGGGGTCACACGCTTACGAAAGAATTTCTCGGCGTCCGCCTTGTGGTCATCAAGCGTCGCGTGACCCGCCGACCGTGCCGTGCCGGAACTTTGGAAAAACACCAAGACGACCGCCAACGCGGCAAACGGGCCGCGGAGAAATCGTGCGCCGGCAAATGTCTTTCGATCACTCATTCGATCCCTGTTCTTCATACCCGCGGATTGTAGTCTTCGCCGTTCAGTTTGACGATCTCCGGTACTTCCTGGCAACGGTTTCGCGGAACGAAGCGTCGGTGAACGGGTCCTCGGTCCGCCGTTGCCATTCGCGTAAAGCCTGCTTCAATCGATGCGCCTCGTCGGCCACCACCGGATCGCTCGACAAATCGACAAACTCGATGGGGTCATCGCTCAGATCGTAAAACTCCCACTCCGGCGGATCCGGCAACCGCTGCATCGCTTGTCGGGCCGGATGATCGGCCTCCAGTTGCTCCGCCATGACGTGGGCCTGGTCTCCGTCAACCGACGGTGAAGCAGACGCCTCTCCGGCACGAAGGTTGTGAATCAACTTAAAACGGCCATCGGTGATCGCGCGTCTCGGGAAAAAAGGCGACGCGCCGTGGAAGTGGAATTCCGCAACCAAAGTCTCGCGCCAGTCGGCGTTCTCCGAGTCAACCAAAACAGGCCTCAACGAGCGACCATGGAGTCCCGCTGGTAGGTCGGCACCCGCCGCGTCGAGAATCGTCGGGTAGATGTCCACACTTCCCGCGAGCCGTTTCGAGACATGGGGCTGGGAAACCTCAGGCCAGCGAGCCAAGAACGGGACCCGGAGGCCGGACTCATAACAACTGGTTTTCCCGCGGGCAAAAGGTGCTCCGTGATCTCCCAAAAAGATGATCAGCGTGTCGTCCCATTGATCGGTCTCGTGCAACATCTCCGTGAGCATCCCGATCGCGGCGTCGATGCGATGCACGCAGTTGTAATAGCCGGCGATCTTGGTGCGTTGTGCCGGTGAATCGATCTGCTGCCAAGGCCAAGGCGAAACGTCCTCTGCGGTCAAGACCGAATCCGGCAACCCTTCCACCTGATCGGGAAAGTATTGGGGACCTCGTCCGCCGCCGGGCAGACGGTCTCGTGCAACGTGCGGGTCGAACAGGTTGAACATCAGAAACCAAGGCCGATCGTTCGATCGGCTCACAAAATTGCGAGCATACTCCACTTGCTTTTCGACCTGGCGGCTCCCGAACCCGTCGTTTTGCCGCATATCAAACTGAAAGCGGTTCTCCGGATTCACGTGCAGCTTGCCGATGATGCCCGTACGGTAGCCAGCCCGCCTGAGCACATTGGGCAACAAGTCATCGTGCAGTTTCTGGTGGACCTGAAACCCGACACCGGCGTTCGCCAATCCGTAATGGCCGTTCCCGTGTGGGTACAAGCCTGTGAACATCGTGGACCGCGAAGGACTGCACGACGCCTGGCTCACGTAAGCCGTCTCGAACCGCACCGAGTCCCGCGCCAGTGCGTCAATGTTCGGCGTCTTGGCGATCGGATCGCCATAGCAACCGAGCTGGATCCCCAGGTCGTCCGCAGTGATCAACAGAACATTGGGTTTGTCCGACGCGTTCCCAACGACGGGCAACGCGAGCACAAGAATTGCAACTCGAAAAAACAACGCTGGCACGACAATCTCCCGGTGGGCGTGCGACAGATCCGAAAGCGACGCGGGCAAGCGACCGTATTCCAACCGAGCGTTCACCGGTCGCTCGCCACAACTCGCTTCACCCGAGCAGGGCTCGAATCGGGCCTCACCAACAACCGCGACCGTCACAACCGAAAACCCACATTCTACGCGGCCCAAGCCCCAGAGTGTGCGACCCAAAAAACGACAGCGCCAAGGCCTCGGGGCACCTCCCACGCTCCCTCCGTCCCCTCCCCGTCCCTCTCTGTGCCCTCTGTGCCTCTGTGTTTCAATCGACTCTTCTCCCCCCTCCTTCTTCACCCTCCCTCCCCTCCACCTCCCTCCCAACACTGGACAGCCGATCGCTTTCGACCTACCGTTTCCCGTCGTGACTCGGCCCCGCCCTTCCACGCCTCATCCGCGGACCACGACCCCGAAACGCCCCATGAACCGCACCGCACAGATCGATCGGAAGACCGGCGAAACCGACATCAAGCTCTCCCTCGACCTCGACGGAAGCGGTGCGGGGGAGCGAACCTCGGGGATCGGCTTCCTCGACCACATGCTCGACCTGTTGGCGAAACACGCACTCGTCGACCTCACCGTCGCCGCGTCGGGTGACTTGCACGTCGATGATCACCACACCGCCGAAGATATCGGGATCGCCCTCGGCCAAGCCGTGCACCAAGCCCTCGGCGACCGCGCCGGCATCCGCCGCTACGGCCACTTCACCCTTCCGATGGACGAGTGCCTCGTCACCTCCGCCGTCGATCTCGGCGGCCGCTACGCGTTCGAGTATCACGCCCCGATAGCCGCCCCAAAAATCGGGACCTTCGACAGCGAACTCGTCGAACACTTCTGGCAGTCGTTCGCCGCCAACGCGAAGTGCAACCTCCACGTCGTCCTTCACCACGGACGCAACGCCCACCACATCGCCGAATGCGTCTTCAAGGCGACCGCCCGCGCGATCCGGATGGCGGCCGAAAACGATCCCCGATCCGACGCGATCCCCAGCACCAAAGGGGTCCTGTAGTCGGGCGACCCGCTCATCCGCCAAAGGGATCGTCCTGAACCGAACCGCGGTCGCAGCAATGGCCGTTCATCTGATGAATCTTGCCGTTCATCTCAAAGGTAAATTTGCGGACCGACCCGTCGCAAAAGGCGATGTGCCAAATCCCTGGGTGAGCCGAACCGAAGCGACTTCCCCCGCCGCGCCAAGTGTCGGGAATCGGTGCTCCGGCGGTCCAACGATTCAAATCACGATCGATGCCCGACCAACAACTTGAGTTATAACCGCGATCTTCCGCCGTGTGGTACCAATCGCGGGAGACATGCTTCTCACCGATCAAGTACGTGTGGCTAAGCCCATCGCAAACCGCAGCGGGACGAACTCGGCTGCGTTGATACGAGATCCCCGTCGCTTTGGCCCCACGGCTCCAGTCATATCCCGAGACGAATTCATCGGCGAGCCCCTCCGGGCCACCACGCGTTCGGGTGTAGTAATCCCCTTCGTTGATCGCATAGTCTGTCTTGGGCACGGTCGGCTGCTGGTCATAGTTCACCGGTGAAACTCCCGACGTGACGGGGCCGAAGGTCGGCGCCGAACGCGTCGGGCAGCGGACGAGAGACAGATACGGATGTCGCTGCTCGCCAGACGCCGGGTCGGCGAAGCTTTCCGCCGCGGCAGCATCAAACTCGAACGCAAGTTGATAGATCCAGCCGGCCGGCTGCTTCGGACCGAGCCCACGATCGGCCTCCGGCCCCCAGTTGTATCCCCAGCCGTTGGACACGAAGTGGCCGTGCCGGGTGAGGTAGATGTCGGACGCGACAGCGAGTTGCCGCAAGCTCGACATGCAAGTGACCTGTCGTGACGCCTCGCGTGTTCGTTGTACCGCCATCAACAGGAGCGCCGCGAGCATTGCCACGATTGCGAGCGACACGATCAATTCCAGCAACGTGAACGCCGCGGTTCGACCGGAACGCAGCGTTCTCGGACGGCGGACGAAATTTGTGCTCATCACTTCGACTCCGGTGAGGGAGCGGGAACCTGGTCTGAGGGTGCGGGAGGCTGATCGTCACCCTTCTCGTCCGAGCACTCGTCAAGAACCCGCAAACCGTCGGGGATCTCAATAACCGGCATCGGCTCCGAATCGGCAGGCGATCGCATCGAAAATCGCGTCACAATCGCTTCTTCGACCAGGTCGATCTCCGGCGGCGTTCGGTCGATCCGTCGTCGGACCTCGCGAAACGCGTGGGGCTGATGGAATCCGTCGGGATTCTGACGATAGCGGACTTCACCAGCTATCTCGGAGCTCGGAGCCGTCAACCGCACCGCCGTCATTCGAACGTCGGGTAAGTCGCTGTAACGCATCTCACACTCAACGATCTCCTCCAAAAGCAAATTTGCCACAAGCCGGGCGTGACCGTCTGCGGTCCGAACCCGCCGCACGGTGGGACTCGATTCGAGCACATCCGCGGGGTCAACATTCCAACGCGGAGAGTTGCCCCACGACTTCCAGAACCCAAGCCAACCAACCGCCTGGGCGAGCCGCCAACTTGATAGGCGCTGAATGCCAACCGGATCGCAGATCCGCGCCGCCTGTGTCATTGTTCCGTCGTCGCGCACGTAAACATCCAGTCCGCGATCGGCGCGCGAGTCAAACACTGTCTTACGGGTGAAACTGGCGTCCGATCGCCCCCCTCCGAGCCCGAGAATTTGACCGATCTCTTCCTCGGTGTACATCCACCCGTTTGCAGCCACGATCCGATACTCATACCACGCGGGACCGTCGTTCTCGGCAGGGCGGAGGTCTTTGCGAACTCGCACATCCAACTCGACCTTTCGATCCTTAAACAAAGCATGGTAATCCCGCAGCTTTTGAACTGCCTCTTTTCGCTCCGTGTCGTTAAGTTCCTCGGCGTGGCTAGCACCACTGCCGGACACGGCTGCCACAACGACAACCGCCAGCAGCGACAAATGCGTCAAGTGCCGCACGAGAAATGATTCCACTGCCATCTCGTCCCCCTTGCCTCGAAAGGCCCGTCAATGATTTAAGCGGCTCGCCGACTGACGTCCGCGAAGGATTTTCAGGCATTGCTCCGATGTCCGAATAGTTAATGAAGTCCATGGAGCGATACCAAGTAAAACGGAGGCGAACTACGTTCTAAGCGACTCAATGAGCCAGCCGCCCTCCATTGGGATAAATCTCAGATTGAATGCCTTCTCAACCCACCGCAGCGACTCAAAGCACCCCAAGCGACGCTTCCTCGGGATCGTTCCGTCACCTGTGGCCTGCGGTGACCAAGCCCAACCTTCTCAGGAACCCCCTCGCCTGGGCAGCACCGAGCGTGTTCGCCCCCCCTGTGAGCATTTGCCGGGGAGGGCTCTTCCGCGATTTTAGTGGCTTGCGGGCTGGCGTCGGCGAGGTTTTTTCAGGCATCGCTGCGATGTCCGAATGTTGAATGAAGTATGCTGAT
>JAWLFY010000038.1:0-35024 GCA_041685355.1 Pirellulaceae bacterium | reverse complement strand
GACGACGTCGGGCGGGCGGAGAGCGTCAGCAGGATTTCGCCAAGCACGTCGAGTTCGTGTTGTCCGAAGCGGTGCGAATCCGCGACGAGCGTCTCTAAGATCTCCGCGATCTGTGACGTCGCCACTTCGATCCGAACGTCGTTCCGGGCCCACGTCGCGAGACGAAGCGCGTCCTCCAAATCGTCGCGGAGGCGTGTCACGTCCGCCCCCTTGCCGGCGAGCGGTTCAAGGAAGCGAACCCAGTCGGCGGCTTGGAGTTGGTCCAGGGTGAACTCGTGGGACACGCCGGCAGAACCAAGACGGTCCCGGCTTCGATCGAGGCTGCTGCTCGTGTCGGGAAGGGAGCTCGCGTCGGGCGGGCGGCGAAATTTCATGGTCGTCGGGACCGGATTAGCGGAATTGGGCTCAGTCTTTGGCAACTCTAGCCCGCGATAGCCAATCTTGACGGCGGGCGAACTCGACCGCCTCGACGCGGCTCCCCACCTGCAGTTTTTCCAAAATGTTGTGAACGTGGTTTTTCACCGTGAACAGCGAGACGCACAACTCTTGGGCGATCTCTTTGTTGCTTTTCCGCTCGGACAAAAGTTCGAGGATGTCTTGCTCGCGGGCGGTCAGCCGGGGGACCGCGTCATCTTTTGTCCACGCCCGGGGCTCCGCCTTTCGTGTAAACCGGGCGAGTTCAGAGAACATCGTGGCCACGATGTCCGGCGAGCAAAACGTCTCGCCCTGAAGAACCCGTGCAATGGCGCTGCGGAGCTCATCCAGCGAAGAACGTTCTTGGACACACCCGTCGGTCCCTGCCGCGATGCATTCGACGAGCCGGTCGTGGCCGTCGGGAACCAACACGATGACCTTCGTCGCAAGGTCTCGGTCGTGCACCGCCCGCGTGATCTCGACCGCCAAACCGTCCGGCAGGTCCAAATCGAGAAGGAGCAGGTCGGCGTGCTCTCGAAGCAGCCCGTCAGCGCGTTCCGTTTCCGAGTGATCGACCGCGAGTGCCTCGTATCCCAACTGGGCGTGAAGGAACGCCGTCAGGCAGTCGCGAAATAACTGATTGCGGTGAAAGACTAGGATTCGTGTCATCACGTCCATCAAGGCCCTCATGTTGCCGATTGGCGTTCGATGCCCCGCCGTGCGATCGCTCCGTCATCCGAATTTCCTGTGATCCAAGCGTTGCGGTCTTGACCCAGGTGCCCCGGGAGTCGCGTCGACCGCGGTTGTCGGGGAGTAGAAAAGTCAGTGGAAAGCCGAAGCCAAGAGATTAGAACGAATAAGTGGGCAGAATGTCACGACAAAAAAGCCCTGGAAAGATGGGTATTTAGGGCTAAACCGGATCCCCCCAGCGGTTCCTGGCGATCGACCGATTGCCGATGCCGGCCCGCTCGGATCGTGCCGATTTCGATCGCTTGTTCAGCCCCGCACCTGATCGGGAGTGAGGCGGGCAACAACGGATCCCGTCTTGGTGGGTTCGGATGTGCGGGTGTTCTTGGGGGGCGAGCTTGGGTTTTCCGCAATAGCCCTGAGATACTGACAGTCCGCTGTTCCGTTCTCTCGACATCCCGTGATAGGGATCGATCACGGACTTCATTGGCGTCGTCGAATCGAGCCGACGCGGGGGGGGAGGAATGGCCAGTGGGACAGGAACGCCAGTGGGACAGAACATGAAGCCGTGTGGGGAAGTCCCTACCCAAAGCGGTGCCTCGGCCGACATCGTTTGTCGACCGGCCGAGACGCGAGCGGACTACGCCGAGGCGTTTCGGCTCACCTACCGGCAATACATCGCGGCGGGGCTAGCGGTGCCAAACGCGGTCGGGTACCGAATCGCCACCCACCAATTGGAACCCTCGAGCGCGGTCATTCTGGCCGAGTCAAGCGGAACCGTCGTGGGGACGGTTTCACTCGCCTGGGGTGATTCGCTCCCGATGGAGCGGCTGTTCCCGAAGCCCGTTGGCGAACTTCGCGATGCGGGGGAGCGGATCGTCGAGGTCGGGTGCTTGGCGTCGCTTGACGAGTCGGCGTCGTTCCCGTCACCCGTCTACGTGGCCCTGACCCGAGCGACGATTCATTGGGCGCGGCTCGGAGGCTTCGCTCGGATGATTGCCGCGGTCCATCCACGGCACGGGCGTTTTTACCGGCGGGCGATGGGGTTTCGCTGGCTCGGCGGCGAGGCGTCTTACGACTTGGTCAATCACCATCGGGCCGTTTGCGTTTGTGGCGACCCGAACGATGCCAAGGTCTACCGGGAACCTTGGCGGACCCACTTTTTCTCGGGAACATGGACGGGGAATGCGGACTTCGGGCGAGGCCTCGATCCGGCAGATCGACGTCATTTCGAGCGTCTGTTGTCGGTCACTTGGCAGTCGACCGATTCGGAGACGCGGCGGGTCGCTTGAGAGCCCGGCATGCGACATCCGTTGGCGACCGATTGAGGCGAGCGTCGTCGCTAGGGGCGATCCGAGAGGGGGAGTTCGGCCGAACGGACCAACCCATGAAGGTACCGCCGCGTCTCGTCGTCCCAGCAAGTTTTGATCAACGTTTCGAGACCGAACGGCTTTCCGAACAGGCGATCGTGGATCGGCTCCGGGAGCTCGGCGAACTCTTGGACCAGGGCCACCGCCGGGTTCCCTTGGGCGTAAGGACAGTCACGGATGTCGCCGAATTGCCGGAAGCCCAGCGAGCGAACATAGAACCGGGCGTGACGCGGGTGGGTCGCCGCGACCAACCCGTCGATGCCCCGGGCCCGAGCGACCTGGACGACCAACCGCGAAAGTTCACCGAGCACCCTCAGGAACCGCTGGGGCGATTCCCGGCGTTCCGCGAACGATCCCATCTCGGCCACTCGCATCCCCGATCCTCGCAGACCGTCGGCCTCTTCGCGGTACATCGAGTCCATCGGCAGCCCCCCGTCGCCATCGGGAACCATCGTCATCGTCGCGATCACCTCGCCGCGTAGCTTCGCGACGAAGACTTCGGTCTCCGGGCGGAGATGAAACGGCGTCAGCCGCAGTTGTTGACCGTTCTCCGCCGCAAGGCCTGCACGGACGTAGGCGTTGTAGAGAAGCCGAAAGGCGGCTGTGAGTTCGGACCGACTCCTCGCGAGGGCGACTTCAACCGCGTCGGTTTGCGGTCGCAAGACGAGCCGCTCGGAATCGTTCGTGGAAGCGGGAGCGGCGGTGGTAAACATCGGAGAGGGACCGAATCGACTTTGGACGCGTTGCCCGGGTGATCGCTGTACCCGGAGGAGTGCGAACGGCGCTATCCACCGGAAACCTAGGTCAACTCTGCCGATCGCCGTGTCGCGACAGGAACAGAACGCCTCGGGGTCTCGACGATTCGTTCCGGTGATTCGGGTCACACCACCAGCGACCATCCGATCGGTCCCCGAAACGTCGCCATCTGCGATCACCGTCTCGGTCCGATTTCCGTCTGCCAGCAGAACAAGGGCTCCCCCTTTTCGGATAGGCATTAAGATGATGGTCGCTTCGGGTGGGGCATGACCGGCCCCTTCACCCGACGTCAATCGATCGGCCGGTCAGGGAACTCGGGGGCAAATCCGATGCGGGGCAGGTACGGGAAAACGAGACGGTTTGGAACACGATCGCTACGCGTCGCGTTGACGATCGCGGCAGCAGTCGGGGCGCCGGTGGGATGCCAGAATCGCGTCGATACGGTCGAAGTCCGTGGCGTCATCACCCGCGATGACCAGCCGCTCGATTCGGTGATGGTCTATTTCATCCCCGATCCGACCGCGGAACCACGCGCCGCGACGTCGTGGGGCGTGACCGACATCGACGGAGAGTATCGGCTCGAATTCCAAGGCCCAGAGGGCGGTCACGGGGCGGTGTCCGGGTTCCACTTGGTGACGATGGAAGACTTGGCCGCCGAGAACGGCCGCGGAACGCAGCGACCGCCACTCCCCAGAGTCCCCAAGTCGCTAAAGAGTCCCGCGACGACGACGATCCGAGTCCGAGTCACCGACGATCCACAACAAACGTTCGACTTCGATGTCGGTCGACACGAGTAACTCGAGCGGACCTCCCGTCAGGCGACCTCGCCAGGGGATCCGACGCCATCGCCCGTCGATCGTTTCCACCCGTTTCGTCGGCGTCGGGACACCCGTTTCGTCGGCCTCGGGACACCCGTTTCGTCGGTCTCGGGACGCCCGTTTCGTCGGTCTCGGGACGCCCGTTCGCCGATGACGGATTTGCTTGCACCCGAACGGGCGGGCGGCTACAACTGGCCTTGCGAAGGAGGCGTGATCAGCCGTTTCGGCGACGCCATCGTTGTCCTGCCCGCCGTTGTCCCGCCTTGACCACTTTCCCGCCGTCACCCCCGCCCCCCGCCGGTGCCTGAAAGGCCCGGTCCGACTTTGGCGTGGGGCTCGTGCGGAGGCACCCTATGCCCCGTTCTCGCCGCCGCTTTCGTCCACCGACGTTTCGCGCCCCCGACGTGTTTCTCCGGCATCGCGTGGCGTGTCGTCATGACGCCCATGCCGCCGCGGTTCCCCGCGTGGTTGTCGTGGCGTTTGTGTTCGGCTTCTCGGTCGGTCCGATCTCGGCGGAGACGAATCGCGCGACGCAAACGGCGGTCGATTCGACCGTCGCGATCAGCGACGAGGACCGACGCTTTTTCGAGAACAAGATTCGTCCGGTGTTGGTGAAGCGTTGCTACCAATGTCACTCGTCTACGTCGGGGGAGTTGGAGGGCGGATTGGCGGTCGATTCCCCCTCGGGGCTCCGCCTCGGCGGCCAGTCGGGACCCGCGGTTTCGGCGGAGGCCCCGAGCGAGAGCTTGCTACTTGACGCGATCCGGTACGACGGGATCGAGATGCCGCCCGACGCGCCGCTGCCCGAAGCGGTCGTGCACGATTTCGTGACCTGGGTCCGACGCGGCGCCCCCGATCCGCGGACCGTGAAGCCGAAAGCGGGAACGCCGGGCTCTGGAAATTCGGCGTCGGACTCCGAAAACTCGGAGTCGGACACCGCGGGCGACGTTGGGTCGGCCAAGTGGTGGTCGTTCCGTCGCACCGAAGACCCGGCGGTCCCGGCGGTTGACGCGTCCGAGTGGCCCCGCGACCCGATCGATCGGTTCGTATTGGCGAAAATCGAAGCGGCGGGGATCACACCCACCCGCGACGCCGAACCCGAGGTGTTGCTCCGCCGGTTGACGGTCGATCTGACCGGGCTGCCGCCGACCGCGGGCGACCGGGACGTGTTCTTGTCCGACTACGCCGGTGACCGACGAACGGCGGTCGTGCGGTTGGTCGATCGGCTGCTCGCTTCGCCGGCGTTCGGCGAACGCTGGGGTCGACATTGGCTCGACGTCGCCCGCTACGGCGAGTCGAACGGCAACGACGGGCTGAGCCGGAACCCGACGTTCCCGCACGCTTGGCGATACCGCGATTACGTCATCGACGCGTTCAACGAAGATTTCCCCTACGACCGCTTCGTGACCGAACAGGTCGCCGGGGACCTGCTGCCGTACGACACCCCCGAACAACACGACCGACAGCGGATCGCGACCGGGTTCCTGGCGTTGGGGGCCAAGCCCGCCAAGGCGATGAACAAAAACTTCGAGATGGACGTCGTCGCGGATCAGATCGACGTCGTCGGCACGGCGATCCTTGGTCTCAGCGTCGCCTGCGCCCGCTGCCACGATCACAAACACGATCCGATCCCGACCCGTGACTATTACGCGTTGGCGGGGATCTTTTCCAGCACCGAGACGATGTGGGGGGCCGCGGCGAACGAGAAACTGACCGCCCCGAAGACGCCGCTGCATGAGCTGAAGGCGGCCCGGTCGGCGGCTCCCGTCGATGCCCAGGCAGGCCAGGATCAGGCCCGTGACGCCGACGCGGGATCGGCCGTCGCCTTGGCGATGGGGGTCCGTGACGGAAAGACGATCGCCGATTGCAAGATCAACATCCAAGGCGAATCAGGAAAGCTCGGCCCGAAAGTCCCCCGCGGGTTCCTTTCCGCATACGAAAGCCTGTCGTCCGATCCGGGCATCGGTGGCGACTCGAGCGGTCGTTTGGAACTGGCCCGCTGGCTCACCCGCGAAGACCACCCTCATACGGCGCGGGTGATCGTCAATCGCGTCTGGCTCCACCTCTTCGGTCAAGCGATCGTCGCCACGCCCGACGACTTCGGCGTGTACGGTGCCCAGCCGTCGCATCCGGAATTGCTCGACCATTTGGCGACCCGATTTCGCCGAGACGGGTGGTCGATCAAACGGCTGATCCGTGCGATCGCGCTCAGCCGAACGTACCAGTTGAGCAGTTGGTGTGACGACGACGTGCACCGGGCCGACCCCGCGAACCGTCTCTACGCCCGACACCTCCGCCGCCGCCTCGACGCGGAATCGCTTCGGGACAGCGTGCTTCAAGTCAGCGGGGCACTCGACCGTCGTCCCGGGCAAGGTTCCGCGGTCGCCCACCTCGACGTGTTGGTCAACAAGCACGACAGCCTGCACCGGCCGAGCCCGCATCGCAGCATCTACCTCTGCATGCTCCGCAATTCGCCACCGCCCGACCTGGCCGCGTTCGACCTTCCGGACGGAAGGCGGCCCCAAGGATCACGAGGGGAAACGACGCTGCCCACCCAAGCGTTGTTCCTGCTCAACAACCCGTTGCTTGTGGAGTCCTCACGGCGGTTCGCCGCGAGATTGCTCGACGAACCGAATGCGACCATGAACACACGCGTCCGCGCCGCGTTTCGCCAAGCGTTGCAGCGTGACCCCACTGACGACGAACTGGCCGCGACCGTGACGCTGGTGCGAACTTTGATGGCCGAGCTTGCCGACGAGGCGTCGTCGCTGGCCGAGGGCGGTGGCGGTGCCGAGGGCGAAACGGCCGATCCGCCGCGGAGCGAACTCGACGCGTGGGCGACGGTATGCCAGGCGTTGTTGGCGACCAACGAATTTCGATATCTCGATTAAGGCCAACCGGAATGAATCCCCTCTCCCGCCGCGCGCTCCTGCGGTCGACCTCGTGCGGGTTCGGCGCCCTCGCCCTGGAAGCCCTCTGCACCGACGCCTTGGCCGCCGAGACCCCGTCCGCCGAGACCCCGTCCGCCGAGACCCCGTCCGCCGAGACCCTGGCCGCCGAGACCCTGGCCGCGAAGTCGCCGCCCCTCCCGGCTCGGGCGAAGCGGGTGATCTTCCTCTGCATGAGCGGCGGCCCGGCGCAGATGGACACGTTCGACTACAAGCCGCAGGTCGGCAACAAGCCGCACCGCGGGTCCGCGGTCCCGTTCGCCCGCCACGGCGAGTCCGGGATGTGGTTCTCCGATCGGCTCCCGATGCTCGCGAAGCATGCCGACCGGATCTGTATGCTCAACGGGATGTACGCCGACACCGGGAACCACGCCCAATCGTTCCTGCAACTTCACACCGGCGAACGGCTCCGCTCGCGGCCGAGCCTCGGGTCGTGGGTCACCTACGGGTTGGGAACCGACAACCAAGACCTGCCCGGCTTCATCAGCCTCAACACGTCGAAGCCCGCGATCTACTCCAGCGCGTTCCTGCCCCCGGTGTACGAAGGGACGCCGATCGGGGTGAACGGGGAGCCGATGTCGACGGCGACGATCCACAACGTCGCCGGCGATCACTTGAGCCAAACGCAGAAACGGCGACAGGTCGATCTGATCCAGTCGATCAATCGGGCCCACGCCGAGGCGCGCCCCAACGACGTGCGGTTGGAATCGGTGATCGAGTCGCTGGAACTCGGGTTTCGCATGCAAGCCTCCGCCCCGACGTTGCTCGACGTCAGTCGGGAGACGGCGTCGACACTGCAGCGATACCGGGTCGGGAAACAGAAGGCGGTCGGTTCCTGTCGCCAAACCGATTTCGGCCGCCAATGCCTGTTGGCGCGACGGTTGATCGAAGCGGGCGTCCGGTTCGTCGAACTCAACCACGGCAGCTGGGACCAACACTCCGACCACCGCCCCAACACGGACGCCAACTGCGCCGCGATCGACGCGCCGATCGCGGCATTGCTCGATGACCTGGCCAGCCGTGGGTTGCTCGACGAAACGCTCGTCGTGTGGGGAGGCGAATTCGGCAGACCTGGGGTTGCCCCCAACGACAAGAAGGATGGCACCGGTCACAACCACCGTGGGTTCACGTTCTGGCTCGCCGGCGGCGGCGTCAAACCGGGGTTCACTCACGGCCGGACCGACGAAACCGGATCGCGGGCCGTCGAAGGGAAGGTGCACTTCCGCGACCTGCACGCGACCATCCTCCATCTGCTCGGACTCGACCACGACCGACTCGCCTTCACCCACGAGGGCCGGCAACACCGACTGACCGGCCCCGAAGGGGGCAAGGTCGTCCAAGAGATTTTTGCATAAGGTGCCCCCATGAAAGCTTGGCTACCCCTCGTCGCGACGACCCTTGGGGCGACCGCGGTTTGGTCGCTCGGGCTCCGGTCGATCGGCCACGCCGAAGCCCCACGCCCGAACGTCGTCGTCTTGTTGTCCGACGACTTGGGTTATCGCGACATCGGTTGTTATGACGGACCGGTCGACACGCCGACGCTCGACCGATTGGCCGCCGACGGCGTGCGGTTTACCGATTTCTATTCGGGGTGCGCGGTTTGCTCCCCGTCACGGGCGACCCTGTTGACCGGGCGGCACCACATCCGGACCGGGATCTATAGCTGGGTCCACGACGAGTCCCAGCGGTCGCATCTGTTGACCCGCGAGGTAACGCTGGCGGAGGTTTTGCGGGACGCCGGGTACGCCACCGCCCACCTCGGCAAGTGGCACCTCGGGTTGCCGACGGGATCGCGAGCCAAGCCGACGCCCGCCGATCACGGCTTCGATTACTGGTTCGCGACCGGCAACAACGCCGCGCCGAGCCATCACAACCCGAACAACTTCATCCGCAACGGAAAACCGGTGGGCGAGCTGGAGGGATATTCCTGCCAACTCGTTGTCGACGAGGCGATCAATTGGCTCGACCGGCGCCCGGACGACGCCCGTCCGTTCTTCTTGAACGTCTGGTTTCATGAGCCGCACGCGCCGATCGCGGCCCCCGACGAGGTCGTTTCCGAGTACGGGAGGACGTCCGACCGGGCGGCGATCTATTCCGGGACGATCGACAACCAGGATCGCGCGATCGGTCGCCTGCGGCGAAAGTTGAACGAGATCGATGCCCCCGAGCAAACCCTGATCATGTACGCCTCGGACAACGGGAGCTACCGCGCCGATCGCGTCGGTGACCTGCGGGGACGCAAAGGGACGAACTGGGAAGGCGGGATCCGCGTCCCCGGGATCGTCACTTGGCCCGGGCACATCGAGGCGGGGCGGGTCGATACGACGCCGGCGGGCCTCGTCGACGTGCTGCCGACCGTATGTGGGCTGTTGCAAATCGACCCGCCATCGGGCGTGCACCTCGACGGCGCGGATTTGACGCCGGTGCTTCGACCCTCTGACGGCGAGACGTTCCGCCGCCACCAACCGTTGTTCTGGCACTTGCAAAAATCACGACCCGTCGTCGCGACGCGAGACGGTCGCTTCTCGCTCGTCGCCGATCCGGACTACGAGCTTTCGACGGACAACATGTTTCAGGAGTCGTGGATCCCCAAGATCCGCGAGGGGGACTACACGAACTTTCGGCTCTACGACCTGGAAGCGGATCGCTCGCAACAGAACGACGTCTCGGCGGATCACCCGGAAGTCGTCGCACAGATGAAACGGGACCTGATCCGGATCAACGCCAGCGTCATGGCTGACGGGGCGGATTGGCATCGGGATTCGTTCCGAGATACAGCCAATCGGTGAACTCTTGGTGGACATGTCGGTTCAAGTAGGTGACCCCGAAAGCCTCGACGTCGAACAACACGTCTCGCATGTGATCGAACGTCGGGGTGTGTTCGTCGTACGACCAGAGCGCTAGCACGCCCCCGGGCTCAAGGTGGGACGCGGCGTGGCGGATCCCCTCGGCGGTATAGAACCGGCCGTTCCCTTCGGCCAGACGGTCCTCGGGGGAATGATCGACGTCGATCAAGATCGCGTCGAACCGTTCGTCGCAACGGCGTCCCGAGGTTTGACCCGGATCGTCCCTCGGCCACCCCTCCAGCAGTTCCCCATAGACGTCGCCCGGTCGGACACGAAACCTGGGGTCCGCGTTGAGCCGATCGGCGATCGGGGTCAGCCCCTGACGCGTCCAGTCGATCACCGGCGGAAGGTACTCGACGACTTCGACGCACGCGACGCGATCCGATCCCAGCGCCGCCAGCGCCGTGTAGCCGAGCCCGAGCCCGCCGACCATCACCTTCAAACCGCTTCCGGTGACGCGGCCCAGTGCCCGCTGGGCGAGCGCCCGTTCGGAATCGGTGTGCAGGCTGCTCATCAGGAACTCGTGATTGAGCGTGATCTCGGTCACGATCTCCGGCGGTTCCGAAAGCGTCCGACGGCGGCGAAGGCAGAGCGGCCCGAGCGGGGTCTCTTCGTAAGCCAGCACGGTAAGCGGAGATTCGGTCATGCGTGGGACATTTCGAGTGTCGAAAGGGGAAGACGGTCGCGGAATCGGGGGCGCTCGCCCGACAATCGACCAACAGCCCACGTTGAATCGGATGACGGTCTCAGCTTAGCCTAGACAACGCTGGCCGAAAGCTCGGGACGGGTCGTCGCCGGGTCTCGCCTCAGTCGTCGCCGCGTCGCGAAGGTCGGTCCGTTCGCCGCGGTCCGTTCGCCGCGGTCCGTTGTCCCGTCCCGGGTGCCCCCCCCATGGTCTCCGAGTTCGTCACCCGGTGGTTCACCCCCGCGATCCTGATCGTCGGGTCGCTCCACCTGCTCTTCTTCGGCGTGCTCTGGATCTGGGCCCGTCGCGACCTGCGGCGACTCGCCGAGACTTTGGACCGGTTCACCGCCGGGCTCGCCCATCGCAGTCGCCTGCCGACGTCGGCCCACTTGTCGGACCACGTCGACGCGTTCATCAGCGACGTCCACGAGGCACTCGGCGATCCCGACGACCGCGAGAGGGTCCGAACGCGGATCCGGATCTTGGACGAACGGCGGACCTACCTCGACTCGTTCCGCTTCGAAACCGCTTGGACCGTCGCGAGGTCGGGGATCGAGGCGTATCCGCTGCTCGGGGTGCTCGGGACGATCTTCGCGTTGTGGCTGGCGATGCGGGGCCCGGCGGGTGACGGCGAGGCGGCCGTCGGGTTGATCGTCAGCCGTTTCGGGGTCGCGATCGATAGCACCTTCGCCGGGTTGGCAATGGCGATCGCCTTGATGGTCGTCAACAGCGCCCTGGAGACGCTGTTCCGGCGGGTCCTCGAAAATCGACGCCACGTCCGCGACCTGATCGTCCGCACCAAACGGGAATTGATCTCGCCAGCACCCACCCACGCCGTGCCCACCGACGCCGTGCCCACCGACGCCGTGCCAAGCGATTCGGGGCAAGACGGTGTTTGAACCCCGCGACGTCAGCCGTGCCGACGCGAGCCGAACCCGGTTCCGGTTCCAACTCACGTCGCTGATGGACCTGTTGCTGATCATCGTGTTCGCGCAGTTCATGGAATTTCGCCACGCCAGCGAGTCGGCGCGGCGAGAATCGTTGATGACGCTGGAAACGCGGCAGCAGGAATTGGAGTCGCGATTCGCCGAGGCTCGTGAGCGCCTCGAACGCGACCGTCAGGCGTTGCTCGACGAGTCGGCCGCCGTCCGAGCGTCCCGAAACGAGGCGGTCGCTCAGGCTCGCGAGTCGCAGCGGGAGCGGGATCGCGTCGTCGCAACCCTGAGCGGTCTGCTCGCCCGCGTCACCGAAGGGTTCTCCCCGCAAGACTCCGCCGACGACGCCCGCCAAACGGTCGCCTCGGCGGAAAGTCTCGGTCGCCAGCTCGCCGAGTCGGGGACCGCGGACCTGCTCCGGTTCCTGGTCGGCTACGAAGAACTCCTCAAACGCGCCGAGGTGTGGACCTTGCACGTATCGGACCGCGGGGATATCACCGTTCAGGCAGGGCCCGGCGAGGTGTCGTTCCGGTTGGAAGCGCGGGACCAACGTTCGCGAACCGAAGAATTCGTTACCCAACTGCGGGCGGCGAGCCGGACGTTTCCTCAACCGAAAGGCCTGGTCGTGGTGCTGGCGTCGTACAGCCCGCTTTCGATCGCCGGGAATTATCAACCGGTGATCGACGGGCTGCCGCAGGCGATGGAGTTCCTGGCGTCCGACGCCGACCAGCGGACACGTTTCGAATTCGCGATCGTCGGGGCGTTGAAAGACCCCCGGCGGGACCTCGCCGACGCTCCACCGGATCAAACCGACGCTCCACCGGATCAAACCGACGCTCCAACGGATCAAACCAGCGGCGCCGAGACCGGCGATGCTCCCCCTTCCGATCCGCCCTGACCCGCCGCACACGGAACCTACCCGATGGCCAAGCAACGCCGATTCCGGATGCTGAGGAGCATCAAGCTGGTTCCCGCCGCGATGATCTCGGCGATCGTTCTGGCCGTGATGAGCTTGTTGGGATTGTTGAACTTCAACGTCGGCACGCCATCGCTGTCGGTCGACGGGGCCGCCTCCGACGCCCCGACCGAATCGCCCCCGCCCGAATCATCCGAGCCCGAATCATCCGAGCCATATGCCTCCGAACCGAAATCGGCGGATGACGAAAGGTGGACGGCGACCGGCGCCCCCGACACGGCCGATGAAGGGGCGGATGCCGACAAAGCGGCAGCGGGCCCAGAATCGCTGGACCCGCAGGCGACGGTCGATGTCTTGATCGACGGCGAAGAATACTGGGTTGAGCTTCGCGGCGCCGGAGGGGAAGCGACACGTGAATCCAGGCCGCTCTCCGAAATCGTCGAGATGGCCCGCCGGTCAGCCGGAGACGGGGCGGGAATCCGGGTCCGGATCAGCCGCCGATTCAACGCCGTCCAACGTGCCGACCGGGCGCTACGCGACGCCTTGTCGGATGCCGGGCTCGAGCAAGACGAGATCGATCACCGCCGCACCCTCGTGGATTGAAGGCCGAAAGGGACCACCGCTCACCACCGCCGGGCGGTCCTCGCACCGACATGGAACCCAACGCGACCCATCTCCGATTTGGCATCCTCACCGCGGTCGCCGCCCATGTGCTGTGGGGCATGTTCCCGCTGTACTGGCGGATGCTCGCGAACGTCCCGCCGATCGAACTGGTTTGTCACCGGATCGTTTGGTCGTGCGCGGCGTTGATCGTCTTCTTGCCGATGATGTTTCGCTTCTTCGTCGACGGCGGCGCGCGGGGATACTTCGCGTCACTGGCCAGCCGCCGAGTGTGGCTCGTCTACTCGCTCGCCGCGATGATGATCGGCATCAATTGGCTCGCGTTTTTATGGGCCTGCAACAACGATCGGGTACTCGAGGCATCCCTGGGGTACTACATCAACCCGCTGATCAGTATTTCGCTCGGCGTGTTCGTGTTGGGGGAACGTCTCAGCCGTCGTAAATGGATCGCCGTCGGGTGGGCGGTCGTCGGGGTCGCGATCGTCACCGTCGCGGGCGGGGGCTTGCCGTGGGTTTCGTTGGCGATGGCGTTTTCCTTCGCGTTCTACGGGTTGGCCAAAAAAAAGGCGCCGCTGCCGAGTCTCAGCGGATTACTGATCGAGACGGCGCTCTTGTCGGGACCCGCGATCGGATATCTGGTGTGGACGCACGCGGAGGGTGGCGGCGAGTACGCGCCGCTGGCGGATCCCCGCACGAGCTGGCTGCTGATGGCCGGTGGCTTGGTGACCGTGACACCGTTGTTGCTGTTCGCCACCGCGTGCCGCCACGCTCCGCTGTCGACGATCGGCGTGCTGCAGTACATCGGTCCGACACTGCAGTTCCTGGTCGGCACCGTGATCCTTTCCGAACCGCTCGGGGCGTGGCGTCTGGTCGGATTCATGTTCGTGTGGGCCGGGTCGTTGATCTACCTGTTCGACCGAACGCAACGAGCCGCTGACGTGCTGGGCAAAACCGATCCGAACGACGACCGAGTCAGCGATCGAAACGTCGAGCGGCGGGATGACATCGCCAAAGGGCCGGATGACGAGGTCGAGGGGCCGGTCGTGCCGGTCGCCGCGGCGAACCCCAGAGCATAACAAGATCCCCCACTCCCCCGTAGCGGAAGTCGTGAAGACTTCCGACCGTGCCACCGAGCAACCCACCCCGACCGAACGCTCCGCGACGCCACCGACGCCGAAACCTCGCCTCCCCCCCGCCGTCCGAACCCCAACGGGGTTCCGCCCCTTTCGTGGCCCGCGTTGAACGCTTTGCCGCAGGCGTTCACGAGAGATCGACGGGGTCGGGTTATCCGGCCTCAAGGCGAAGGTTCCTGAGTCTCACCCTCCCCATCGGACCGACCGGCCCCACCTGGGGAGCCATGATAGAGGGTGGCCAAACGCTTTCCCGCCTCGGAGCAACCTCATGCGCATCGTCACCCGCACGCTCGGACCGTTTCTGTTCATGGCCCTGGTTGCCTACTATGTAACCGGTGGTGGGATGATGTTCGGCGTTTTGGGCTCGCGATCGGGTGGGTCGGAACGGTGCCAGCCGCCGGCCACTCGGGACCCGATTCAGCCTTCGCAACCGGAGCGTCCGGGAGAAATGGTGAACAACCCTTTTGTCCCCTGAGTCGTCGACCGACCGATTCGGCGGGTCTGGTCAGCGTGGGGGGAACCGGTCAGAATTCCGGCTGATTTTCTTGAGCGAAAATCGGCGGGCCGCGAAACGACGGGAACCTCGATGCCGGACTTCTTTCAGCACGATCTGATCACAACGCTGCATGACTTGCGGACCGGCAAACTCGAACGCCTCGAGTCGATGCTCCGTGAATCGACCCGGCAAAATAAGATCGGGCTGGTGCTCCCGGTTACCGCGGACGACATGCGGGCAACCCCGTTCGACGGGATCGTTCGCGAATTGGCCCAGGCCGACTACGTGGGGTCGATCGCCGTCACGCTGGGGGTCGCCCCCGACCGTCGCGACTACGAACAGACGCTCGAAAAGGTCAAACCGCTCGGGCCGCGGGCGAAGGTGTTGTGGACCGACGGCCCGGCCATCCAGACGCTCTATCAGGAACTGATCGACGCCGGAATTCCCGTCGCCACCCCGGGCAAAGGGCGGAGCGTGTGGACCGCGTTCGGGTTCCTCCTCGACGATCCCGAAATCAACACGTTCGTGCTGCACGACTGTGACATCGTCGATTACGACCGGTTCCTGCTCGCCCGACTGTGCTTGCCGATGGTCCACCCGGCACTCGACTTTGAGTTCTGCAAGGCGTACTACGCGCGGGTCACCGACCAGATGAACGGACGCGTGGTCCGGCTGCTCGTCGCGCCCCTGGTCCGCTCGATGCTGCTCTGTTTTCCCGAAAGCCAATTTGTGCGGTTCTTGTCAAACTTCCGATATCCGCTTTCCGGGGAATTCTCGCTGACGAGGAACCTGGCACGTTCGAACCGGATCCCCAGCGACTGGGGGCTGGAGGTCGGGACGTTGGCGGAGGTGTTTCGTAACACGTCGCACAAACGGGTATGTCAAACGGACCTGTGTCGACTGTACGACCACAAGCACCAAGATATCTCGCTCGGTGACAAGTCGCGTGGCTTAATGAAGATGGCGATCGATATCCTGACGACGATCTACCGGACCTTGGCCAGCCAAGGGGTGATGCTCGCCCCGTCCGCGTTCGTCGCGCTGCGGGCCTCCTACTTGCGGGCCGCTCAAGACTGCATCCGCCAATACTCCGCCGACGCACTCGTCAACGATCTTCACTTCGACCGCCACGCCGAAGAGACGGCGATCGAGGCGTTCGCCGAGTGCGTCACCGACGCCGGCGAGATCTTCCGCACGGACCCCAGCGGTGCGGCGGCGATCCCGAATTGGGCTCGCGTCCGTGCCGCGTTCCCCGATTTCACCCGGCGTCTCCGCGACGCCCCCGAACGAGACTGAAGCATGGCGATCCAACGCAACCCCACCCGCGGCGTGCGAGTCGGAGATCTGACGATCGGTGACGGCCACCCCATCGCCGTCCAAAGCATGACCGCGACCAAGACACAAAACGTCGAGGCGACGTCGGCCCAGGCCGAAGCGCTTCGGGAACGGGGGGCCGGCGTCGTGCGGGTCGCGGTCGACAGCGAGAAAGACGCCGCGGCACTCGCCCAAATCCGCGAACGCACCACGGCGAACCTCGCCGTCGACCTGCAGGAAAATTTTCGACTCGCCGAACAGGTCGCGCCTGTCGTCGACAAAATCCGATACAACCCCGGACATCTCTATCACCACCAGCGCGACAAGCCGTGGCAAGACAAGGTACGGTTCATCATCGACCAAGCCACCGCCCATGACTGCGCCGTCCGCGTCGGCGTCAATTGCGGCAGCGTCGATCCGGCCAAACGCGAGAAATACGACCCGCAAGACTCGATCACCCCGATGCTCGAATCGGCACTCGAACATTGCGAATTTCTCGACTCCATCGGGTTCACCCGCTACATCGTGTCGCTCAAGGACAGTGACCCGGCAAAGGTGGTCGAGGTCAATCGTCGGTTCGCCGAACAACGCCCCGATGTACCACTCCACCTGGGCGTCACCGAGGCGGGAATGCCACCCGAGGGGATCATCAAGACTCGCATCGCGTTCGAACAGCTCATCGGACGCGGCGTCGGTGATACCGTTCGCGTCTCGCTGACCCTCCCCAACGATCGGAAACCGGAAGAAATCGACGCGGGACGCGAAATCGTCGCCGACATCTACGCCGGCCGGGTCCGAAGCGTCGTCCAGTTCAACGACCGCTCCCTGAACATCATCAGCTGCCCGAGTTGCTCACGCGTCGAGAACGAGGCGTTTATCGAGTTGGCCGCGAGTGTCAAAGAGATGACGCGTTACGCTGAGGACCACGCGATCACGATCGCCGTGATGGGCTGCCGAGTGAACGGGCCCGGCGAAACCGACGACGCCGACCTCGGTCTGTGGTGTGGCCCGACGAGGGTCAATTTGAAGCGGGGTGAAAAACCGCTCGGCGCGTTCGGCTACGACGAAATCCTGCCACGGCTCAAGCAAGAACTGGACTCGCTGATTCAGACCAGATCGAAGGGCTGACCCCCGGGATTTCCGCTTCCCATCGGTCATGGCCGATGCAATGGACAAGGGCAGAAACGAAACTTCACCGCGCCGTTTCGGTTTCATCCGGTATGAACATTTCACGTCTCTTCGTCGCGTTGATCGCCAGCGTGCTCGTCTCGGTCCCCACCTCGGCCCAACCGCCGTCGCGTGGCGGCGACGATGACGGCGGGCGAGGCGGTTTCCGTGGTCGTGGAGGGCCTCCCGGAGGAGGCTTCGGCGGCCGTGGAAACGACTCGGGCGGCAGGGGTAGACGCGGCGGGCCTCCCGGTGGCGGAAGGGGCGGCGATCGCGGCGGTGGTCCCAGCGGGTTTCTCTCCCGCTTGGATCGAAACGGAAACGGCATCATCGACCCTGACGAACAGCAAGGGCCCGCGGAGTTCCTGATTTCTCGATTGCAACGTGAAGACCCAAGCATTCGCCCCGGACAGCCGATCCCGCTCAGTAAGCTCGCCGAAGGCTTCGAGCGGATGCGCGGGGGCGGCGACCGAGGCGACCGAGGCCGCGGAAACGATCCCCGCCAAGCCGGGTTGGACGCGCTGGAGGTCGAGTTGCTTGTCCCCGGATTCGGGTCCGATATCGTCCCCGAGCCGGTCCCCGGGTTCGGGCCGGCCGCGGAAATGTTGGCCGTCCCCGTGAGCGAAGAAGACGAGCGTCAGGCAGCCGCCACCATTCGACGCTACGACCGGAACCGAAACGGGATGCTGGACGAGAACGAAATGGGCCGCTTGTCGGGAAACCCGCTCGATTTCGACCGCAACCGCGACGGAAGGTTGTCGGCCGGTGAACTCTCCGTTCGCTACGCGCGACGACGGGAAGCCGAAGCGGAGGCCCGCGCGATGGGACGCTCCGATGATCGACGCGGTCGCCAAGAGGAACCGCCCCCGCGTGAAATCCCCGATCCGTACAACGGTCGGAATTCGTTCCGAGTCGTCAGCGACCAAGACCTCCCCGAAGGCACGCCGCGATGGTTCGAAGAGAAAGACCGCAACCGGGACGGCCAAGTCGTCATGGCTGAATACGCCGGGAAATGGAACGAATCGCTCGTCGATGAGTTCTTCCGCTGGGATGCCAACGGCGACGGCGTGATCACCGCCGAAGAAGCCCTGCGAGGCGTCGAAGCCGGAAACCAAGTCACCGCCGGAAATGACTCCGGGCCTTCCAACCCCGATCGCCCGCCGATGGCCCGATCTTCCGATCAGGATCGCGGACCGGATCGCCCGTCGCGAGACGGAGAGACATCCCGATCGTCCGAGCCTGCGGGGGCCGCGCCTGCAGAAGACGCCGCGACGGTCGAACCGGACGAACGAACGTTGAAGTTCGCCGAACGGATCATCAACCAAAACGACCAGAATGGCGACGGCGTGCTCACCGCCTCGGAATGGAAGTCGATGCTGATGAACCCCGCTCCCGCCGACGCGGATGGCGACGGACGGGTCACGGCGAAAGAGTACGCGACCTACATGGCGACTCAACGGGCACGGGCGAACTGAGTGCCGATCCGAAAAGGGGGCCGACCCTCTCTTGGACCGAGCCGGTAGTCAACCGAGGACGCGGAAAAGCCGTTCGGCGCAATGTCAGCTGGAAATCTACGAAGGCTCGGACCCCTTTGCGGATCGGCTCTGACGCAGCTTTTCCGCACGCACCGGCGGAAGCCGATCGGCGAGACCCAAGATCGCTCGGTCGACAACCCCGCGGTCGGCCAACCCCTCCAGCGACTCGGTCGGATCGACTTCGCACGACTTTAACAACACCAGCTCCGATGCCCCGCTCCAGATCGCCAGCCAACCGGCGATCGCGTCGGTCGTCGTCTCCCAACTCTCCGGTAACCCGCTCTCCGATCCACGCCAGTAAAACGATCCGACCGACACGAGCGTCGGACAACACGGTTCGCCCGAGATCGCGGGCCCCGGCTCGAGAGACTCGTCGGCCCCGACCGTGTTCCACTCGGGAAACCAACTCCGAGCCAGCCGGTAAGTGACGTCGAGCAACTCGACACACAGCCAATGCGTCTCGGCAGGGTCACCGGGACGGATCGCATCGAGCGTCCGAATCGCGTCGATCAACTCGCCACCCCCGACGATGACCAAGTCGTTCGCCGGCGGGGCATCCGCGAACCAAGACCGGACATCCTCGATCAACCCAGGACGCGTGAGCAAACTCCCCCCCAGCTTCACGATCCGCCGACGCGAACCGACCGCCGGAGCCCCCGCCACGCTCGCGATCGGTCCCGTCTCGTCGGCCGTTCCCGTCTCATCCGACGTTCCCGTCTCATCCGACGTTCCCGTCTCATCCGACGTTCCCGTCTCATCCGACGTTCCCGTCTCATCCGACGTTCCCGCTCGGTGGCCGGTGATCGCGTCAGCTTCACTTCGTGACACCTTGGTTACCCCTCGCCGACGGTCCTCGCGTCCGCGGCCCCCGTCACAAGCCAACGCCGCGCGACGGCGAAAGACGGGGCACAGCGGGAAACCTCACGTCCCCATTCGGCAGCCAAATCGACGACCGGCCGCCCCGACGGTACGTCGACCATCTGTTGGCCGTGACCGCTCAACACCCACCGCCCCTCCGACCCGCGATCGACGCCGCGGACGCCCCGCCCGATCGCGTCCGTCACCGCACCGATGACCCGACGCGCCATCGGCTCGACGTCGACGATCCCCACCGTGCGACGATCCAAGCCGATCATCCGCGCGAGACGATTCACGGCGGCACCTGGAGTCCTCGGTTGGCCGTCGGCGGAGTCGAAGTCGTTCGCGTCTCCGGGACACATCCCCAACACGAGGCGGGCGTCGTCCACCGTCGCGAACAGTTCGTTCATCAACGCCGACTCCCGTCCCCGGATCACGGCCCGGTCGATCAGAGCACAGACCGGCGTCCGTCGACATCCGACATAAACGAGGCTCCCCTCGACCAACCGCTCGAAATCGGTCCGCGCGGCGGTCGCCACCAAGCCGCGATCGAGCGGCACGATGTCGGTGGTCGTCGACCCGACGTCGATCATCAGCGTCGCGTCGGGGAAACGGCTCGCCACCTCACTCGCCAACGCGTGCCAGTTCGCCGCGGCGACGCGATCGGGGAGGGCGACCGCATCGCGGGCGACGTGAAATCGCCCGTCGACGCCATAGAAATTCACCACGTCAACGCCTGCGCGGTCCCCCGCCCGCGTGACGTGGTCGACAATGTGGGCGACACCGACGCCACGGTCAACGAAACAATCCGCGAGCTCACCGGTCATCGTGACCGCGATCGCCGCGACCGCGCCGTACTCGCGACGCAGATCCTCCTCGATCACCTCCGCCAAAACGTGAGGCGTTTTCCACATCGCAAAGCGACGCCGGAACACCTGAGCGTCGGCCGAGGCGTATTTCAGATTCGCCCCGCCGACGTCGAGGCCCACGATCCGGTTCACACCCCTCCGGCCACCACGTCGTTCACCCAAACCTTCCCGTCCGGCGTCCAACGCACCGAATCGACCTCCGCGTTGCACGTCACCGGCCCGCTCTCCAAGTCGAACAGCCGTGCGGCGAGGTTTCCCGTGATCATCTGACGGATGCCGACATAAGAGGTCGTCAGACGGGCGTTGATTTCGATCAAACAGTCCTCGCCCGGCCGCTGCCCAAGGATCAAATCGAACCCGACGAACCCGCGGGCCGTCGGCGGCATCGCGGCGAGCGCTCGCGAGGCGATCGCCATGGCACGACGTTGATCGTCCTCCCCCAACGGGCCGCAACCGCCCGCGTACTCGCAAGATGCCTCCGACAAGTTCTGACGGACCGCCGGCAAATACGTTTGCTGTGCTGGGGAAGCCACCATCGCGATCGAGATCGGCCGACCGGGCACCCAACCTTGCAAGATCAACTCGTCGGTTAACTCCGCTTGGGCTTCCGCCAACGATTCAAAAACCCGGATCTCTTGAGTCCCGCAGCCGTCCCGAGGCTTGACGACAAACCGATCAAACGCTCCCAACTTGCCGGCGAACCGCCGATCACCGCCACCGAGAAAGGGCGGGTGGGCGACCCCGGCGGCATGCATGATCTTGGCCGTCAAAACTTTATCGCCCGCGGCACGGAGAAAGTCGCCGCTGCCCGCGATGACGTCGACCCCGCCGGCCCGCAACATCGCCACCGCCTTCGCCAGTACACCGCCGCTCTCCGGTGCCACGATCAACGCCGCGTCGCAGTCCGATGCCGCCGTGACCCACTGCGTCCACACGCTCTGAGAAGCCCCGACCTCCACCGTCCGCGAAGCCGGCACGTCCGCGATCAGACGCGAATCGACCGCCGCCACCGTTTCCGCCACCTCGGACAAATCGGCGACGATCCCGCGGAGCATCGCCGCACCCTCTCGACTGAGCGTGACCGGGATGAAGTCCGGGTTGGTTCCCGCGAGCCCGCCCCCGCAGACGTACTCGCCAACAAAAATTCGCATCGGTATCGGTCAGCCAGTCAGAGACTAGAAAATCCCGAGATGGTCCCGGGCGTCGTCCGTCATCATGTCCGGAGACCAGGGAGGATCCATGACCACCTTCACCTCCGCCGATTCGACCTCTTCCAAACCTTCCGCCGCCGACTTCGTCCCCGCGACCAACTGTGGCCCCGCAGGACACATCGGGCTGGTCATCGTCATCTCGATCTTCACGTCATGAAGCCCCGATTCGTTCTCTTCCCCGACGTCGACCACATAAATCAGGCCGAGATCGACGATGTTGACGTAAAGCTCCGGGTCGATAACCTCTTTCAAGGCCTCGCGTACCTTGTCTTCCGCCAATGCCATAATATTCGTCTCCTTCAATATCGACCCTGAAACGGGCCGGTAGCCAGACAGCAACCCTTCGCCAAGCGACGGGACCACGGCCCCGCCAAAGCAGCAGCCTTCGATCAAACCCCGCCTCCGACGAATCATTGTAGCGAAAGTCGTCGCGGCGAATCGCAAAGCCCTACGGAATTCAGTCGTACCCACGGAATTCACTCGTACCCGTGGAATTCGGTCGTACCCGTGGAATTCGGTCGTACCCGCGAAAATCAGTCGTACTCGCGAACTTGACGCGCGATCGTGCGTCCCAACGCCTCGCGCACACTTTCGATCGAGATCCGATCGAAGATCTGCTGGAAGAACCCGGTGACGATCATCCGCACCGCTTCCTTCCGCGTGAACCCGCGACAACCGGCGTAGAAAATTTGCTCCTCGTCGACCTTCGCCGTCGTGCTGCCGTGCGTGCACCGGACGTCGTCCGCTTCGATCTCCAGCCCCGGGATCGAATCGGCTCGGGCCATCCCGGACAACACGAGGTTGTCATTCCTTTGATAACCGTTCGTCTTCTGCGCGTCCGGGGCGACCTTGATCATCCCACGCCACACGGTCCGACTGCGGTCCTGCTGCGCCGCCTTGTACAGAAAGTCGCTTCGGCAATGCGGCGCCTTGTGGTGCTGCAGCGTGTGGTACGCGAGGTGTTGCCGACCTTCGGTGAACATCACCCCGTTGACTTGGCTCTCCGCCCCCGGCCCGACCAAGTCGACCGATTGGTTCACCTTCGATAGCTGGGACCCCATCGCGGCGATCGTCCACTGCAGCGACGCGTCGCGATCGACCTGCGCCCTTTGATGGGCGAAGTGGTACGCCTTGTGGCCCCACTCCTGAAGGTTCACATATCGGAGCTTCGCACCCGGCTTGACGATCAATTCGACCGCCCCCATGTGCAACCCGCCGGCGTCCGGCGAAGGGCTGTTCGATTCATGCAACAGCGTCGCCTCCGCCCCTTCCTCCAACACCACCAACGTGTGGGTCGTGTCGATCCCGCCGTCGGACATCATCGACCCGATGTGAAGCGGACGGTCGACCGTCACCCCGCGTGGCACATACAGAAATTGACCGCCCGACCAAAACGCCGCGTGCATCGCGGCAAACTTGTCGTAGTCCGGATCGAAAACCGTGAACAACTCCGGGCGGATCAACTCGGGATGCGTTCCGCATAGCCGTTCGAGACTTCCGAACACGACACCCTGTTCCGCCACCGACCCGTCGAGCGACTCGGAGACGACCGCGCTGTCGACGGTCCGCATCTGACCCGCCAATTCCACCCCTTCACGGAGCTGGGCGTTCGATTCGAGTTTCGGCGGATCGTCCGTCGGCATCCGATACCGCTCGAGCCGAAACATGCGGATGTCGGTTCGCATCCACTCCTCGTGCCGCCGCTCAGGCCACCCCATCGCGTCGGCATGTTGCCACGCCTCGCGACGAAGTGTCGTCAACCAATCCGGCTCGTCTCGGCCGGCGACGAATCCGTCATAACCGGCCGCGTCCCATTTCGTCGTTGTCGCTTGACTCATTTAACCGACGCTCCCTTCCATCTGCAGCTGAATCAGCCGGTTCATCTCGACCGCGTACTCCATCGGCAACTCTTTCACGAGCGGCTCGATGAAACCGTTCACGATCATCGTGCTCGCTTCCGACTCACTCAGCCCGCGGCTCTGCAGGTAAAAGAGTTGCTCCTCGCCGATCCGAGAAACACTCGCTTCGTGTCCGATCGACACGTCCTGCTCGCAAATCTCGATGTACGGGTACGTATCGCTCCGGCTCTGATCGTCCAAGATCAACGCGTCGCACACGACGCTGTTCTTGCTGTGGTGCGCCCCCGGTTCGACCCGAACCAGGCCGCGATAGCTTCCCTGACCGCCGTTCTTGCTGATGCTCTTGCTGACGATCTGTCCCGTCGTGTGCGGGGCGGCGTGCACCAACTTCGCCCCCGCATCCTGATGCTGGCCGGCACTCGAAAACGCGATCGACAAGATCTCGCCCCGGGCACCGGGCTCCAACATGTGGACCGCGGGATACTTCATCGTCAACTTGCTGCCGAGGTTCCCGTCGACCCACTCCATCGTCGCGTCGCGGTACGCGTGGGCCCGCTTGGTGACCAAGTTGTAAATATTGTTCGCCCAGTTCTGGATCGTCGTGTACCGGCAACGGGCGCCCCGCTTGACCACCACCTCGACGACCGCGCTGTGCAGACTCTCCGTCGTATACATCGGCGCCGTGCACCCTTCGACGTAATGCACGCTGGCACCCTCGTCGACGATGATCAACGTCCGTTCGAACTGCCCCATGCTCTCCGCGTTGATTCGGAAATACGCCTGCAACGGGAACTCGATGTGCACGCCCTTGGGCACGTAGATGAACGAACCCCCCGACCAGACGGCGCTGTTGAGCGAGGCGAACTTGTTGTCCCCCGTCGGGATCACCGTGCCGAAATACTCGCGGAGCAACTCCGGATGCTCGCGGACCGCCGTGTCGGTGTCGGTGAAGATCACCCCCTGCTTCGCGAGGTCCTCCTCGAGCGAACCGTACACGACCTCACTCTCGAACTGCGCCTTGACCCCCGCCAAGAACTTCTTCTCCGCCTCGGGGATCCCCAACTTGTCGAAAGTGTCCTTGATCTCCTGGGGGACGTCGTCCCACGTTTTCCCCTGATGATCGGTCGGCTTCAAATAATAGTAAATGTCTTGAAAGTCGAGATCGATCTTGCCGCCCCAGGTGGGGGTCGGACGGGCCTCGAACTGCTCCAGCGCCTCGAGCCGGAACTTTCGCATCCAGTCGGGCTCATTCTTGATGTCCGAGATCTGGTTGACCACCTCGGCGTTCAGCCCTCGCTTCGCCTTGAAGATCCCCTGCGACTCGGTCCGGAAATTGTACTTGTTGATTTCGCCGATTTCTCGGTCGTCACGAACGTCGGTCGCCATGATTCATTTCCTTATGCGATGCGGCACGGACGACATCGCGTCTGTCCCGTTAAATAGTCAACACGATCAAGAACAGTCAGCTTCGCGACGGGCGTCGCGTCCCCGCCACGTCTAGGCAACCGCCTCGTCAGCGGTCATCTCCTGGTTCGCCGCCTCGGCGTCCGGATACTCCCGGCGAATCCGGTCGTACCCGCTGCGGTGCAGCTCTTCGGCGAGCTCCCGCCCGCCAGTCTCGACGATCCGTCCGCCCAACATCACGTGGGTAAAGTCCGGCCGGTTATGCTCGAGCAACTTGTCGTGGTGGGTGATGATCAACAGCCCCATCTTCTCCCGCCCGATCTCGGCGATCGATTCGCTCGCCAAGCGGACGGCATCGGCGTCGAGCCCGCTGTCGGTCTCGTCAAGGATCGCGAACTTTGGCTGCAACATCGCCAACTGCAAGATCTCCGCACGCTTCATCTCGCCGCCCGAAAACCCGTCGTTGACGTAGCGACGGGCGAACTCGGGGTCCATCCGCAGGTGAGCCATCTTCTCCTTGAGCTCCTTGCGGAACTCCCGCATCGGGATCAACTCTTCCCCTTCCTTCCGGTCGGGCCGGCGGACGTTCGTCGTCGCGTGGCGAAGGAAGTCCGCCATCTTCACCCCCGGAATCGCCATCGGACGCTGGAACGCCATGAAAATCCCCGCGCGGGCACGCTCGTCGGGTGACATCTCCAACACGTCGGCCTCGTCAAGCAAAACCCGGCCCGACGTGACCTCGTAGCCAGGACTCCCCATGATCGCCAAACCGAGCGTGCTCTTGCCGCTGCCGTTGGGGCCCATCAACGCGTGAGTCTCACCATGGCGGATCGTCAGGTTGACCCCCCGCAAGATCGGCTTCTCACCGACAGAAACGTTTAAATCTTCGATCTTCAGTACGTGTGTCATCTCGATTCGATGGTTGCTGTTTGAAAACGGAATGAATACAAGCCCTCAACCCGGTCCTGGATCTCCGCCGGAACCTTTCACCTCGACCGCCTCGTCACCCCCCAAGCCGCGGTCAACCGCCGCCACGGGGGCGAACTGGCAACATGCGTCGCCGTCCAGACGGCAACTGCTCAAATGGACCGGTTGGCCCAACGCCTCGGAGAACATCTTCTCCTCCAACTTGCACATCGCACGATCGCCAGACGCCTCGGTCATCGACGGGTACGGACACGAACCGACGTCGAGAACCGGCAAGTCGCCCCACCGCGACACCCCCGATTCGACCTGACGCTGCGAAAGCAACTCCGAAAGTCGCTCGAACCGCTCGGCAAGGTGCTCGGCACCCTCGCTATCCCCCCGCGACAACAGGTCGGCGTACTGCCGACCCAACCGCTCCCCGACAGCCGACAAAAGCCGCTCACGCTCGGCCGAATCGGGCATCGCCAAAATCGCCTCCCACATCGCGTCGGCGAGTTCCGCCGGATCCGCCCCGGAACGCCGATGCCCCGCAACGGTCAATCGGTATAGGAAAGTCGGACGCCCCCGCCCCGCGACCACCTTCTCTCGCTCGATCAACCCCATCGACAAAAGCCGCTCCACTCGCTGGCGAATCGCCGTCGCGGTCACCCCCAAACGGTCTGTCAATGCCCCTACACCCAACGCCTCCCCGCCACGCAACGCGAGTAGCAAATCACGGTCGACCGGACGGAGCTCCGCCACGGATGAACGCTCTGCAAGAGACGGGGTGCAAATTGCCATCGGACCATTTCCGATCGGAACGGTGTTCGGGATGCCACGCCTCGAATTGAGACAGCTCGCCGCCAACCCTCGGGCGAAACTCGCTCCCGCGGACGAAGCGGTGACGCTCCCGCGGACGAAGCGGTGAAAACGCCGAAGCGGCGATCGATGAATGCATCTTAGGGAGATCGCAGTTTTTGACAACTGCAGATGCGAAAATTCGGCGAGCCGGTCCCTTGGCTGCCATCGCGAGTCGTGAAGGCCCTCGGCTCCCCAGCTCCGCCCTCGGCTCCCCAGCGCCGCCCTCGGCTCCCCAGCGCCGCGCCCGGCTCCTCCGATCCGCGGGGGGACTCGCGCGAAACCCGATTCCTTGCTACGATCCGACGATTTCCACGGGGCCTCCCTAAGCCACAACCTTGCCGTTGAGTTCCTCCGGGCTCCCTTCACCTCTCCTTCCCGCCTGCGAGTCCCCGATGAAAGCCGTTGCCGTCACCCCGGGAACGCCGAACAGCGTCCACCTGCAAGAAATCCCCAAACCCTCGCTCGACGAGTTCCCGGACGGCCGCGGGGTGCTTGTCAAAATCTTGAAAGTCGGCGTCGACGCCACCGATCGCGAAATCAACGAGGCGCTGTACGGAAACGCTCCGCTGGGTCACGAATTCCTGGTGATCGGTCACGAGTCGTTCGGGGTCGTCGAGGCGGTCGGCGAGAAGGTCCGGCGGGTCAAGCCCGGAGACTTCGTGACCGCGACCGTCCGCCGTCCCGGGGGCTCGATCTACGACCTGATCGGGACCAACGATATGACGAGCGAACAGACTTACTACGAACGAGGGATCAACCTCCGCCACGGCTTCATGACGGAGTACATCGTCGACGAAGAGGAGTACATCGTCCGCGTCCCGGAAGGCCTGAAGCATCTGCACGTGTTGCAGGAACCGATGAGCTGCGCCGCGAAAGCGGTCCAGCAGGCGTTCGAGGCCCAGCAGCGGATGAAGGTCTGGGACCCCGTCGTCGCTTACGTCCTGGGCGCCGGACAGATCGGCTTGCTGACGACGCTGGTCCTCAAACTCCGTGGGCTCGACGTCTACACGCTCGCCCGCGGCCAAGCCCCTCACCTGAAGGCCGACATCGTGGCCGGGCTCGAGGCGACCTACGTGAGCACCCGCGAAACCCCGATCGGCGATCTGGTGAAGCGAACCGGTCGACCCGACCTGATCGTCGACGCCACCGGTAGCAGCCAATTGGCGTTCGACGCGATGCGGCACGTCGGCCACAACGGCGTCGTCGTCTGGACCGGCATCACCGGGGGCGACCGCCAAGTCGAATTGCCCGCCGACCAGATCAACCTGGAATGGGTGCTCGGTAACAAATTGCTCCTCGGCAGCGTCAACGCCAACCGCCGACACTTCGAAAGCGGCATCCGCGACCTGGCCCTCGGCGACATGATGTACCCCGGGGTGCTCGAAAAAATCCTCACCCACCCCGTCGACGGACTGGAAAATTACGGCGAAATGATGCGGTTGCTCGTCGAAGACCCCGACGCGCTCAAGGTCTTCGTCAACGTCGCCGACGCCCCCTAAAACGGTCCGGGGGGCGGTCGATCCGGGATGCCGGTCGCAACGAATCGGGGAGATTTTCCGATTCAAATGGATTTCGGCAAGAATCCGTCCGATGCGTACGACGAGGAGAGACTTTCACCCGGATCGTCAAAGGCGAACGTATGCCCGAGAAGACCTACCGCGGTTGCAAGCGGTTCATCGACATGTGGGCGCTTCCCGGAATCCACCCCAGCAACGTCGAATTGTTGCAGCAGTTAACGACGGCCGAATCGCAACACTTTACGACCCACATGGACGTCGTGGGAACCGTGTCGGAGCAGGACGAGGACTCGGGCGACTGGGAGAAGACCCACCTCGTCGGTCTCCGTACCGATGTCTGGACCGCGGACGAGGAGGAAATGTCGGAAACCGTCGATCTGTTGCGACGCAAGCGACGCCGCGAACTGAAGAAGAAGATCAAACGCCACGGACGACTGTCGGCCAAACAAACCGCCAAGCTCGAGGAGACGCTCCAAGACGACGCGGTCATGAAACTCCAAGCGGGCGAAATCGAAAAACGCAGGCTGGTGCTCAAGCTGTTCAAGACCAACACACAACGAACCCGTTGGTGCGGCACGATCGAAGAAATTACCGCGACGGAAATCCATAACTCGATCGGGTCAAACAAGAACCTGTTGAGCATGGCCGTCCTGCTGCCACGCTACGATTACGTCACCTATATCCAGCAAAACCATCGCACTTTTCGCATCCCATCGCTCTTCACCATGGGATATGTCGATGACCAGCAGATGCGACACCTCACGCTCAAGCGACATTGGTTGAGCCTCGGTGCCGACTTTGAAGTCGAGGCGGACGGCCAAGTGATCGGCGGTGTGGACGGGAAGCTGCTCAGTTTTGGCTCCGACAGCTATCTCACGCTGCAACCGCATCCCCTCGCGGAAGAGACTCAGTTTGTCGATCTGCTAACCCTGTTCGCCGCTTCGGTCGGTTATCACGACGCGATGCGGCGGAGCGTCGGTCGACGTGTGGAAGCGGCCAAAGCGGGCCAGGCTTTCCGTCACTTGATCGAGGACGAAGAACTGAGGCTAAGGCAAAACGGTCGCGCCGCCGCCTGAGCCGTACTCACCCACGAAGGCTCGAACCCCGACTCGCGTCCGGGGACATTGCGCGGCGATTCCAGCGACCTTTCAATCGCGAAGCGATGACAGGCGATAGCCTCGGACGTCAGTCCGAGGCATGGGGACCCGCGCGCCGTCGGCAAGTCGCGAAGCGACGGCAAGTGTCGATCTTTTCGGATCGACGCCCGTCACGGCGAAACGGGATACGGCACGTCGGGGCTGTTCGGAAAGGGGGGCTGCGGACGCGCCGCAGGGTTCGGCGAACGGCCCGGTCGGAACTGACCCGCCCCGCCTCCTGGACCCGCCCCGCCTCCTGGGCCCGCCCCGCTTCCTGGGCCCGCCCCGTTCCACCCAGCCCCCGGCCGGGGTCGGTAACCGGGATGACCAAACCCGTAGCCAAGGTTCAATCCGGCGAACGGGGGCCCCCAGTTCGGATAGGGGGTGCTGTAGGGCCGATACGGGAACTGCCATTCACCGTACGGCCGCACCGGCCGGCCCCACGTCTCGACGCGGTGGTAATTGTCGGCCGTTTGCCCGAAGGAAATCGTGCTACGGAGATGCGTGTAGCCGCTGCTTTGGTACGTCGGATCGATCGGAGCGGTCGGGTTGCGGATCGGCGTGTGCTGGGTGACCCGCATCCCCGTCTGTTCGTTGTGCGTGTACGCCGCGGGCAGGGTCAGCCAATCGACTCGCGAACCGCCGCACCCGCCGCACGGTTGCTCGGCGGTCGCCGAGTCAACCGACGCGGGGGCGATGATCGCCGACCCCACGGTGAACATCCCGGCGAGCGCCGCGGTCGCGACGATGCCGATCGGGGACCGAACCGGGAGCGAACTGTGGATGCGTTTCATGACCCCCAAAATAGTTCGACTCCCGGCGTCCGCCCCTGTTTCACGACGATTCCGCGGCCGTTTCACGGCGGAGAGGTCGGCATCGCAGGCATATCCGTTGCGAACCGTCCCGCTCGGGACCGGCCGCCCCCTGACTCCCCGACCGCGAACGCTTGGGCTATCTTGAGGCGATGAAACTCACCAAATTCATCGACGCGTCCGGTCAAGTTCGGGTGGCCCGGGTGGAAGCGGATCAACTCTTCCCGCTCGAGTTGTCCCCGCCGTTCACGTCCCTGGCCGACCTGTTGGCGGCCCACGATCCGATCGCGACGGTTTCCTCGCTCGATGCGGACGACCCCGTCCCGTTCAGCGAACTCGCGGGTCCTTCTGGCGAACTCGCGGGCCCCTCTGGCGAACTCGCGGGCGGCCTCTCACACGCGCGTTGGTTGCCGCCGATCGACCACCAAGAGGTCTGGGCGGCGGGGGTCACGTATCAACGGAGCCAGTCGGCACGGATGGAGGAATCCGAGGCGGCGGCTTCCTGCTACGACCGCGTCTATCGGGCGGCCCGTCCCGAACTGTTCTTCAAAGCCACCCCGAACCGGGTCAGCGGGCATCTCGGGCCGCTGCGGATCCGCCAAGACTCGCGTTGGAACGTCCCCGAACCGGAAGTCACGTTGGTGCTCAGCCCCGACATGAAAATCGTCGGGCTGACGTGCGGCAACGACATGAGTTCGCGGGACATCGAAGGGGAGAACCCGCTTTACCTCCCCCAAGCGAAGTGTTACGCCCAGTGCGCCGGGCTCGGGCCTTGGGTCACCCTGTACGATTCATTGCCGGAGCCAGACCAAATCGGGATCGACCTAAAAATCGAACGGGACGGCCAAATCGCATTCGACCAACAGACCTCCGCGGCCCAGATGGCGCGGGGCTTCGAGGACTTGGTCGGATGGCTCGCCCGCGACAACCGATTCCCCGACGGCGCGTTCCTGATGACCGGCACCGGGATCGTGCCGACCAACGACTTTACCCTGCTTCCCGGCGACGTCGTACGGATCACCGTCGACGGCGTGGGAACCCTTTCGAATCCGATCGTTCAAGGTGAATAGCATGTCGATTGCAACCTCCTCGCTGCGACCCGTCCTGGTCGCCGGCCAGTGGCGCGACGCGGCTCACGAGACGACGTTCCGCGCCAGCGACCCGAACCACAACCGGCCGCTCGAGCCGGAGTTCCCGGTCAGCAGCTGGGAAGACTGCGACGCGGCCCTCGATGCCGCCGCCGCCGCCGCCCGCGAACTGCGAACGCTCGAACCGGAAGCGATCGCGGCGTTCCTCGAACGTTACGCCGACCGCATCGAGGCGGCCTCCGAGGCGATCGTCGAGGCGGCGTTCACCGAGACCGGTTTGGCCCGCAGCCCCCGGCTCGCCGACGTCGAACTCCCCCGCACCTCCAACCAGCTCCGCGCCGCCGCCCAGGCGTGCCGGACCGGCGACTGGGCGATGGCGACGATCGACTCCAAGGCGGGGATCCGTTCCTGCTATCAGCCGCTCGGGCCGATCGTCGTGTTCGGCCCGAACAACTTCCCGTTCGCCTTCGGTAGCGTCTCCGGCGGTGACTTCGCCGCCGCGATCGCCGCGGGCAACCCGGTGATCGGCAAGGCCAACAGTTCGCACCCGGAAACCACCCGGTTGCTCGCCGAACAGGCCGCCGAGGCCCTCCGCGAAACCGGCTTGCCCGCGGCGACGGTCCAGCTGATCTATCGCACCAGCCACGCCGACGGCGAACGGCTCGTCTCCGACCCCCGCGTCGGCGCCACCGGCTACACCGGAAGCCGCTCCGCGGGCTTGAAACTCAAGGCCGCCGCCGACCGCGCGGGCAAACCGATCTACCTCGAACTCAGTAGCGTCAACCCGGTCGTGATCACCCCCGCGGCACTCGCCGAGCGGGGCGCCGAAATCGTCGACGAATTCTTCACCAGCGCCCTGATGGGGGCCGGCCAGTTCTGTACCAACCCCGGCGTCGTGTTCCTGCTCGCCGACGAGACGACCGATCGCTTCATCGACGCGATCAAAACCCGCTACGCCGAAACGGCCCCCGGCACGCTCCTCTCCCCGGCGGTCTCCAAAAGCCTGGCGGCCAGCATCCGCACCCTCCTCGACCACGGGGCCGAACTCCTGACCGGCGGCGGTGAACCGGAGTCGGAGCGGTGCGCGGTCCTGAACACGCTGATGCGAACCTCCGCCAAAGCGTTCAACGACAACCCCGAAGGCTTCCAAACCGAAGCCTTCGGCAACGCGTCACTCATGGTCGTCGCCGAAAACCTCGACGAACTCTGCGAGGCGATCGGAAACCTCGAAGGGAACCTCACCGGCTGTGTTTACTCGGCGAGTGACGGCAAAGACGAAGGAAACTACGAGCGGGTCGCGTTCGAATTGACCCCGAAGGTCGGACGGATCCTGAACGACAAGATGCCGACCGGCGTCGCGGTGAGCGCCGCGATGAACCACGGCGGGCCCTTCCCGGCGACCGGACACCCCGGATTCACCGCCGTCGGGATCCCCGCCTCGTTGATCCGATTCGGAAAACTGACCAGCTTCGATCAGGTCCGCCCGAATCGATTGCCGAAACTGCTGCGTGACGAAAACCCCACCGGCAAGACGTGGCGGCGGATCGACGGCGCGTGGACCCAAGAGGGCGTCTAACCGACATGCCCCGCGTCGCGATGACGACCGACCGCTACGCCCGGCAACGCCAGTTCGCCCCGATCGGGGCGGAGGGGCAAGAACGGATCGCCGCCGCGACCGTCGCCGTCCTCGGCTGCGGCGCCCTCGGAACCGTCGCGTCGGAACTGCTCGCCCGTGCCGGCGTCAAATCGCTCCGCATCGTCGACCGCGACGTCGTCGAATGGAGCAACCTGCAACGCCAATCGCTGTTCGACGAGTCCGACGCCGAACACGGGACCGCCAAGGCGGACGCCGCGGTCGAGAAGTTGACACGCATCAACAGCACCATCGAAATCCTTCCGCTCGTCGCCGATGTCACCGCCGATAACATCGACGAGCTGCTCGGCGGCGTCGATCTGGTGATCGACGCGACCGATAACTTCCCGATCCGGATGCTGCTCAACGATTGGTCGCTCGCCACCGAAACGCCCTGGGTCCACGGCGGATGCGTCGGCGGGGGCGGCCAGGTGATGCTGTTCGACGGACTTGGCAACCCCTGCTTCCGTTGCCTCGTCCCCGACATCCCGCCGCCCGGCGCGGTCGCGACATGCGACACCGCCGGCGTCGTCGGCTCGGCAACCCACCTGATCGCAAGCCTGCAAACGACCGAGGCGCTCAAGTGGTTGTCGGGAAACCGTCACGCGGTGCGGCGATCGGTGCTGGCCGTCGAAGCCTGGGAGAACCGAATCCGCGAAGTCGAACTCTCGCCCAAACTCGGCGAATCATGTGTCGCCTGTGGCCAGCGACAACTCGATTTCCTTCGCGGCGATCGGCGCGTCACCGCCGACGGGGCGGCCACCCTGTGCGGTCGTGACGCCGTCCAAATCGGTGGCACCCCAAACGCCCGCGTGGATCTCGGTCGGATCGCCGCGGCATGGCAAGGCGTCGGCCGCGTCCAGTCGACCCGCTTCTTTACGCGGCTGTACCCTAACCGAAAACACTCCTTGACCCTGTTCCGCGACGGTCGAGTCGTCGTCACCGGGACGCAAGACGTCGGCGAGGCCCGGTCCCTGGTCGACCGCTACATCGGCCAGTGACCGACCACGCACGATGAGACGCCCCATGACGGACGACGACGAGACCGACTCACGCCCCGGCGAACGAGAACAGGCACCCCGGCAACCACAGCACGCCGATGCGATGACGACCGGACCGGTCGCCGAAGTGATCTCGATCGGCGACGAGATGACCAGCGGCGCTCGTACCGATACGAACGCCGCCTGGCTCAGCCGACGCCTCGGGGCGCTCGGAATCCGTGTCCGGTTCCATACCACCGTCGGCGATTCGATGCCGGATAACCTGGCCGCTTTCCGCGCCGCGGTCCAGCGGGCCGACGTGGTCGTCACCACCGGGGGCCTCGGCCCGACCCGCGACGACCTGACCCGCGACGTGTTGGCGGAACTCCTCGCCGCCCCGCTCGAGTTTCGCGAATCGGCATGCCGCCGCATCGAAGAATTGTTCCGCAGTCGCGGCAGGGTGATGTCGCAGCGGAACCGGGTCCAGGCGATGTTCCCCATCGGCAGCCACGAAATCTTTAACCCTCACGGGACGGCTCCCGGGGTCGACGTGACGGTCCCTCGCGGCGATGGCACGACCAGCCGCGTCTTTACGCTTCCCGGTGTCCCCGCCGAGATGAAACCGATGTTCGACGAAACGGTCGCCACCAGAATCCTCCAGCGGTTCGGCGGCGGTCGCAAAATCCGGCACGCGGTGATGAAATTCTTCGGTACCGGCGAAAGCGAAATGGAAGCTCGGCTCGGCGAGCTGATCGCCCGCGGACGCCAGCCGTTGATCGGGATCACCGCCACCGCCGCGACGATCTCGCTCCGCGTCACCGCCGCCGCGGAAACCGACGACGCGTGCCAGCAACTGATCACGCAAGCCCGCCAGGAAATCATGGAACGGGTGGGCGAGTTTTACTTCGGCGACGGCGAATCGTTCGAACAGCATCACGCCGTCGACGCGGAACTCCGCCGCCGTGGCGAATCGCTCGTCGTCGTCGAACTCGGCTACGCCGCCCCGCTCGGCGATCGGTTCGCCGCCCTCGGCGAAACCGACGGATACCGCGGCGGACTCTCGCTCGCCACAAAGCCGGAACTGATGCGAATCGCTGCGGCCGACGCACTCGGCAACCCCGACGCACTCGGCAACCCCGACGCACTCGACAACCCCGACGCACTCGACAACCCCGACGCACTCGACAACGCCGACGCACTCGGCAACGCCGATCCGTTCGACAACGCCCTGAATTGGGTCCGCGACCGG
>JAWLFY010000037.1:0-35097 GCA_041685355.1 Pirellulaceae bacterium | reverse complement strand
TAGAGGGACCCGCGACCTGATGGGAAGCAAACTCCCACCCCCCAACAACCAACAACCAACAACCAACAACCAACAACGCCCTACCGTCCGTCTCGGAGCCGGTACCCGAGGAAGTTGTCGAGTTCGGGTTCGGCTTCGATCGCCTGGACGGTTTGCTCGACGTCGTACTCGACGCGGCGGAACTCGATGCATTCGCCGTCGTAGATGACGTAGCAGCTCCGCGGGTCGCCGTCGCGTGGTTGCCCCACGCTGCCGACGTTGATCATCATCCGTTGCTGCGGCCCGCCGACGCCGTACCCGGTGCCGGTTTCCGATGGCCGGACGAAGCGGAGGTCAGAGGTAAAGATCCCCGGGACGTGGGTGTGCCCCTGAAAGCAGAGGCGGGGGACCAGGGAGAACAGCTTCTCCATCTTCTTGACGTTCTGAGTGTCTTCGGGGAAGACGTATTCATTCGTCGGACCGCGTGGGGACCCGTGGACGAACAGCAACTCACCCTCGCGAACGGTGCGTGGCAGGCCGCACAGGAATTCCATCCGTTTCCGACTCGCCTCGGGACCGTCTTCGTCGCTCTCGAGTTGTCCGCGGGTCCAGAAGATCGCCTGTTCGGCCGCCGCGTTGAAACCTTCCGGGTCGAACAGGGCGCTGCTGTCGTGGTTTCCGAGGACACACAGGGCGAAGTCGATCGCGTGGTCGAGACAGTCGCACGGTTTGGGGCCGTATCCGACGACGTCGCCGAGGCACACGATGCGGTCGACGTGTTGAGATTCGATGTCCTGAAGGACCGATTCCAACGCGATCAGGTTGCCGTGGATATCGCTGACGATGGCGGTGCGTGTCACGGGTGCGAGTTACGGGGCTACGAGGGGGTGATGGGAAGGGGGGAGCGATGAAACGGGGCGACGGGATGCGAGCGACGGAGAGGGGACCAGGAGCCGCCGGCGTCGGGCGTTGGGCAAGGGACCGCGGGCAATGGGCGAAAAGGCGCGGGGATGGCGGACCGGGTTCATCGGCCGTGCCGCAACCGGTCCCCGAGCGCGTTGGCGAGATCGCCGATCGCATAGATCTTGGACGCGGTGGTTTCGATGTCGTATTCGACGCGGCGAAACGTCGCCGTCATCGCGTCGCCGTCGAGGAGCACGTAGCAGGCCCGGTTGTCGTCATCGCGTGGTTGCCCCACGCTGCCGACGTTGATCATGACCTTGTCGCTACCGATCTTGTAAACGTGTTCGCACTCATCGGGCGTGATAAATTCGCATTCGGTCGTGAACACGCCCGGCAAGTGAGTGTGCCCCATGAAGCAGGTCTGTTCGATCTTGCCGAATAAGATCTCCATCTTCCGTTGGTCGAAGACGTACTCGGGGAACACGTACTCGTTGGTCGGGTCGCGGGGCGATCCGTGGACGAAACGGAATTTTCCCTCGTCGATTTGCCGTGGGAGTTCCCCGAGAAAGTCCCAACGGGCGTTGACCTGGTTCGCCGAACCCGGCCCGTTGTCGAGTTGGTCGCGGGTCCAGTAGATCGCTTGGAGCGCCATCGGGTTGAACCCGTCCGGGTCGAACAAGGCCGCCTGGTCGTGGTTCCCCAAGATCGTCAGTTTCGCGTGACGCATCACGTGATCAAGGCATTCGCAGGGGTTGGGCCCGTAGCCGATCACGTCGCCCAAACAGTAGATTTCGTCGACCGAGTGCGAACGGATGTCATCGAGGACCGCCTGGAGCGCTTCGAGGTTGCCATGGATGTCGCTGATCAACGCTCGCTTCACAGGGCATTCCTAGGCTTTGCGGGGCGGTCTGGTCCGGGCACGGCATTGTAATGGCAAGCAAAAATTAACAGCAATCCCATGAGATCCGACGAATTCGGTTTTGAACCCGACGCCGATGACGTTCGACCGTCCCGCGACGATCTCGCGGCGACGGCAACGGTCCCGGGGGGAATCCAGCTCGCGATCGAGACGACCGGACGGTCGGGGTCGCTTGCGGTGCTTCGCGGGGGAGAGCCGCTGCACACCCGTGAAATGACCGCCGGGCGACGGACCGCGGCGACGCTCGCCCCGGAGCTCGAAGCGACCCTGCGGTGGTGTGCGGACCACGCCGAACCTCCCGGGTACGTGTCGGTCGCCGTCGGCCCGGGATCCTTCACGGGGCTGCGGATCGGCGTCACGGCGGCGAAAACGCTCGCCTACGCCATGCAGATCCCGTTGGTCACGGTCGACTCGTTGGCGGCGATCGCCGCAACCGTGGTGTCCGACCGCGACGACGTCGACCGAGTCTTGATCGGGTTGTCGGCCTACCGCGGCCAAGTCTTCGGCGGCACGTTTGACTTCGCGGGGGCGGGTGACCGGACGGGGGCGGGCGACCGGATTGGGGCGGATGACCACGGACGCTGGACGCGAGACTTCTCCCGCGATCCTCGGCCCGACGATCCGCTCCGCGGCGACCGCGATCCGCCCGGGTTAGCACCGAGCGGGCACTTTCCCGATGCGGTTTCGAGGGTTCTCGACGCAGCGGCGTGGCGGGCATGGTGCGAGTCGGCGCGGGGCGACCCGTCACTCGGTTTCGCGGGCGACCGGTCGGTGTTCGACCCGATCGATCACGCCCGTTTCCACAATCGGACGAGCGTGGATGCGGTGGGGGTCGGCAAACTCGCCGACGCGGCGGCAAGGCGTGGGGAGTGGTCGGACCCGATCGCGGTCTCGCCACGTTACCTACGGCCAAGCGCGGCCGAAGAAAAGTCGACGTCCAGCGCGGGATGAGTCGGCCCGAGCCCGAACCGGCCTCAGGCGGACGCCGCTCGGTGGCCCGGGCGGCCGGGGGCGCGACCGGGGAATCGGACCGTTTCACGGCGTGTCCCGTCGCTCCCGTAAAAGATCAGCGTGCGAGTTGCCATTTCGTAGATCGCGGTCAGTTTGACACTCCGGGGGCCATGGACGCAGAAATAAATCCCACACGTCTTTCCGCCGCGGTTCACTTCCCGCTGCGTCATCGGGAACTGCTTGGGTTCGAGGTGTCCGATCTCGCAAAGTCGCTGTTCGACGACGGCTCGCAGGGCGTCGTCATCCACTCGGTGGAAGGTCAAACCGATCATGAGCATCCGGGGACTCGAGGACGAATTCGGGGGCGTCACGACGGGCATCGAGGCGATCGGGCGATTCCGCCGCCGAGCCCGGCCAGCTTGGATATCGGCCCACGTGATCGGCGAGATTAATCCCACAGAAAGGCTACAGTTCCGGCACCTCCGCGACCTTGCCGAACGACGCGGCTGCGCCGACACGGCAAGCTGTAACGGGAGAACCGTTCGTACCGATCGGGTTCCCCAGCGAGGGACCGGTCCCCCCGCGAGAGCTCGCGATCCGAAAAGGGTCAGCCCCCTTTTCGGACAGGCGATCAGTGATGCCGCGAGGCGTCGGCGGTGGTGACCCGGTCGAAGATGTCGCGGAGGATCACCTGTTCGAGCGACGTGTCCCGTCCGAGGGGGATCCAGCCGAGGGTCACCGGGCTGTCGTCGTAGCGGTCTTCCTGGCGGACCACCGTGCCGTCGTGGCGTCGGCCGGCCGTCGATTCGGTCGAATATTGGCTGCGGTCGGTGTCTTCCAAGTCTTTTTGAACCACGACCTCCAGGGTATAGCCACGGGAACGAGGACGGACGGTGATGATCGCCCGGCGGCGGACCGTTTGCAGCGTACTTTGCAACCGCTCGAACCCCGACGTGCTGTCTTTCCGCCACGGCTCGAAAATCGACCCGCCGATCTGGTAGGCGGTTTCGATCCGTCCGTCGAGCACCAGCTCGCTTCGGTTTTGGACCGGCTGCTCGCTGGCGATCCGAAAATAATCGTCGACGGCGTCGACGACTTGTGACCACACGAAATCGTCACTCGCGTGGGGCAGCTCGATCGGGTTGGGGACAAACCTGTCGGGGGCCCGCGTGGTGAGCCGATGGGTGAGTTGGCCGCAACCGGCGACCGCGACAACGGCGACCATCCCGATGACGGTCGCGAGGGCGAACGACGGGGCGTTTGCCTTTCGAATTCGGCGTTGTCGATCGGTTGGCAATTCGACGTCCCTCATCGGCGGGTCGCGTCCGGCCTCCCCGCGACACGCGGCAAGGGCATCGCGCCGGGGATGTCGTCGGGGAAAAACGACCAAACCGGCACGCGGTCCTGGATCTCTTCGAGTACCCGGTCTTCCGCCTCGGCGATTTTCTTCTGCTTGATCTTCTCGCGGATCTTCTCTTGGACGTCGGCGACGGGCGTCAGCCCCGCCGGTTCGCGTTCGAGCACCCGAATCACGTGGAACGCGTCGTCGTCGGCGATCACGTCGCTGATCTCGTTGAGCGGTAGGTCGGAGTCGAAGATCGCTCGGTCGAGCGGTTCCGACGCGAGCGAGCCTTCGGTGGTCCAGCCGTGAACGCCGCCACGCTTGGCGAACGGTTCCTGACTTTTCTCGCGGGCGACCGACCGCATGCTGCCGCCGAATCGGGCTTCTTGCAACATTTCCCAGATCGCCGCTTTCGCCGCGTCGCGAGTTGGGAAGTTTTCGAAACGGACCGTCAGCTGTTCCCACCGGGCACGGGCCCCGTGGTGATACCGGTCGGGATGGGCGGTGTAGTGCTCGTAGATCTCCGCGAGCGACACTTTCGGGGACGGATCGACCTTGCTGCGACGGTACAGCATGCCGAGCATCTGATCGATGAAGTCGGACTGCAGTGACTGCAGCGAACTCCCTTGTTCACGGAGCTTGCTGTCGATCTCGTTGAGGTCTTGGGTGCCGAGTTTTTCTTGAAGCTCGGGGATCCGGGTCTCGGAAAACATTTGGCGGGCTCGCGACGCCATCGTCTCCGCCGCCTCGCGTCGCTTGTCCGCCGCTTGGGTCGCGACTTGCTCCAACAAAAACGATTCACGCATCATCTTGTTGCTGATCGTTTGCCGAAGTAGCCCGCGGAGCATCATCACCTTGACCGGTTCGATCTGGTCTTTCGGAACGGGCTGTGGCGACCGCTCAATCATTTGGCTCAGCTGCGCGTCGACCTTCGGCATCAGGTCCCCGAGCAAGATCCTCGATTGCCCGACCACGGCGATCACCGTCGCAGGGTCGGACGGAAGTTCGATCTCCGCGGCCGCTTCGAGCGCGTCCTGCATCGCCGCGTTCCGGTTCTCCCCCGCGGCCTGCCGCTGAGCGGTCGGGGCGGGGCGGCCAGTCGCGGCGGGGCGGCCAGTCGCGGCGGGGCGGCCAGTCGGGCGGCCGGACGAAAACGGCCCGGCCGGGGATTGGGCGTGGGCGAACGGTATCGCCGTGGCGACCAGCCAGACCGCCAACAGCGGGGCCGCGACGAATCCGATATCCGTCGAACGTCGGCGACGCGCGACGTCGGGGCGACTCACGATGGCAGGGCGACTTACGATGGCAGGGCGACTCACCACGTCACCTCTGGCGACGCTCGCCTTGTGAGTCACCTCACCCGAGCGGGGGCAAACCCGAACCGTCCGGGGGCAATCCCGGTTTGGCATTTCCTGGCACGCTGGCATCCCCAGGCTCACCCAATCCTTGCGTGAAATTCGTTGGTCTCGCACCCGCCGCGGTCCACGATTCCGCGAGGACCGACGGTCGGCTTGTAACCCCCGCGGAACGACGCCCGCAAGCCGAATCGGCGGGCGGTGACGGTCGGAATCATGAATTTCGACTATCTTGGTCGATTCCCCCGCGGGACGGCGTCATAGGGAACCGGTGTCCCTTACCCCGCCCGGTCGATACGAATTTCTCGAACGAATAGGCATTTCGATCATGCGCTCACACGACGCCCGACCCCAGCGGGCTCTTTCTCTTCCGTTCGCCCTGGTTGGCCTCGTCGTTGCCGGCGCCCTCGCCGCCGGCCGGGGGAACGCGTCGGACACGCCGCCGAACATCGTGTACATCATTTCGGACGACCAGGCGTGGACCGATTACGGGTTCATGGGGCATCCCCACATCGAAACACCCCACCTGGACCGGCTGGCGCGTCGGAGCGCCGTCTTCACCCGCGGCTACGTCCCGACGGCGCTTTGTCGCCCGGCGCTCGCGACGCTCGCAACGGGACTTTACGCCCATCAACACCGGATCAGCGGGAACGATCCGGCGTTGCTTCCGTCGATGGAAGGCCGGCGGCGGGCCAACCAGCCGGCGAAGTATCAGGAGCTCCGCGAAAAGCTGATCTCGCAAATCGACCGCCATCCGACGATCGCGGGATTGCTCGGCGAACATGGCTATCGCAGCCATCAATCGGGGAAATGGTGGGAAGGGAACTATCGACGCGGCGGGTTCACCCACGGGATGACGCGGGGCTTTCCCGAGCCGGGCGGCCGTCACGGCGACGACGGGCTGAAGATCGGCCGCGAGGGGCTCAAGCCGATCCGCGAGTTCATCAACGAGTCGGTCGAGGCGGAAAAACCGTTCTTCCTCTGGTACGCCCCGTTCATGCCCCACACGCCGCATACCCCGCCGGAAAGGCTGTTCCAAAAATATAAGGCGAAGGGGATCGAATCGGACTTCGTCGCCCGGTACTACGCGATGGTCGAATGGTTCGACGAGACGTGCGGCGAGCTGCTGCAAGATTTGGACGAACGGGGGCTGACCGAGAACACGTTGGTCGTCTACATCGGCGACAACGGTTGGATCCAGCAGCCTGACCAGCGGGGATTCGCGCCGCGTTCGAAGCAATCGGCGAACGAAGGGGGGACCCGCCAACCGACCCTGTTCAGCTGGCCCGGCACGATCGAACCGGGCGACCGCGGCGAACAGCTGTGCTCCAGTGTCGACCTGTTCCCAACCGCGTTGGCGGCCGCGGGGATCGAAGCTCCCGATGCGGCTCCCGGGTACAACTTGTTGCCGATTCTGAAATCGGGCGAGCCGACCCCGCGGGAAGTCGTGTACGGCGAATCGTTCGCGCACGACGTCGCCGACATCGATCGCCCCGAAGCGAGCTTGCTCTATCGATGGGTGATCGAAGGAGACTGGAAGTTGTTGCTGACGTACGACGGCAAGACCGGACGCTATGGGCGGCATCACCCACGCGAGGAGCGTGGCCCGCAACTTTACAACTTGATCGAAGACCCCCACGAAACCGAGAACGTCGCGTCCGAACACCCGCAGGTCGTGAGTCGGTTGGCGGACAGGCTGCAAGCGTGGTGGCCGGTCACCGAGCGGAAGACCCAGACCGAGGCACGTTGAGCGTTGTTTGTTGTTCGTTGTTCGTTGTTCGTTGCTCGTCAGTTGTCAGTTGCCGCGTCGTACCCCAGCGCGACGCCGTCCTTCCGCACTTCGGTCCCGCCGCGGAGGATGCCGCGGTCCCAATCGATCAGAATCCCTTGGTAGCCACCGTAGCCGCTCCGCGAGCGGCGGACGGTGTGGCCGCGGGCCCGTAGCGACTCGATCGCTTCGTCGGAGATCCCCGATTCGACGGTGACCACGCCGGTCCCGTCGGCGGGCTTCCCGGTCGGTTGGGGGCTGCCGGAGTGGCGGAGCCGCGCGGCGTCGCCGGCCGCTTGGACGTCGAGCCCGAAATCGATCAGGTTGACGAGCACTTGGACGTGCCCTTGGGGCTGCATGTCGCCCCCCATCACGCCGAAACAAAACGTCGGCCGACCGTCGCGGGTAACCATCGCGGGAATGATCGTGTGGAACGGCCGTTTTCCCGGCTCCAAGCGGTTGAGATGGTCTTCGTCGAGCGAAAAGAGCGATCCGCGGTTTTGCATCGCGAAACCCAAATCGCCGACCGCCATCTGGCTGCCGAACCCGTAATAGACGCTCTGGATGAGCGAGCAGCAGTTGCGGTCCTTGTCGACGACGGTGAGGTACACCGTGTCGCCGTGGGACAGTTTCGGGTCGCCCGCCGGGACATCCCCTGCCGCCCGGGCCAATTCGATCCGTTCGGCTTGACGGCGGCCGTATTCCTTCGAGATCAGTTCGTCGAGCGGCACGTCGGCGAAATCCATGTCGGCATAAAACTTCGCTCGGTCGGCGAACGCCAACCGTTTCGCCTCGATCAACAGGTGCAAGTAGTCCGGATCCCCCGGCCCCATCGACGCCACGTCGAACCGTTCGAGCACGTTGAGCATTTGAAGTGCCGCGATCCCTTGGCCGTTGGGGGGAAGTTCCCAGACGCGGTGGCCGCGGTAGTCGGTCGATACCGGTTCGACCCAGTCGGCGGTGTGATCGCGGAAATCGTCCACGGTCAGCAACCCGCCGACCCGGTCGCTGAACGCGGCGATCTCTTCGGCGATCGCCCCGCGATAAAACGAGTCGCCGCCGTCGGGCCCGAGCCGCCGATACGTTTCCGCGATCCTCGGGTTGCGAAACACTTCCCCCACCTCGGGCGCCCGTTCGCCATCGACCAGATACGTCGCGCGGCTCTCGGGATATTCGCGAAGGCTCTTCTCCGACCCCTTCCATCCGCCCGCGATGATCGGGGTGACCGGGAATCCGGCCTCGGCCGAGTCGATGCTCGCCTCGAGTAATCGGTCAAGTGGTCGGGTGCCGAACCGTTCGAGGAGCGCCTGCCAACCGCTGACGCAACCGGGGACGCTCCATGACAACGGCCCGTCGATCGGGATTTCGTCAAGGCCGCGCTGGGCGAACAGGTCGCGGCTGATCGTTTGCGGGCTTCGACCGCTGGCGTTCAGCCCGAACAGCTGTTTCGAATCGGCGTCCCACACGATCGCGAACAGGTCGCCGCCGATGCCGCAACTCATCGGTTCGACGACCCCAAGCATCGCGTTGGCGGCGATCGCGGCGTCGACCGCGTTCCCGCCGTCACGAAGGACATCGAGCGCCGCTTGGCTCGCCAGCGGGTGACTGGTCGCGACCATCCCGCCGGTGGCGAGCGTCTCGCTGCGGGACTGGCGGATCCATCCGGAGGGCCGATCGTACGGACCCGGCTCCGGCTCGTCGGCGAAAGCCGGCGGGGAAACCGACAAGGTGATGGAGGTCGACAAGCCGATCGCGATACCGACGATGGCGGCCGGGAGGATAGGCGGGAAGGTCAGACGGTGAGCAACGGGCATCGTGACACCTAACGGGGCATGGAGCGAGTCGGGCGGAAAAGTCATTCGCCCCCTGAACGACCGCTCAAGAATAACCTCCTGAATCAGTCGATGTCCTCGTACTCCTCGTCGCTCCCGCCATCCTCTTCCAATTGGCTCGGCCGATACCCGACGTCTCGGTATCGGGGTCGGTTCACGGTGCCGGACGAATCTTCCGTGTCCGCGTACTCCGCCTCGTCGTCGTCTCCGCCGCCGCCCGGCCCGCCGCCCGTTCCTGCACCGGCCCGCGGTACGTCGGCCGGTGCGCCCGCCCCGTCCAGATCGTCTTCCGGGTCCAAACCCTGCATCCGCCGCCACTGAGCCATGGTCAACAACACTTCACGAGACTTCGACCCGTTGTATTCGCCGACGATCCCGTCTTCGGCCATGTAATCGACAAGCCGCGCGGCGCGGCCGTACCCGATCCCGAGACACCGTTGGATCAGAGATAGCGAGCCTCGTTGTTCTCGAACCACGACCTCGATCGCGCTCTCGTACAGCTCGTCCTTCTTCCGCAGGTTGCCCACCTCGAGCGTGCTCTCGCCCTCCTCGTCGGCAACTTTCAGGTTCATCAGTTCCCCGACGAACTGCTGCTCGCCCATGCTGCAGTGGCCGCACAGCCGGTCGATCTCGTCGTCCGACAAGTACGTCCCATGGCCGCGAATGAGCGTGCAGGTGCCGGGCCACAAGAACAACATGTCGCCGTTGCCGAGCAGTTTCTCCGCGCCGTTCTCGTCGAGCACGACGCGGCTGTCGGTCTTGCTCGCGACCTGAAAACTGAGACGGGCCGGCAGGTTGCTCTTGATCAACCCGGTGATCACGTCAACCGTCGGCTTCTGCGTGGCCAAGATCAAGTGGATCCCGACGGCACGACTCTTTTGCGCCAACCGGATGATGTGCTGCTCGACGTCCTTCCCGGCGGTCATCATCAAGTCGGCCATCTCGTCGGCGACGATCACAATGAACGGCAACCGGTCGGGAACGTCGGTCGGCTCGTCCGACTCGTCGATCTCCAACCGGTTGAGCACCTCTTCCCGCCCCAAGTCGTTGAAACTGTTGATGTGACGGACGCCAACCTTGGCGAGCAGCGAATACCGCTCCTCCATCTTCTCGACCGCCCACGCCAAGATCGCCTCGGCCTTTTTCATGTCGGTGATCACCGGGTGCATCAGGTGAGGCAGCCGGCCGTAACCGCTCAGCTCGACCATCTTCGGGTCGATCATCAACATCCGCACCTCGTCCGGGCGACAACACATCAGGATCGAACTGATGATCGCGTTCAAACAGACACTCTTCCCGGTCCCGGTCCGGCCGGCGATCAACAGGTGCGGCATCTTCGCCAAATCGACGACCATCGGGTTCCCCGAAACGTCCTTCCCCAAGAACACCGGGATGTTCATCCGCGCCGCGCGGACGTCCGACTCTTCGATCACGTCCCGCAACTGGACGACCTGCCGAGCTTCATTCGGGACCTCGATCCCGACCGTGTTCTTCCCCGGGATCGGGGCGACGATCCGGACGCTCGGGACTCGTAAAGCGATCGCCAAGTCGTCGGCGAGCCCCGTGATCTTGCTGAGTCGCAAGCCCGCCTCCAACTCGACCTCGTACTGAGCGATCACCGGTCCGGTCTCGATCTCGACGACGCGGATGTTGAACCCGAAACTCTGGAACGTCGCCTCCAACACCTTCGCCTTCCGACGCACCTCGTCAAGCTGTTCGTCGTAGCAAACGTCGTCGCTCCGCTCGAGCAGCTCCAAACTGGGCAACCGGTAGTCCTCGGTTCCCTCCGGCGCGGACTCATGCACCGAGTCGAGCAGCGAGTCGGCGTCCTCTGGCTTGCGAGCCGGCATCCGGACCTTGGGGGCGGGAAGCTCGTGCCCCTCGTCGGCCCGGACCACCACCGACTCCCCTTCCCACTCCAACGTTCGCGTCTCCGGATCCTCTTCCTCGTCGTCTTCCTCGTCGTCCCACGCGACATCACGCCCACCCGCGGAGCCCTCGCCGCCGGCGGCGCCGTCACCCCCCGCTGCCGGCGTCATCGGCAACGCGTCGTCGGCCAACTCCTCGACCGGCTCCGATTCCGACCCCTCGGATGCCTCGTCCCCACTGCCCGTCGGTCGCTCGCCTCGACGTCGGGGCGGCCGCTTCGGGGTACGGAAACGGATCGTCGGGCCCTCCTCGTCCCCCGCGCCGAGGTCACCCCCATCGTGACCCCCATCCGCGGCCCCGTCGCCGGCCCCGTCGCCGCCTTGCCCCGCCGCGCGTCGGCGCTTCACCCCGACCGAACCCTCGCGTCCGAGTTCACCCTCTTCCCCCTCCAGCACGATCGGCTGCTCTAAGTCGGTGAACGGCGCTCGGCGACGACGAAGCGGAGCCGGAACGACACGGGCCGCCCGTTGCAGCCCTCCCTGGGATACCCGGGCGCCGCCCGAGAGAACCTTCTTCCCGGCGTACAACAACGCGTAGTCGGTCGTCATCAGCAACCCGATCGCCAGCACGGTGATCGTCAAGATCCACGCCCCGGCCGGCGCGAACCGTTCCAACAACCACGTGGACGTCATCGCCCCCAAATAGCCACCCGCCCCGACGACCGGCATGCCGTCCCATCGCCCCGGGAGCATCGCCGCGGCCGTCGCCACCGCGACCAATACGACACTGCCCCCGAGCGAGCGGAGAACCGGAGCGTTCAGTCGGCCCCGCGTGAGCAGCGCCGTCGCGACGCCGCCACACGCCGCGACCAGGATCGCCGCCCCCAGCCCGACCGCGTCGAACAACATCGCCGCGATCAAAGCCCCCCAATACCCGCACGCGTTCCGGACCGAGTCGTTCTCCGGATACACCGTCACGTCCGGTTGGTAAATCGCCCCCAACGGCCACACCGGGGCCTCGATCGGATCCGCCGGGCTACGGGTCACGATCGACACCGTCATCATCAACGTGACGGCGACCAACACAAGCGCCGCCGCATCCCGTGTCAAATTCGGAGAACGCGACGGCTCGGTGAGTTCGATCGTTCCACTCGACATGGCGACGGACATCGGGACGACGGAGAGGGATCCCCAAAAATTTCGCGTCACGTCCGCTGCGTCACGGAACTCGATCGGGGAACGGTCGGCGCGGCAGCCTCCCGCATCCTCTCTCCTCGGCCGTCCTCCCGGCCGAAATCCAACCCCTCACGCCCGACACGCCCCGATCGGAGCATCGCCGCGGCCACGACCGCGACAACCCCTACCGCCCCACCGATTCATTCGGGGTCGGGGAAAACGCGGTACGGTCGCCATCGGTTCCGCTTCCAACGGACGATCCCCCGCAAACGCCCTGCCCGGTCGACCGCCGCGGCGTCCGATTCGTCCACGCCCGACGCCGCCCCGATTCCGGCTGCCAATCCCATGCCGGCCGACGGCAGCGTCCGCTCGGTCTCGGCGAGCGGTTGCCCGAAACGCATCCGACGGACGTCGTCGTCATCGATCGTGACCCGCGGCAAGTGGGCGACCGCTTCGAGCGGCGACACGAGGAACGACCCGAGCTCCCCGTCGCGAACCGCTTCGATCCCGATCGAACGGTCAATCGAAAACGGACCGACCGCCGTTCGCGTCAACGCCGTCATCACCGCGGCCGTGCCGCACGCAGCCGCCAAATCGATCCCCAGCGAACGGATATACGTCCCCGACCCGCAGCGAATCTCGGCCTCGACGTTCGGATATTCATAGCGAGTGATCACGAACGAGTCGATTCGCACCCGGCGGCTCGGCACGTCAACCGTCTCGCCGTCCCGCACCCGATCGTACGCACGCCGCCCGTCGACCCATATCGCGGAGTAAGCCGGCGGGGTCTGCACGATCTCCCCGGTCAGCGCCGCCGCCGCCGCGTCGAGCTCCTCGCGAGTCGGGACCGGCGGGTTCGGTCGCTCGGTGATCGCTTCCTCGGTATCCCCCGAAGCACTCGAAACGCCGAGCCGGAACGCGCCCCGGTACGCCTTGGCGGTCTGGTGCAGGTACGGGACGAGCCGCACCGCCGGCCCGACGCCGATCACTAACACGCCACGGGCCAGCGGGTCAAGCGTCCCGGCGTGCCCGACCTTCACCCCACGGATCCGCCGCTGGACCGCGTTGACGACGTCGCGTGACGTCATCCCCGGCGGCTTGTCGACGTTGAAAAACCCCAGCAAGCTCAACCCGGCGTCCTCCCCGACTCCGCGGACTGGGCATCTGACCCCGAGCCTCGCGGATCCGATCCGTCCGTCCGCCCACGGAGATAATCCCCCGACTTTCCGCCCGACTTCGATTCCAAAACGATCGGACCGATCACGATCTCGCGGTCCACCGACTTGAGCATGTCGTACACCGTCAGACATCCGACCGACACCGCCGTCATCGCCTCCATCTCGACCCCGGTCTTCCCGGTGCAGCGGACGGTCGCCGTACAGCGGAGCCGGGCCGCGGCGCCGCCGGTCTCCCGCCATTGGAAGTCGACCGTGACCGCCTCGAGCGGAAGGCTGTGACACATCGGGATCAGCGTTTGCGTCACCTTCGCCCCCTGGATCGCCGCGATTCGGGCGACCGCCAACACGTCCCCCTTGTTCGCGCGGCGCTCCCGCACCTGCATCGCCGCCTCCGGCGAAAGGGTGACCTCGCCGCTCGCGGTCGCCTCGCGAACGGTCACCGGTTTGGACGAGACATCAACCATCCGAGGGTTCCCGGCGTGGTCGAAATGCGTCGGCTGAGGCGAAGTCATGAGCCAATCCTAACGCGACCCGGATTTTCCACTGGCGCATAAAAAACGTCACCCTCCCGCGGCAGAAGGGCGACGCATGATCGACGAGGCATTCGGATCCGGCAAGTCACCGGGCCGACCGTCGGCATCGATCGGGGCCGACGGTCGGGTCAGTTCGCTGGCGGGTTACACCAGTTCCTTCTTCGCACCGACGAGAGTCCGCAAACGCTCGGCCAACAGGTGAGCGTCGAACGGCTTCTTAAACGTCTCGTTGATGCTGCTCCGATCGAAGCTCATCGGCTGGCCGTCGTCGGGCAGCAGCGCGATCAGGACGATGTCGGTGAAATCGATATTCTTCCGCAGATTCTGGCAGATCTGAACCGCCTCGATCTTGCCGATGGAGAAGTCGACGATGATACAGTCCGGGTTGAAACTCTCGGCCTGAATCCCCGCCTCGAAACCGCTGGCGGCCACGGCCACCTTGAACGACTTCTCCGGCGGCAACTCACGCTTCAGGTTTTCAATGAGGACTTGGTCCTGGGCGACGATCAGGCACTTGGCCATCGCTTCGTCTTCCAGGTCCCCAAGGGGCATGCCATGCTCCTTGAGGAACTTGATCAGGTATTCGCGCGGGATACGACGGTCCTGAGATCCGGGAATCCGGTAGCCTTTCAAGCGCCCCGAATCGAACCATTTACTGACGGTTCGGGGTGCGACTTTACAGATCTTGGCGACCTGTCCAGTTGTGAAGACCTTCATGCTAGGTACTCCATAACGCCTCGTTAATATTTCCTCGAGTCGTGGTGCGTCGGTAACCACGCCTCTCGCGGCCCCTCGGTTCGCTCACCCTGCTCACGCCGACGACCGGTCCTGATTCGGTCGCTCCCGGGCCGCGGTGGGTCGCGTCCCGGAAATGGCATGTCTCGGATTCACGCTGGGTCGGGGCCAGCCGGCTCGCGTCTTTGCAGAACGCTGTCCGAACGGAATTCTCGCGGTTTGGTTTCGAAACAAGTGGTTCGGCCGCATGGGCGTACGACCGTCGGGGCAGAAGCTGTGACAGTCACGGTGGCCAACGCCCAGCGGTCCGCAAGACGGTGTCCCGACCGCGAACCGAATCGGTCGCGTCGGGGCGTGCGTGCGGACCGCTCGGCTTTGCCCGCCGAGCTGCTTTCGTCACTCGTTGACTGCAACTCGGTTGCAGGCCGCGTGTCACGAATGCGTTTCCCAGATTCCCCCCTGGGTGGACCCCCGCCGCGACGCTGCCGCTCCGCAGCCTCCACGCCCCGTCATCATGACGAATCCCGCAGAGTCCGCTGAGCGGACCGAAGTCAAGGCCGATGTCCGAGAGTTAATGTCGAGTAAAACCGGGCCAACTCTTTAACGCGTTTGATCGCGAACAAGCAGTATTGGCAGGCCGAATCGCCGCGACCCACACCCCGCCCCCCGCGAACGCAACCGCGGAATCGTCAAATCCCCGGCAATTCTTCACAATCACCGCGCCGGTGACGTCCCACGGACCCCGCCCACCCCTCCCGAACCCGGCCCGATTTTTTTCCCCGCCCCGCCCGAATCGTCACCTCCCGACCCGTCCGCTATCCTGTCGATTCCCTTCCCGACCCCGCACGGAGCACCACCCGATGGACGATTCGGCACTCGATTTCTTCCAAGCCGCGATCAACACCCCAAGCCCCTCGGGCTACGAGGAACGGATCCAAGCGTTGACCCGAACGTTCATCGAGCCTCACGCCGACGCGGTCAGGATCGACGTCCACGGAAACCTGATCGCCTCGATCGGTGATCCCGACCGACCACGCCTGATGTACGCCGGACACTGCGACCAAATCGGCATGCTCGTGTCGTACGTCGACGAGTACGGCTTCGTCTACGCCCAAACCATCGGCGGCTGGGACCCACAACAACTGGTCGGCCAACCGATGACGATCTGGACGACCGGCGGACCGGTCGCCGCGGTGATCAGCCGCAAACCGATCCACCTGCTCAACAAGAAAGAACGGGAAGAGGTCGTGCAGCTCGAACAGTTGTGGCTCGACATCGGCGCCGCCGACCAAACCCAAGCCAACGAATCGGTTCGCGTCGGTGACCCGATCACGCTCGACCTACGCTACCGCCCCCTCCTCGGCGAACTCGTCAGCGGCCCCGGGATGGATAACAAGACCGGCATGTGGACCGTGATCGAAGCCCTACGCCGCGTCTCGGCCGAAGGTCGCCCCCTGGGCTGTCACCTCCATAGCGTCGCGACGGTCCAGGAAGAAGTCGGACTCCGCGGTGCCAAAACCGCCGCCGGCGGGATCGACCCCGATGTCGCGATCGCCGTCGACGTGACCCACGCCTCCGATTGCCCCACCATCGACAAGACGCAACAAGGCGACATCCGGCTCGGCCGCGGCCCGGTCATCTTCCGCGGACCGAACATCAACCCGAAAGTCGCCGCACGGCTGATCGAACTCGCCGAGGCGAATTCGATCCCCTTTCAATTGGCATCGATCGGACGTGCCGCCCCGAACGACTCCAACGTGCTGCAGGTTCACGGACGTGGCGTCGCGACCGGGCTGCTCGCGATCCCCAACCGCTACATGCACTCCGCCGTCGAAACCGTTTCGCTGCAAGACATCGACCACGCCGCGTGGCTGTTGAAACTGTTCGCTCAACACCTCACCGCCGACGACTCGTTCATCCCGGGCGAACGGAAAAACTGACCCCCGCACGCGTTGGCCACGAGACGAACTGATAAACTTGGGTCGGTTGATTGCGGCGGCGCGTTGGCCGACCGGGGCCGCCGACCGCTCGCCGTCGCAAACGACCCCTCCTCACCCCCCCAAGATCTCGGCACCGACGCGAGGGTTTGCGATGGCCAAGGTATTGCTCGTCGAAGACAGTCCCACCCAAGCCGTCGAAATCACGATGCTGCTCGAACAGGCCGAGCATCAGGTGCGACACGTCACCAACGGAAAACTCGGCCTACAACTGCTCGAATCCGAATCCCTCGACGTCGTCGTTACCGACCTCGAAATGCCCGAACTCAACGGGCTCGAACTCGTCCAAGCGATGCGTCTCGATTTTGCCCACGTCCCGGCGATCCTCGTCACCGGGCAAGGCTCCGAATCGCTCGCCGCCGAAGCACTCCAAAAAGGCGCCGCCGGATACGTCCCCAAAACGCGGATGCAAGACCTGCTGAACGACACGATCACCGACGTGCTCGGGGTGATCCGTAGCGACGCGAGCTATTCGAAACTGATCGCGACACTGACGAAAAACGTGTTCGTGTTCGAAATGCCGAACGACCCCGAACTCGTTTCGCCCCTGGTGGGACTCCTGATGCAGGTCGTCTCCGGGATGAAACTCCTCGGCGGGATGGAACTCGTCCGGCTCGGCGTGGCGGTCGAACACGCGGTCTACAACGGCATGTTCCGAGGGAACCTCGAACTCCGTCGCGACGAAACGCCCTGCCCCCGCGCCGCGATCTACGACCAAGCGACCAACGCCGTCGTCGAAGCCCGGAAGAAAGAATCGCCCTACAAAGACCGCACGGTCCACGTCGAGGCGATCGCGAGCGAACACGCGATCCGGATCGTCGTCCGCGACCAAGGCCCCGGATTCGATACATCGCGAATCCCCGAAGCCGGCGACCCCGCCATCTTGGACAGCGAACAGGGCCAGGGACTCGTCCTGATGACGAGCTTCGTCGACCAACTGTTGTTTAACGAAAAAGGGAACGAAGTCACCCTGATCAAGCGGTGCTCGAACGAATCACGAAACGTCTAACCCGACCCAGGCCGGCGCCGGCATCCGACCGGGTGCGAGCACCGCCGGCCGGCTAACGTGGGTGAATCCCATGACCGACTCCGGACAAGCCGACCCCTCGCTGTTCGAGGAACGCATCTTTTCCGACAGCCGTGCGACCTACGAATCGCTCGCCAACAGTCTCCCCCTTAGCCTCCTGATCAAGGACGCCGAGGGACGGCGGCTGTTCGCCAACAACGCCTACCTCCGGCTCCGTGGCATCACCCGCGACGAGATGATCGGCAAACGAGACGAAGATCTCTTCCCCCCCGCGATCGCCTCGGTCTACCGCGAAGACGATCGCAAGGTGCTGGAAACCGGCAAGTCGCTTCACAACGTCGAAAAAACCCGAGACACCTCCGGCAACACGCTCTGGATCGAACGGGTCAAAAGCCCGATCGTCGACACCGGCGGCCAAATCATCGGCCTGCAACTCCTCTTCTGGGACGTCTCCGAGCGAATCAGAACCGAGAAGATGCTCGACCGCGAACGGCACTTCCTCCGCACGCTCCTGGAAAACATCCCCGACTCGATCTACTTCAAAGACACCGAAAGTCGGTTCCTCCGGATCAGCACCGCGATGGCCCGCAAATTCGGGTTCGACAGCGCGGACCAAGTCGTCGGCCGAACCGACGCCGACATCTTCACCGAAGAACACGCCCGCTCGGCACGCGCCGACGAACTGCAAATCATCCGCACCGGAGAACCGCTCGTCGATCGGATCGAACGCGAAACGTGGCCCGACCAACCCGACTCCTGGTGCATGTCGACCAAGATGCCGCTCCGTGACACCAAAGGCCGTACCATCGGAACCTTCGGCATCTCCCGAGACGTCACCGAACTGAAACGCTCCCAAGACGCCCTCCGAACAGCGCTCGAAGAAGCCGCCGAGGCGAACCGCGCCAAAGGCGATTTCTTGGCCAACATGAGCCACGAAATCCGTACCCCGATGAACGCGATCATCGGGATGACCGAACTGCTCCGCCAAACCCGACTCTCCCAGGAACAACAGGAATACGTCGAACTGGTCGGACAGTCCGCCGAATCACTCCTCGGATTGCTCAACGACATTCTCGACTTCTCGAAAATCGAAGCCCGGAAACTCGAACTCGAACGGATCCCCTTCTCCCTCCGCGATACGGTCGGCAAAAGCGGCCAAACGCTCACCGTCCGGGCCGCCGAAAAAGGCCTCGAAATCGCCTGTCGCGTCGCCCCCGATATCCCCGATCGACTGCTCGGTGACCCGGGACGCATCCGCCAAATCCTGATCAACCTGATCAGCAACGCGATCAAGTTCACCGAACAGGGCGAAGTCGCTGTCGACGTCAACAAGGCCGAACAAGACCTCGGCGATGACCTCTGGTTAACGTTTACCATCCGCGACACCGGCATCGGCATCCCGATCGAAAAACAGGCAGCCGTCCTCGAAGCGTTCACCCAAGTCGACGCCTCGACCACCCGCCAATTCGGCGGCACCGGGCTCGGACTTACGATCTCCCGACAACTCGTCGAATTGATGGGCGGCACGCTCCAACTCGAAAGCGAACCGGGCGTCGGAACCACGTTCAAGTTCACGATCCGGCTCGACCCCGCCGCGTCCCAAGGCGTCGACCCGGCACATGAACTCTCCGACCTCGCCAAACTCCCCGTGCTCGTCGTCGACGACAACGCGACCAACCGAAAAATCCTCCGTGAAATCTTTACCACCTGGCGGTTCTCCCCCGATGTCGTCGCCGACGGCCCCGAAGCGATCAAACAGATCGAACGGGCCGCCGCCGACGGTACCCCATACCGACTCGTCGTCCTCGATTGCATGATGCCCGGGATGGACGGCTTCGAAGTCGCCAACCGCGTCCGTGAAACATGCCGGCGTGTCGACACGCGGATGATCATGCTCTCCTCCGGAAGCCGCGCCGGAGACGTCGCGCGGTGCGGCGAAGCGGGCATCGCTCGCTACATGACCAAACCCGTCGTCCAGTCGGAACTGCTCGATGCCGTCCTCAGCGTGATGGATCTCGACCGTGACGCCCCCACGGACCCCGAACCGGCCGAACTCCCGCCCTGTCCGCCGATGCGTGTCTTGGTCGCCGAAGACGGGCTGACCAACCAACAAGTCGCCATCGGACTGCTCCGCGCCGCCGGCCACACCCCCGTGATCGCCGCCGACGGCGAAGCCGCGATCGAACGATGGTCGAAAGAACCGTTCGACGTGATCCTGATGGACATGCACATGCCACGCATGGACGGGCTCGAAGCGACCGCCGAAATCCGGCGACGCGAAGCCGATACCGGAGAACATATCCCGATCATCGCGCTCACCGCCGCCGCCATGCCCGAAGACGCCAACGCCTGTCGCCATGCCGGGATGGATGATTACCTCCCCAAACCGATCCACCTAAAGCCGCTTCAAGAAGCGATGGCCCGATTCGCCCCACCCCGATCCGCACCGCCCCCTGAACGGCGGACGATGAAACCCGACCACCTAGGCCCAAACCGACACGCCCCCGACGGCTCTGAGTCGCACCAGCCAGGCCCCCGAGCCGACCCGCACGATCAAGACGACGCGACAACGCCCAACGAACCAACCGAAAACGCCGAATCATCCGGCGACCGCCCCGAAGCCGCAAACCACAACGCTTCGGTCATCGATCTCGACCTCGCCTCCAAACGTGTCGCCGGTGGCGAGGCCGGCGTCCGCAGGCTCGCCGATGTGTTCGCCGGCGAATGCGAATCGATCATGGATACCCTCCGCACGAAACTTCCCGCCGGAGAGGCCGCCGAGGTCAAACGGGCCGCCCATACTCTCAAAAGCTCCGCGCGACTCTTCGCCGCCGATCAGGTCGAAAAGGCCTCCACCCGAATCGAATCGCTCGCCCGCGAAGGTGACCTCACCGGCGTCAAAAAATTACTCCCCGAACTCGAGCGAATCGTCGACCGCATGCTCCAAGAACTGCGAAACCTCGCCCCAGCCGACGACACCCACGAAGCCTGATCCCATCCCCGTCCGGCCGTACGGCTCTCGCCCCCTGTAGCGGAACGGGGCAAGCCGTCCGGTTCCGCGGCTCGCCCCCTGTAGCGGAACGGCGCAAGCCGTCCGGTTCCGCGGCGAAACATCCCTCGAAACACCGGGCGGCTTGCGCCGCTCCGCTACCAAGCGGTCCAGCCTCCGTCGACGATCATGTTCTGCCCGGTGACGTAGCTGCTCGCGTCCGACGCCAAGTACACGATCGCACCCTTGAGCTCGTGCGGAACGCCGATCCGACCCACAGGGATCTTCTGCGATAACCTTTCGATCAACTCGGGGGCCACCCCCGGCGCCGGAAACGGACCGGGACTAAGACAGTTGACCCGCACCCGGTCCCCCGCCCAGTACGCCGCCAAATGCCGAGTCATCTGAATCAACCCGCCCTTCAGCGTGTGATAGGCAACCGGACTGGCGGGGCCGATCTCGGTGTAAGCGTCCGGGTACGACGCGACGACGCCGTACATCGAACCGATCATGATCACGCTAGCCGTCGACCCGCGCGCGACGGCGTGCTCACGGAGGCGACGGGCCAGCAAAAAATAGCCGGTCGCGTTGGACAGCTGCCGCGTAAACTGCTCGCCCGTCACGTCCGTCCAATCGCTCGCCAACGGCTCGTGACCGTTGTTCACTAACACGTCGACCCCGCCCCCCTGCTCGACCACCGACGAAAACCCCGCCGCGATCGAAGTCTCGTCCATGTGGTCGAGCTCGACGCCGAAGTGTGGACCCGAATCGACCGGCGGCAGTTCCGCCGCCGCCTCCCGAGCCTTCTCCAAAACACGGCTCGACACCGCCACGCGAGCCCCGGCCTCCGCCAATGCCCGAGCCATCGCGCCACCCAAATACCCGCTCCCGCCAGTCACCAACGCGACCCTGCCCCCAAGGTCAAAAAGCTGTCGGATCGACGGTTCATCACCTGACATCGGTCACGGCTCTCGCGAGTAAAAAAGGTGCCCGTCAAAACAATCTTGCAACGGTCGGGAAATATCGGCCATCAGTCCCCAACCGTTGTTGCGGTGCGCCGACACGAAACGATCCGACATGATGCAGCAAATGTCCGCCAGCGTCGACCACGACCGATCATCCGCCGCGATTTCTCCCTCGATCCCGCTCACCCACCCCGTCGCAAACTTCCCTCCCCACTAGAATCGCGACGCCCACGTGAGAGAATCTTCCGACAAGACGCATCTCCCCAAATGCCTGCCCCCGACACCCGCCGCGAACACCCACCAAGTGATTTCACGAGGCCCACGAGTGAGTGCACCCCACGCCGCCACAACGTCGCCAAGGCTCCTGGTCGTCGGGGGAGGCTCGATCGGCGAACGTCACGTCCGCTGTTTCTTGCAAACCGGCCGCGTCCGCGTCGCCCTTTGCGATTCCGATGCACGCGTTCGCGACGCGGTCGCATCCGAATACGGACTCTCCGAAACGTTCGCCGACTTTGACGCCGCCTTGGCCGCTCGCCCCGAAATGGCGGTGATCTGCACACCCGCCAACCTGCACGTCCCGATGGCACGTCAACTGATCGACGCGGACGTACCGGTGCTGATCGAAAAACCGCTCGGGACGACCCTGGCCGGTACCGATGAACTGCTCAAACTCGCCCGCGTTCGTCAAGTTCCGGTTGCGGTCGCCTACGTCTACCGGGCCCACCCGGCACTCCAGGCGATGCGCGACGCCTTGAAATCCGGCCGGTTCGGACGTCCCGTCCAATTGCTCGCCACCTCCGGCCAACACTTCCCGTTCTATCGCCCGGCCTACCGCGAAATCTACTATCGCGACCGCTCGACCGGCGGCGGCGCCATCCAAGACGCGCTGACGCACGTCGTGAACGCCGCGGAATGGTTGGTCGGGCCCGTGACCGAACTCGTCGCCGATGCCGACCACCAAGTCCTCCCCGATGTGACCGTCGAAGATACCGTCCACCTGATCGCGCGGCATTCGCGATTGCTCGCGAACTACTCGCTGAATCAACACCAACCGGCGAACGAAGGGACGATCACGGTCGTGTGCGACCGGGGAATGGTCCGCTTCGAAATGCATCGCGGACGGTGGCTGTGGTGCAAAACCCCGGAGGAACCGTGGCACGAAGAACCGACGGCACCGACGGGACGTGACGGGCTATTCGTACGCCAGGCAGAATCGTTTCTCGCCGCGGTCGACGGACAAGCCCCGCCCCTGTGTGACCTCCCCGACGGCATCCAAACCCTGCGGGTGAACGTCGCGATCCTCCGATCGGCCGAGTCCCGAAGCTGGGAAACCGTCGCGGTCGACTGACGGCATCATAACGCGAAGGCGCCAGCCCGCGGCCCTAGCAATGCTCGGTAAGCACCTCGACTCCACTCCGTCCGCGGAACTCGGTGGAAAAATCGGTCGGTTTCATCGGTAAACTGAGCAAAATTGCCGACACCTTCACTCGCTTCCCGAGAGGCCCAATTTTGTCAAACACGGAATCGCGACGCGTTGCCGACGAGACGAATCGGGATGCGTCCCCCTTGTCCGGCGTTCTCCCCGTCGTTCAGCTGCCATATCACGCGGACGAGACAATCGACTTCGACACGCTCCGCTGCGAAGTCGACCACCTCTTCGACCGTGGGGCGGACGGCATTACCTTCGCCATGGTCAGCGAGGTGCTGCGGTTAAGCACCAACGAACGGATGCGCGTCACCGAGACACTCTGTGCGGCCGCCCGCGATCGGGGCCCCTGCATCATCAGCGTGGGCGCCGAAAGTACGTTCTCCGCGATCGAGTTGGCCAAACATGCCGAGCACGCCGGGGCGACCGCGTTAATGGCGATCCCGCCGGTCAGCGTGCCCCCGTCACCGGACGAATTGCTGCTCTACTTCGAACGCCTCGTCCGGGAAACGTCGCTGCCGCTGGTCGTTCAAGACGCGAGCGGATATGTCGGCAAACCGCTCGGCGTCGACAAAATGGCGAAACTGCTCGACGCGTTCGGCCCCGAGACCGTTCTGTTCAAACCCGAAGCGGTTCCGATCGGGCCACAACTCTCCGCGCTACGCGACGCGACCGGCGGACGGGCACGGGTCTTCGAAGGTTCCGGCGGCATCGCGCTGGTGGACAGCTACCGCCGCGGCATCGTCGGTACCATGCCCGGCGCAGACCTGATCGACGCCATCGTCGCCCTCTGGGACGGGCTGCGGCGCGGTGACGAGCCAAAAACCTACGCGATCAGCCAACCGCTCTCGGCGCTGGTCGCCATGCAATCCGGCCTGGACGGCTTCCTCGCGGTCGAAAAGTATCTCCTCGTCCGACAAGGCGTCTTCAAAAACGCGACCGTTCGCGGCCCCGTCGCGTTCCACCTCGACGACGAAACCCGCCACGAAGTCGACCGGCTATTCCGGCAACTGCAAGAAGTCCTCCAAAACTAGGCGATCCGTAAAGGGTTCATGGTCGCCTTTCGCTCCGCAAAAATCCCGGAAAACGTCGCCTTCGCAGAGCGAAAGACGACCTTTTGAGACCTAGCCCGGGCGACACGCGCCCGTCATTCAATCGCGCCCGTCATTCAATCGCGTGCGCCGCCGCCGCGGCCCCGCTCGGGATGGGCGAGCCCCAACACGCTCAACGTGTCCCGATGCAACATCTCTTCGATCGCCTCCTCGCTCAGCCGGGCGCGACGATCCGATCCGCCGAACAAGTCATTCAGCTCATGTAACGTCTGAACCGTCGCGTTCACCGTCGTGAACGTATAGTCGGTCCCGAAACGGACCTTCGACCAAACCCCGTACTCTTGCACCAACATCAACGAACGAAAGAACTGGAACGGCCGGTAGTGCAACGCGCTGATGTCGGTGTAGACGTTCGGGTGCTTGCGTGCGACCGCGATGCACTCCCCTTCGAACGGATGCCCGAAGTGCGCCATGATGATCTTGACGTCGGGAAAACGGATCGCCACCTCATCGAGGTGCCTCGGATAAGTACACGCGATCGGTGCCTGCCGGACAAAGGTCGTCCCGGTATGCAACAGCACCGGCAACCGGTGCTCGGTCGCGTATCGCCAAAGCGGATCGAGCCGCTCGTCCTGCGGCATGAATCCGGCGTACATCGGGAGCAACTTGATGCCGCACAGCCCAAGCTCCCGGTGCCCGTGCCGCATCTCCTCCTCCCAACCCTCCTGGGTCGGATCGACCGAAAGAAACCCGAGCAGCCCCCCGTGATCGGCGACGTGGTCCGCGACGTATCGGTCATCGACCCACAAACCGCTGAGCTTCGCCTTCCCGCCAAACACGACCCGGACCACCGTTTCGTCGTCCGGACAACTCGCCCAGTACCGCTCGATCGGTGTCGACAAATCGACCTCGATACCACCCTGGGCGCGGCGGGCCTGTTCACGAAAGGTGTCGCTGAAGTGGTCGGGATAAGCCCACACGTGACTGTGAACGTCGACGATCATGCCCACTCCTTGTCCTTGCTCACGCGGTGTCAATCCGACGACGACGTATCGCCCGGTCGGTCCAATACGATCCGCCCACCCCGCCACGCCTCGATGAACGCGGGCAAGCTCGGCAACATCTCCTTCGCGGTACAGATCTCGTCCCGCGTCATCCAGTGAACCTCCGCGACCTCGTCCGGATTCGGCACGGGGAGGATCTCGGGGTCCAAGTCGGCAAGCCACCACGCCAAATTGGTTCCCCACGGCGTGACGCTTCGCCAACATAGACGCCGTGGCGTGACGTCGATCGCCAACTCCTCCTGCATCTCCCGAACCAACGCGTCCGCTTCCGTTTCCCCCGTTTCGATCCCGCCACCTGGTAAACATAACATCCCCGGTGCCGTCACGGTCAACGACCGCCGGATGATCAACAATTTCTCGTGGCGGAAGATCACCCCCACCACGCCCCGCTTTCGCCGGGTCATCGGTTTTGCCGAACGCATCCCCAGCTTTTACAAAACACGACGCCGATCGACAATCGAGGTTACCCTTCACGTTCGACGCCCCGGATCGAATCACCCCGATTCTCCCCGCGTCACCCCCCCGTACCCGACCCGGACCAGCCTCACTCCTAACAGCCAGCCCCACCCATACCGACCATCCCGTGACCACCTTCAGCCACCAAACCGTCGACTCCCTGATCGGCTGCGACCGCTCCCACGAAGCACGCCAGATCGTCCAACAGCTACAGACACGCGGTTTTGTCGCCTACCTCGCCGGAGGGTGTGTCCGTGACGCGCTCCTGGGAATCGTGCCGAAAGACTTCGACGTCGCGACCGACGCCACCCCCGATGCGATCCGCGAAGTCTTCGGGAAACGCCGGACCCTGACCTTCGGGGCCGCCTTCGGCGTCATCGGCGTCATCCCCAACCGCACTAGCGACGCCCCGTCCCGCCCCGCTTCGGCGCCCCAAGGTTCAAGCCCGCGCCCCGGTCCGAACGAACCGGCTCCCTCGCCCGAACCGGCTCCCTCGCCCGACCCGATCGAAGTCGCGACGTTTCGCAGCGACGGCACCTATTCCGATGGCCGTCGCCCCGATTCGGTCCACTTTGGCAACGCGGAACAAGACGCCCTCCGCCGCGACTTCACGATCAACGGGATGTTCTACGACCCGCAAACACACCAAGTCATCGATTACGTCGGCGGGCGAGCCGATGTCCAGGCGGGGCTGCTGCGAACCATCGGCGACCCGACCGAACGGTTCCGCGAAGACAAACTGCGAATGCTCCGCGCCGTCCGCTTCGCGACCGCGCTCGGGTTTCGAAAAGAACCACGCACCTTCGAAGCGATCCGCCGCCACGCGTCCGAAATCCGAATCGTCAGCGACGAACGCATCGGGGCCGAGATCCGCCGGATCCTCGTCGCCGACCGGGCCCCCGAAGGACTCCGCCAACTCCGCGACACCGGACTCGGCGAACACGTCTGGCCAGGACTCGAAGCGGTCGACTTACCGCTCGCCACGCACCTCCTGTCCCACCGCCCATCCGCGGATCTCCGCCGCACCGATCCGTTCCCCCTTGCCCTCGCGATCGTCCTTCTCGCCAGCGACGATCCCCTCGCCGGTCTCGATCAGGTCAGCAAAAGGTGGCGGCTCTCCAACAGCGAACGCCGGGCCGTCACCGCCGCCGTTCGGGATTGGCAGACCGTCGCCGAAGCGCGTCGCCGCCCGTGGTCCCAAGTCCAACCGGTGCTCATCGGTCGAGACGCCGATACCGTCGTCGACGTCGCCGAAACCTGCACCGCCGCGCGATTCGCCGAACTCAATGCCCCCGAAATCGCCGACGACTCGATCCGTTTCGTCCGAAACGCCATGCGATCTCCGACCGACCAACTCGAGCCGCCACCGCTGTTGACAGGCAACGACCTGCAACAACAACTCGGACTCCGCCCCGGACCCCACTTCCGGTCGATCCTCCAATCGCTCCGCGACGCCCAACTCGACGGCGAAATCGAATCCCGCGATCAAGCGATCGATCTGGCAAACCGCCTCGCGGCCGCCAGCGATCATTAACCCTGGTTCGCGATTCGACTACGCCAACAACCCCTCGATCACCTTCCCCGGTTGGCTATCGGTCAAGGTCTGCTCCCGGTTCGCCCACCGGTAAGACAGTTCCGAATGGTCGAGACCGAACAAATGGAGCAACGTCGCGTGGTAGTCGTAGTGGTGCACCGGGTCGCTGGCCGTGCGGTGCCCCCACTCGTCCGTCGAACCGTGCACGTGACCGGCTCGGAACCCGCCACCCGCTACCCAACTGCTGAACCCGTACGTGTTGTGATCCCGCCCGATCTTCTCCCGACCCGCGTCGTTCTGAATCACCGGCAACCGCCCCATCTCGCCGCCCCAGTGCACGACGGTCGAATCGAGCAACCCACGCGACTTCAAGTCTTTCACCAACGCCGCCGACGGCTGGTCGACCTGACGACACGCCGCCGGTAAACGCTTGATGATCGAATTGTGACTGTCCCACGCCTGGTTCTGCGTATAGACCTGAACGAACCGCACGCCCCGCTCGATCAGCCGCCGGGCCAGCAAACATCGCGACCCGTACTCCCGCGTCCTCGGGTCCTCCGCGTGCATCCCGTACAACTCCTTGGTCGCCCGCGACTCTTGCGACAAATCGAGCGCGTCGGTCGCCGCGATCTGCATCTTCGCGGCAAGCTCGTAAGACGCCATCCGGGCTTGCAAGTCGAGATACCCCGGATGCTCCTCCAAGTGCCTCCGGTTCAGACCCTCCAAGAACTCGAGCGAACGACGCTGGACGTCCCCGTCCCGGTCGCCGGGCGCGGTCAAGTCCAAGATCCGCGGCTCGCTCGGCCTGACCACCGTCCCCTGATAGATCGACGGCAGAAAGCCGTTCTGCCAGTTCTCCACCCCAAGCACCGGCAACTGGCCCGGATCGATCAACGCGACGAACGCGGGCAAGTCGTCCGCCTCGCACCCCAGCCCGTACGTCAACCAACTTCCCAATGTCGGACGACCAGCCAAGTTCCGACCCGTCTGCAATGCCCGGATCGATTGGCCGTGGTTATTCACCCCCGTCTGCATCGAACGGATCAAACAGATCTCGTCGGCGATCGACGCGGTATGCGGAATCAACTCCGACAGTTCCATCCCGCATTCGCCGCGGGGCGCGAATTTCCATGGCGAAGCGAACACCTTTGAACTCGCCTGCGCCGCGTTGTCGTACTTGATCTCCCCCGGAAAAGGCTCCCCGTCGTACTTCGCCATCTCCGGCTTCGGATCGAACAGGTCGTGATGACTCGGCCCACCCTGCATCCACAGAGAAATCATCGCCTTCGCCTTCGGCGGATGAGCCGTCGGCTTCGGCGTCGTGTCGAATACCTGCGGCTCCAACGCCGGCTTGGGCGGATTGGCCGACGCGTCGCGGCGCCCCATCATCCACGCCAACGCCAGCGTGCTGACTTGCAAAGCCGATCCGGTCAACAGGTCGCGTCGTGATTGAAAATGATGGCTCATCGAGAAACATTCCTTCGCGAGATTACTTCACAGGGATCGCGGACCGTCCAAAAAGGGGTCAGGCCCTTTGTGGCTCTCCAGTTGACGTCAAGATTAACCGCTTATCGACGTGCTTCGCTGACGCTGAGTTCTTCGCTGACGCTGAGCTCGCTCCAAGAGAGGGTCTGCCCCCTTTTCGGATAGGCTCTCAGTCGACGTACAGGAACGCGTTGCTGCTCAGCACCGTTTGGCAAAGCGTGCTCAACGCCTTTTCCGCCGCGCCCTCGGCCGAGACGTCCTCGGCCGACTCGAGCGCGCCCCGTTGCCCCCGCAAAAACGCCTCCGCCGCACTCGCCTCGGTTTCGTCCGGGACCCGGCCGTAGGCGATCTGCCACACGCGAGCCACTTGACGACTCGCCTCCCCGCCCGCCTCGCGGATCACACGCTCGGCGAAATCGTCGGCGACGTCGACCACGAAATCGCTATTCATCAACATCAACGACTGCGTCGCCACCGTCGACGCCCGACGGCGGTCGCAATTCGGATCCATGCGGGGCCAATCGAACGTGTCGAGCACCGCGACCGGACGGCTCCGTCGGGCCTGCACATAGACGCTGCGGCGGAACTCTCGCCGCCCAAGCGGGATCACGTCCCCTGGCCGACCGGCGTTCAAGTTCTCGACCCCAAGCACCCACCGACCCACGCGATCCGCCATCACCGGGACGGGCGGTCCGCCAAGCTCGTGAACCAACTTTCCCGACGTCGCCAACGCCACGTCGCGAACCGCTTCCGCGTCGAGCCGACGCAACCGCGCCCCGCCAAACAACGCGTTGTCGGGATCCGCCTCCTGATGACGCGGGTCGGTGCGGAGATCCTGACGAAACGTCGTCGACGAGAGGATCAACCGGTGCAGATGCTTGACGCTCCACCCCGAATCGATCAACTCCGACGCCAACCAATCGAGCAATTCCGGATGGGTCGGCGGTTCGCCCAACATCCCGAAGTCAGCCGGCGTCGGCACCAACCCGCGTCCGAAATGGTGCATCCACACCCGATTCACGATCACGCGAGCCGTCAGCGGGTGATCCGGGTGGGACAATCGACGCGCGAACGCCAACCGTCGACCGGTCGTGGATCGCTCCGCGTCGTCAACCGGAATCCCCGGCAACCCCTCCGCGTTCATCGAAACCGCCGTCAACCCGCCCGGCTCCAAAGGCTCCTTCGGCTGCTCGTGGTCGCCCCGGTCGAACAAGAATGACTCGGCTTCGCTCTCCGGCGGCTCCACCAACGCGCGAACGAAATGCTCTTCCGGCTTCCGAGACCGAATCTTCTCCGCCTCCGCCGCAAGCCGTTTCAATTCGTCCGCCGCCTTGCGGTCGTACAGGTAAAGCGACCCCGCCGAAACGTTTAAGCTGGGATGCTTCTTCAATAACGCCTTCTGCTCGTCGGTTCGCTCCTTCGACGGTGTCTCGTACGCCGCCCGCGCCGCGTCATGAATTTCCTCCGGCAACTTCGCGAGCTCCTTCTCGAACGTCGCGGCGATGAACTCCTTCTGCTTCACCGACCGCTCCGACAAAATCTTCTTCGCCTCCGCCTCGATCTCCGCCGCCTTCGCCCGATCCTCCGACGTGTATAGCGACACCGCACGCTGGGCCGGTGATTTCCAATCCTTCCAATCGAGCGCCGGATCAAAAATCGCCCGCAGTCGGTAGTAATCGGTGTGCGGGATCGGGTCGTACCGGTGGTCGTGACATTGGGCGCACGCCACCGTCATCCCCATCAGTGACGACGATACGATCTCGACCGTCCGCGCGATCGTCTCGTTCCGCGCGATCCCGGCGTCGTCCACCTTGCCACCCGTGCCGTCCGGCGCCATCCGCAAGAAACCGGTCGCGATCAACCGCTCCGCATCCTCCGGCGCCAAATCGTCGATCGGCGACGTCACCAACTCGTCGCCCGCGATCTGCTCGACAACAAATTTGTCGAACGGTTTGTCGTCGTTCCACGAATCGATCACGTAGTCGCGGTACCGCCAAGCGTGCTTCCGCTCCGCATCGTCGACGGAATACCCCTCGCTGTCCGCATAGCCCGCGACATCAAGCCAATGTCGGCCCCATCGCTCGCCATACCGAGGGGACGCCAGCAAACGATCCACCCATCGCCGATAGTTGCCCCGCGACCCGTCCCCCGAAAGCGACGCGATCATCTCCGGCGACGGCGGCAAACCCCACAAATCGATCGCCAATCGACGGGCCAACCGGTCCCCCGGCGCCGGCGGCGAAAAGTCGAGGCCTTCCGCCTCCAACTTCGCGAGCACGAAAGCGTCGATCGGGTTCGTGACCGACCGCGGCGTATCGACCGCCGGTACCGCCGGACGACGAATCGGCTGCAACGACCAGTGCGCCAAATCCTCCGCCGTGATCAACGGACCGTCCAACGTCTCCGGTTCCGGCCGCAACGTCCGCGCACCGGCGTCAATCCAGCGACCGATCAACGCCACTTGGTCGTCGTCGAGCCCGTGCCCCGCGTCCGGCGGCATCTCCCCGTCGCGAACTCGCTGGAACAACAGACTCGCTTCCGCGTCCCCCGGGACCACCGCCTCGCCGCCGTGCCCCCCTTCAACCATCAACCGGACCAAGCGGACGTCGAGCCCCCCGTTCAACTCCCCCGCCTCGCCGTGGCAATGGAAGCACGCCGCCTTCAAGATCGGACGGACATCGCGTTCGAACGAAATCCCCAGCTCCGCCGAACGCCCCTCGTCCCCCGTCGCGTCCTCCGATGATGCCGGGCTCGCCGCCGCCGGCTCGTTCGCCGCAGCGCCCCCGGCAAACACACCGAGCAGGCAACCGGGAACCAAAAGCCCCACGACCCAGGCATACGGCATGACAAACCGGCGAATCCGCGCGGGCAAAAACATCTCCATCATGGCGACGACATTCCCAGGTGGGATGGGGTGGGAAACAAGGCAGGACTCGCATTCTACACCACTGCCCACGCCCCTTACAAACCCACCGCGTCACCCCGACTTCCGAAGCATCACCACGTCCCCGCCAACCACCCGCAGTTCGGCCTCCCAGCGACGAGCGAGCCACGCGAAGGTCTCCTCCGAGAAAAAGATCACATGCGTCGGGTCCGCCTTGTAGTGCCACCGCGCGAACGCGTCCGCGCCGTGAACCCGCTTCGTCATCACCCCCAGCCATCCGCCCGGACGGATCACCGACCACACCCGTTCGAGTTCGACCCCCGGTCGATGCAAATGCTCCAGCACCTCCGTCGCCGTGACGAAGTCGTACTCGCGGTCCCACACGTCGCGGTCCGGTGCATAGAACGGATCAAAGATCGCCATCCGAAACCCCGACTCGCTCAACATCACCGACAACGTCGGCCCCGGACCGCTACCGAAATCGAGCCCCCGCGCGCCGTCGGGAAGAACCGCCATCAACGGGTCGGCAAGCCGCGAAAGGAACCGTCGATAACCAGGATCATCCGGGTGATTTTCATGCCGATCGTAACACGCCTTTTCCGAAGCCCGCGAAAGAAAAAAACGAGGCGGCACGAACACCAACCGACACCGGTCACATCGCCGATATTCCCGCCCCCGATCGCGATGAAACCCCGACACCTCGCCCCAACCACAGAGCGGACACGAAAGCGGCCCCGCCCCCGCGAAGTCATTCATTCCCAACCTACCTCCATGATTCGGGCCCATCCGGATTCGTCGTGGGTAGCCGGGGCAGCGGAGCGCCACCGCCGGAACACTCAATCCGCGATCAGGTCTTCCGGCTTCATCTCCGGGCGTCGACCGATCGGCAGCAGGCTGACGATGGCGCCTGTCCCGATTTGGGCCAGGAACGACAGAGGCATCGCCCACAAAAAACTGATCCCTTCCGTGCCGGTGATTTCCTTCCAATAGTTGATCGCGCTGACCACCGTTAACCCGGCGATCGCGCCGACGATCGTCCCCAATGGTGTCGCCCAGCGGACAAACATCGCCATAAAGAACAGCCCAAATAAAGGGACCACCAACAGATTGGTGACCTTATAAGCGATCTCCAGCATATTTCCATGCACCACACCGACAAACGAACTGAGCACGACGACGATCACGCCGATGACCACAGAGATGTAACGAGCCAGCCGGACGTGATCGAGTTCGGTGTCGCGGGTTTTGCGAAAACGGTCGATGAAGTCGACCGTCACCACCGAACATGACGAATTCAGCCCCGAGGAGAGGCTCGACATGGCCGCGGCGAGCAGGCCGGCAACCACCAGACCGCTGATCCCCGCGGGTAACCCGACAACGATAAACTGCGGGAACAATTGGTCCGCGTGCGACGAGATCGTCTGACCATCGCTGAGGATGTAACGGTGGGCACGAAAGTACCCCAGCAGGGCAAAGCCGAGCAAGGCGAGAAACAGTTGGACCGAAACGCTGGTCACGAGCGAAATATTGAACATCCGACGTGCCGCACGGACGTCACGCGTCGATAAATAACGTTGAATCGCCATCTGGTCCGAACCCGCCGTGCAAGTGAACCAGGTGAACGCGGCAATAAATGCCCCGACCAATGTCACCCGTGCGTTCGGGTCGTAACCGAACTTCGGTTCCTGCCAATTCGGTGACCACTCGGTCGGCCACCATGCCGAGACGCCTCCCATCTCGGTGCTGATCACGATGACCGCCAAAATCGCCCCGCCAAACAGAATCGTCGTTTGGATAACATCGGTGAACACCACCGCCCGCAACCCTCCCAGCGATGTGTAGATGACCGTGATCGCTCCCAACAACGCGCACAGCCATGGCGTCGCCGAAGGGTCCAATCCCATCAACGGCACCAGCACCGTGCTGATGGTCGCATAGATGATCACTGCCATCCACAACAACCGAAGCGAGAGAAAGAAGACGGACCCCAACAGGCGGACACTTAATCCCAACCGGGCCTCCAGGATCTCGTAAGCGCTGGTGACGTTCAGCTTCATGAAATAAGGGATCAACGCCCAACCGACGACCCACGCGACGAAGGGGTAAGCCATCAAAGAACAGAGCATCATCGGGCCGTGCTTGATAATCTCGCCCGGCCACGACAAGTAGGTAATCGTGCTCAACAGCGTCGCGAATAATGACAAGCCGACAGCCCACGGCCTCATGGTCCGTCCGCCGAGCAGATAATCATCGGTCGTGGTGACTCGCCGCGAGTAATACCAGCCCACCAGCAGCATGCCTAGCATGTAAACCGAGATGACAATCCAGTCGAGCGCGACCATCCGGTGAGGAACTCGGCGGTCGATGCGGAGCAGCGCATGGGCGGCCGCAAGCCGAACATCGGTGTCGCCGTCGTCGAGCAATTCACGCAAACGCCGCACGTCCCCCTTGGTGCCGTCGGGGCTGACCGAGGTGCCGCCCTCGGCGATGGCCATCACCGCGGCGTAGCGTTCGCCCGCCGATCCCTCGACGGCCCGCGCCCGGAGCACGTCGCCCAACGTCTCTCGGGCCACTCCCGAGACAGACCCGTTCGCCCCCGCAGGCATGATCAGCCAAGCGGTTCCCGCCAGGTACACCTTGGCCGGCGAATCGTCAGGCTCGGACGTCGCCGCTCGGACAATCGCTGCCCGTTCTGCCGACGTCAACGAATGTTTCAAATGGCGGAGACCATCAGCGGCTCGCAAGCGGGCGATCGGATCGTCCGCCCGAAGCAGTTCCAGCAACCGCGGTCGAGCCGCCATCTCGCCCGACTCGGCCAACAGCCACAACGGAAAGGCGGCGATCGCCAAGTCGGCAGAACCGGACAGTTGCTCCGCGGCTTGGCGATCTTCTGGAGTCAACGTCACATTAAGCTTGGCGAGCGCTTCCGCGGCATGAACGCGATCGGGACCTTCGGGGTCGCGGAGCGCCCGGCGGATCTGCTCCACGTATTCCTGACGCCCCTGGGGACCCTCCGCGGCGCGCGCCAGGACGCGCCAAATGCCGATCCGGCGTTCGGGTTCGCTCGTCCCCGCCTCCCCAAAATTCGTCTTCGCCTCGCCAGAAAACGCCGCCGCCACTTCCTCGGTGTATCCGTGCCACAGAAGGGCCTCCGCCGCGTGGATGCGAACCCATCCCCGGGATTCGTGCAGCGCCTCCCGCAGAAGATCGACCAGCCCTTCGCGATCGCGATCGTCGAGCCGACCGGTGCTTTCGGCGGCGCGTGCCGTCGCGGCGAGGCCGGACGCGACACACGCAACGAGCAAGATCTCGAAAATTAGCGTTGCACGTGAATGAACGGAATGCGATCCCGTCATCGTTCTCTCCTGGCAATCCGGCCGTCTTTAATTCTCTGAACTCGGCGACATCATAACACCGCCAAGCCCCGCCCATGGACCGCCGCGTCACCATCCGCACCCGCCACCGTCGAACCCCGGATGATGACGGGTTGAAAAGCGTCCGCTCTCTCGCCGCCTGCGTCGGATTGACCGGCGCGAGCGGCGATGATAAACCAGCGGCCGCCTTCAACAAGTCCGCTCAATCGAAGTGCCGCTTTCCGGCGAACTCGCATCGACCAAACCACCAAGCAGTGACGCAATGAGTAGCAGTGACGCAATGAGTAGCAGTGACGCAATGAGTA